>WYBS01000020.1 GCA_011525755.1 Planctomycetaceae bacterium
ACGAGGCGGTCGACGAGGAGCTGGAGGCCGACCTCGTGATCCTCGCGATCGGCCAGCAGCCCGACCTCTCGTTCCTCGCGCCGGAGGACGGCGTCGAGAGGACGCCGCAGGGCACGATCCGGATCGATCCCGAGACGCTCGCGACGACCGCGCCGTGGGTCTTCGCCGGCGGCGACGCGGCCTTCGGCCCGCGCAACCTGATCGACGCGGTCGCGAACGGCAAGCGCGCGGCGCGCGGCATCCACGCCCACCTCGCGCGCCGTGCCCCCGGGGCCCCCTCCTTTCGCTTCCGTTTCGAGAAGATCCCGACCGGGCGCTTCGACCGCACGCCCGGCTACGACCGGATCCCGCGCCGTCCGCCGCCGACCGTCGACCTCGGACGGCGCACCGGGATCAGCGAGGTCGAGACCGCCTACGACGAGCCCGACGCGCGCGCGCAGGCGGAGCGCTGCCTCGCATGCCACCTGCAGACGATCTACGACCCCAGGAAGTGCGTCCTCTGCAACCGGTGCGTGGACGTGTGCCCCGAGCACTGCCTGCTGCTCGTCCCGCTCGAGGAGATCGATCTTGCCGCGGATCAGCTCGCCGCGGCGAGCGAGGTGGGGGGAGCCCTCGGGGCGGTCGTGGCCTCCGCGATGATCAAGGACGACGAGCGCTGCATCCGCTGCGGCCTCTGCGCGATCCGCTGCCCGACGGACGCGATGACCATGGAGCTTCTCCACTATGAGCGAAGGCCCTGAGCGCCCCCCGACCCCCCCTTCGTCCCCCGGAGAGCCGATCGGCCGCCGGGCCCTGATCGCGCGCCTCGGCGTGGGGCTCGCGGGCGCGGCGATGGCGGCGCCGATCCTCATGTCCGGGCGCTCGCTCGTGCCGAACGCGCTCTACGAGGCGCCGCGGAAGGTGAAGGTCGGGCCGCCGGACCACTTCGCGGACGGGCCCACCTTCCTCAAGGACCAGCGCGTGTTCGTCTTCCGCGAGGGGAAGGTCTTCCACTGCCTGAGCGCGGTCTGCACCCACCTCGGGTGCACCGTGCAGCTCATGCGCAAGGAGCGCACGCAGGAGGTCGAGTTCCACTGCCCGTGCCACGGCAGCAGGTACCGCGGGGACGGCACGAACTACGCGGGCCCGGCGCCGCGGCCGCTCGACTACCTGCGGCTCGAGCTCGCGCCGGACGACGCGCAGCTCGTCGTCGATCTCGCGAGGACCGAGGACAAGGGCTGGCGCTTCACGCTGTAGGGGGTTGCGATGACCGAGGATTCCCTGACCCGCGCGCGCCCCGGGAAGCGGCGCTGGACCTGGACCTGGAACCCCGCGAGCGAGCGCGAGGCGGGCGACGCGATCGTCAGCAACTTCGCGTTCCACGGGTTCCCGAACAAGGTGTGCAAGCGGTCGATCGCGACGAGCTACTCGTTCTGGCTCGGCACGATCTCGCTCTTCCTCTTCCTCATCCTGACGCTCAGCGGCGTCGTGCTCATGTTCCTCTACGTCCCGTCCGTCGAGCGCGCGTACGGCTCCGTCAAGGACCTCGAGTACGCGGTGAGCTTCGGGCGCTTCCTGCGCGCGTCGCACCGGATCGCGGCGCACCTGATGGTGATCACCGTGTTCCTGCACATGGTGCGGGTCTTCCTCACGGGCGCCTACAAGAACGGCGTGCATGCGCGCCAGAACCGGCCGCTCAACTGGTGGATCGGGCTCGCGATGCTCCTCGTGACCCTGCTGCTGAGCTTCACGGGCTACCTGCTGCCGTGGGACCAGCTCGCCTTCTGGGCCGTGACCGTGGGCACGAACATCGCGAACGCGGTCCCGGTCGTCGGCGAGGCGGTCCGCTTCGTGCTCCTCGGCGGCCACGAGATCAACCAGAACACGCTCATCCGGTTCTACGTGCTCCACTGCGTCTTCCTGCCGATGGCGCTCACCGGGCTCATGGCGTGGCACCTCTGGCGCGTCCGCAAGGACGGCGGCCTCGCGGCCCACGACCAGGTCGCCCGCGAGGAGCGCGCCGCCCCCGCACCCCCCGTGAAATCGAAGACCTATGTCCTGCTCGGCATCGCCGCGGGACGCACGGCCGACGTCGAGACGTCCGTCGTCGACACCGAGCGTCACCTCGTGCCGGCCGTGCCGGGGCTCGTCCGGCGCCTCTTCGTGGTCGCGCTCCTGACGTTCGCCGCCACCTCCGCGCTCGCGGTGTGGGTGGGGGCGCCGCTCGAGGCGGCCGCGAACCCGCAGGTGACGCCGAACCCGGCCAAGGCGCCGTGGTACTTCCTCTGGCTGCAGGAGCTCGTCACGGTCACGACCGTGCGCATCGGCGGCTGGACGATCAACGGCGCGCTCGTGGGCGGCGTGATCGTACCGGGTCTCCTGCTCCTGCTCGCCTGCGTGGTGCCGTGGCTCGACCGGTCCGGCGCGGAGGCGACGGGCGCGTGGTTCCACCGCGCGAGGCGCCGCGCGAACGCCGTCTTCCTGCTCGTCTGCATCGCGCTCGTCGTGCTGACGGTCGTCGGGACCTTCCTGCGCGGCCCCTACTGGAACTTCTACTGGCCCTGGGAGGAGTGGCCCGCCCATCCGGGGCGGTACTAGGAGGGATATCGTGTTCCGCTACGACAGGATCCTGCTCGCCGCCGCCGGGCTCCTCGCCCTCGGCATCTGCGTGGCGGTGGCCTGGGAGGACGCGCGGCCCGGCTACGCGCCGTACCAGGAGGAGTTCAAGAGCCTCGTCGAGGAGCGGTTCGGTCCGGAGCGCGCGGCCGCGGTGCCGGCGGGCCTCCAGCAGATCTGGCTCGAGGGCGCGGAGCGCGTCGACCGCTGCACGTCCTGCCACATGGGCGTCACGTGGCAGGGCCTCGACGACGTGCCGCAGCCCTTCACGAGCCACCCGAAGGCGCCGCTCGCCCATCACCCCGTCGAGAGGTTCGGGTGCACCTTCTGCCACGGCGGCCAGGGCTACGCGACCGAGCTGCCCGCCGCCCACGGCTGGGTGGAGCACTGGGAGGAGCCGCTCCTCGACCGCCACCTCTCGGCGGACTACCGCTTCCGCGACCCGCTCGCGTTCCTGCAGTTCCGCTGCAACCTCTGCCACCGGTTCGACCGGGAGATCGAGGGCGCCCCCTACATCAACCGCGGGAAGCGGCTGATCGAGCAGAAGGGGTGCCGGGCTTGCCATGTCATCAACGGGCGCGGCGGCGCGATCGGGCCCGACCTGACGCGCGTCGGCGAGAAGGAGCCGGAGCAGTACGACTACTCCCGCCTCACCTCGCTGCCGACGCTCTTCGGATGGCAGATCGCGCACCTCCAGAACCCGAAGAGCTACTCGCCGGAGACGGTGATGCCCGACTTCGGCTTCAACACGGAGGACGCGCAGGCGATCGCGCTCGTGCTCCTCTCCTGGCGCGACACCGACGTGCCCGCGGAGCTGCTCCCGGGCGCGATCCTCAGGGACGTGCCGACGCCGGAGGAGGCGGAGCGCGAGCGGGTCATGCGCGAGGGCGAGGGGCGGTTCTTCGTCGAGAAGGGCTGCTTCATCTGCCACGACGTCTCGAGCTTCGGCATCGTCTCGGCCACGAAGATCGGCCCGGACCTCGCGCTCGCGGTCGAGGACGCGCCGCGCCGCTTCGGACGGACGCTCGACGACTTCCTCATGCATCCGAGCGGCACGATGGAGGTCGTGCTTTCGAAGCAGATCCCGTTGACGGAGGACGAGCGGCGTGAGGCCTTCGAGCTCCTGAAGAAGGCCTACGAGAAGCACATGAAGGAACAAGGTGCCCAGGACGGCGGGAAGCCCCGCTGAACGGGCGGGAGGAACATCGCGATGAGGAAATCGAGCGCGTACGCGAAGGCGCTGGCTCTCGCGGCCGTGTTGGCCGCGGGGCTCTACGCCTGCGGCAAGGGCGAGGAGGGGCCGCGCCGCGGCGCGGCGGTCACGGGCGGCGCCGCCTCGGCGGCGGTGCAGACCTACGTGCCGCCGGGCGATCTCGACAGGTACTACCTCTTCTACTCCGGCGGCCACTCGGGCCAGGTCTACGTGGCCGGGCTGCCGTCCATGCGGCACATCGCCACGATCCCGGTCTTCGCGCCCTACCCGGCGACCGGCTACGGCTTCGACGACGAGTCGAAGGAGATGCTCGGGGACCTCACGTGGGGCGATCTCCACCATCCGTCGCTCTCGAAGACGAACGGCGTCTACGACGGGCGCTGGCTCTTCGTCAACGACAACGCGGGCACCCGGCTGGCGCGGATCGACCTGCGCGACTTCAAGACGAAGCAGATCTTCGGCCCGATCCCGAACGCCTCGGGCAACCACGGCAGCGCGTTCTGCACCGCGAACACCGAGATGATCACCTACGCCTCGCGCTTCTCCGTGCCCATCCCGCACGGCGACGTGGCGCCGATCGGCGAGTACGCGTCGAGGTTCAAGGGCATCGTCGGCGCGGCCAAGGTGGATCCGAAGACGGGCGAGATGTCGCACGGCTTCCAGATCGTCACCCCGCCGTTCAACTGGGACCTCGGCTCGGCCGGCCGCGGGCCGTCGGCGGACTGGGTGATGTGGACCTGCTACAACTCGGAGCGGGCGACCGGATCCCTCGAGAAGACCGCGGGCGCGAACGACCGGGACTACGCGATCGCCGTGAACTGGCGGGCGGCGATGGCCGCCGTGGACGCGGGCAAGGCGGACGACGTGGGCGGCGTGAAGGTCCTCGACCCGGTCAAGGTGCCGGGCCTCTGCTACCTCGTCCCCGTGGCGAAGAGCCCGCACGGCGTCGATTTCGGCGCAGACGGCACCTACTTCGTGACGAGCGGCAAGCTCGAGTCGATCACGACCGTGTTCAGCGTCTCCCGCATGCTCGCCGCGATCCAGAACAAGGACTTCGCCGGCGACGAGGACGGCATCCCCGTGCTCAAGTACGAGGCGGTGCGCGAGCGCGAGGTGCAGGTCGGCCTCGGCCCGCTGCACACGCAGTACGACGACAAGGGGTTCGCGTACACGAGCCTCTTCATCGACAGCGCGGTGACGAAGTGGGACCCGAGGACGGGCGAGGTGCTCGACACGATCCCCGTCGCCTACAACATCGGCCACCTGCTCGTGCCCGGCGGCGACTCCTCGAAGCCCTACGGCGAGTTCCTGATCGCCCTCAACAAGCTGTCGCACGGGCGGCATCTCAACGTCGGCCCGAGCCAGCCCGAGTCGAGCCAGCTGATCGACATCACGGGCGAGAAGATGAAGCTCCTCTACGACGCGTTCACGGAGCCCGAGCCCCACTACGCGCAGGCGTGCCCGGCGAGCCTCCTGAAGCCGATCGAGGTCTACCCGATCTCCGAGAACAAGGACCCGCACGCGATCTTCGACGTGAAGGACGCGAAGGTGACGCGCGACGGCACGAAGGTGGACGTCAGGATGGCGGCCGTGCGCTCGACGCTCTGGCCGACCAGCTTCGAGGTCAAGAAGGGGGACACCGTCACCGTCCACATCACGAACATCGAGCAGACGACCGACGAGCTGCACGGCCTCGGCTTCTGCCGGATGGACATCAACCTCGTCGTCGACCCGGGCGAAACGAAGCACGTCACGTTCGTGGCCGACAAGACGGGCGTCTTCCCCTACTACTGCACGAACTTCTGCTCCGCGCTCCACCAGGAGATGCAGGGCTACATGATCGTCACCGAATAGGCGCGGCGCGGCCCGGGGGCCCGCATGGGTCCCCGGGCGGCCCGCCTCGCGGAGGTCCGGATGAAGCTCGAGTCGTACCAGAAGCTGCTCGGCCAGCCGCTCGCCGGCCGGGCGCGGGCGCTGCTCGTCGTGGCGATCGTCGCGATCCCGTTCGCGTTCCTCTTCCCGCTCTGGACGATGGCGTTCGAGTCCAACCAGTACCCGGACCCCCTGCGGCTCCAGATCCACATCAACCGCCTGGAGGGGCAGCTCACCGCGCAGCGCGACGACCTCCGCGAGATCAACTCCTTGAACCACTACATCGGGATGCGTCCCCTGCTCGAGAGCGACTTCTCGGAGTTCCTCTGGCTTCCCTTCGCGATCGGCTTCCTCGGGCTCCTGATCCTCCGCTCGATCGCGCTCGGCACGGTGAAGGACCTGACCGACCTCTGCGTGCTCTTCCTCTACTTCGGCGGGTTCTCGCTCTGGACGTTCGCCCACCGCCTCTACCAGTACGGGCACAACCTCGAGCCCGACGCGCCGATCAAGGTCGAGCCGTTCACTCCGCCCTTCTTCGGCCGCGTCAAGATCGCCAATTTCCACGTCGAGAGCTTCCCGGGCGGCGCGAGCGTCGCCGTCGGGGTGGTGGGGGCGTGCCTCGCCGCCGCCTGGATCCTCGCGGTCCTGTACGCCCGCCGTCGGATCCGCGAGGGATCCGCGTGAGGCTTCTCGCCCTCCTCTGCCTCGCGGCCGCGGTCGCCGCGGATACGCATCGCGTGGGGGCCGGGGGACACGCGACGGTCGGCGCGGCGCTCGCCGCCGCGGCGCCCGGCGACACCGTCGTCGTCGCCGCCGGCGTCTACGAGGAGCGGCTCGTGATCGAGAGGCCCGTGAAGCTCGTCGGCGAGGGATGGCCGCGCATCTTCGGCGGCTACGAGGGCGACGTGATCCTCGTGCGGGCGGAGGACGTCGAGATCAGGGGTCTCGAGATCGCCGGGTCGGGACGCCCGATGATCACGAGCGCCTCCGGCGTCAAGGTACGCGCGTCGCGGGCGCGCGTCGTCGGGAACCGGATCGTGGACAACCTCTTCGGCGTCTACCTGCGCGAGTGCTCCGATGCGGTCGTCGAGGGAAACGTCATCCGCGGCCGGCCGGAGGACGAGGTGGGGGTGCGGGGGGCCGGGATCAACCTCTTCGACGCCCACCGGAACGTGATCCGCGCGAACGCGGTCAGCTACGTCCGCGACGGCGCGTACTTCGACCACTCCGACTCCAACCGGGTCGAGGAGAACGAGTTCTTCGAGCTGCGCTACGGCATTCACTACATGTTCTGCAACGCGAATTCGTTCGAGCGGAACCTCTTCCGCGACAGCATGGGCGGCGCGGCGATCATGTACACCGAGGGCGTGGTCTTCCGCGGGAACCGGATGGTCGACAACCGGAGGGGGATCAACGCCTTCGGCCTCCTCCTGAAGGACTGCCGCGACTCGGTCGCCGAGGGGAACGCCTTCGTCAACAACACGCGCGGCGTCTTCCTCGACAACTCCCACGGCAACCTGCTGCGCGGGAACCTCGTCGCGTGGAACGACGTGGCCGTGATGCTCTTCGCGAGCTCGCTCAACAACAGGTTCACGCGGAACGACTTCGTGGGCAACCTGTCGACGCTCCTCACGGTGGGGCGCGCCGACGCGGACTGGACCCCCGACGGCGTCGGCAACCACTTCTCCGACTACCGGGGCTACGACGTCGACGGCGACGGGGTCGGCGACGTCGAGCACCGGCTGCAGGACGCCTTCGAGTACCTCATCGGCAGCCGGCCGCTCCTTCGCATGTTCCTCAACAGCGCGGTCTCCGACGCGCTGTCCGCCGCGGAGAGGAGCTTCCCGCTCGTCCCGACGAGCGACGAGCGCGACCGCGCGCCCTTCCTGAGGCCCGTGAGCGGCGTCGTGCTGGACGCCGGTCGCGACCGGCAGGGCTCCGCGCCGGTCGCCGCCGCATCGATCGGCGTGTGCCTCGTCGCCATCTGGCTCTACCGGAGGTCGCGCACGTGACGGCCGCGATCGAGGTGGATCGCCTCGTCAAGTCGTACGGGGACGTGCGCGCCGCGGAGGACGTCTCGTTCGCCGTCGCGCCCGGCGAGGCGGTCGCGCTCATGGGACCGAACGGCAGCGGCAAGACGACGGTCCTTCGCTGCATCGGCGGCCTCCTTCGGCCCGACGGCGGCCGCGTGGCCGTCTGCGGCTTCGACACGGCCGGGGAACCGATCGCCGCCAGGTCCCGGCTCGCCTTCCTCCCGCAGCATCCCGCGTTCGCGTCGGGCCTCACGCCGCTGGAGATCGCGCGTTTCCACGCGCGCCTGCGGGGGCTCCCGCCCGGCCGCGAGGAGGAGGCGCTGCGCGAGGTGGGCCTCTCGGACGCGGCGGGAAAGCCCGCGGCCGCGCTCTCGGGGGGCATGCGGCAGCGCCTCGCGCTCGCCGTGGCGAGCCTCGCCCCCGTGCGCGCGATGCTCCTCGACGAGCCCACGGCGAGCCTCGATCCCGAGGCGGCGCTCGACCTGCGCCGCCGCGCGCGGCGCTGGCGCGACGAGGGGAGGGCGCTGCTCTTCGCGACCCACGTGCTCGACGACGTGGCGGAGGTCGCGGACCGCGTCGTCATCCTCGTCGGCGGGCGCAAGGTGGTGGAGGAGAGGGTCGCGGACCTCCTCGCGCGGATCCGGAGCCTCGGCGTCCTCAAGGTGGACGTCGAGAAGCCGACCGAGGCCCACGTCGCGGCGGCGCTGCGCGGCGGCGCGACCAGCGCGCGGCTCAACGGCAAGGGTGTCATCGTGACCGCGCCTCTCGACCGGCGCTACGCGATCCTCCAGCGGCTCGGCGAGGTCGGGCCGGTGCGCTCGTTCGAGACGCACGCGCCGGCGGTCGAGGACGTCTACCTCACCTATCTCCGGGAGAGACGCGATGCGGGCTAGGGTGCTTCTCGCCGCGCTCGTCGCGGCCGCGTGCGGGGGCGGCGCGCCGCGCCCGGTCGAGCTCCTTCTCGACGAGGAGGAGTGCTCCCTCTGCCGGATGGCGGTCTCGCGGCGCCCCTTCGCCGCGGAGGCCGTGACGCCCTCCGGCGCCGCGCACTTCTTCGACGACATCGGTTGCCTCGCGCGCTGGACCGTCGAGCAGCCGCCGCCCTCCGGAACGGGCCTCTTCGTCGTGGACTACGCGACGGGCGAGTGGCTCGACGCGACGAGGGCGCACTACGTCCATGCGGAGCGGCTCGAGACGCCGATGGCGTCCGGTCTCGCCGCGTTCGGGAGCGCCGAGCGCGCGAAGGCCGAGGCGACCGGCCTCGGCGGCCGCGTCGTCGACTGGGCGGCCGTCGTCGCGGAGGCGAGGCCGTGAAGCTCCCGCGCCCCCGGATCCTCGCGGCGGTCGCCCGGCAGGAGCTTCGGATCGTGCTCCGGGCGCGATGGGTCGCGGCCTACGTGCTCGTCTTCGCCGCGCTCACGCTCGCCGTCAGCTACTTCGGCCTCGCGGTCATCGAGGTCGCGGGGCTCCAGGAGTTCGACCGGACGGCGGTGAGCCTCCTGAACCTCGTGCTCTACGTCGTTCCGCTGGCGACGATGCTCATGGCGGTCCAGAGCTTCCGCGAGGAGGGCGGGGCCACCGAGCAGCTCTTCGCCGAGGCGGTCACGCGCACCGAGATCCTCCTCGGCAAGCTGCTCGGCCTCTCGGGCGCCCACGTGCTCGCGACGGTGCTCGGGTTCGGCTGCACGGGCGTGCTGGTAGGGTGGAAGGTCGGGACCCTCGGGCTCGGGAGCTACCTCGTGCTGGTCGCGTTCACGCTCCTCGCCGGGATCGTCTTCCTGGCCCTCGCGGCGGCCCTCACTCTGGTCGCGGGCCGCCGGACCCGGTCCTACGCGGTCGTCCTCGTCGCGTGGTTCCTCCTCGTCCTCCTCTTCGATCTCGTGATCGTCGGCCTCTCCTTCGTGCTGCCGGAGGCGTGGACCAACCGGGTGGCGTTCCTGGGCGTATTCCTGAACCCCGTCGACGCGACGCGCGTGGCGACCATGCTCGCGATCTCGGGGAAGGAGACGTTCGGCCCGGCCGGCGCGCAGCTCGTCCGGACCCTCGGCGGCGAGCAGCAGGCCGTGGCTCTCCTCGTGGGCTCGCTCGTCGCCTGGGCGGCCGCCGCCTCCGCGGCCGCCGCGGCCGTCCTCCGGCGCCAGGACCTGCACTCCGGCACCTGAGGGGCATCAGCGCGTGACCCGGATCGGCCGGCGCGCGAGCACCTTCCTGCCCTGGCCGGCGACGTAGCGGAGCTCCATGTCGCCCGCCTCCTCCGGGGCCGTGAGCTTCGCCGGGGACCCCCCGCTCACGTCGGCGTAGCTGCCGTACTTCGCGTCGTCGGCGCCCGCCGGGACGATCGTCACGTAGTCGCGCGCGTAGGCGGGACCGGTCCACTCGACCGTGAACGCGGCGCCGGCCGCGACCTCATCGGGCCCGGTGAGCGTCGCCTCCGGGACGCGGAGCCGGATGGTCCGGCGCCCGAGCACCTTGCGGTCCTGGCCGGTGACGTAGCGCAGCTCGTGCTCGCCATCCTCGACGGGCATCAGGAGCTCGAGCGGCGACCCCTCGCGCGTCTCGCGGTAGTTCCCGTAGTCGGCGTCGCGCGCGCCGGGTGAGACGACCGTCAGGTAGTCGCCCTTGTTGTCCGGCCCCGTCCACTCGACGGAGATCGTCGCGCCGCCCATCGCCTCGTCCGGCGCGGAGAGCGACACCTCGGCGGGGAGGATCTTCAGCGGCCGGCGCGCGAGCACGCGGTGGCCCTTGCCGGTGACGTAGCGCACCTCGGCCTCGCCCGGCGTCGTCGGCGCGGTGACGTCCAGCGGCGATCCGTGCTTCGTCTCCGTGTAGTTGCCGTGGACGTGGTCGGGCGTTCCCCGCATCACGATCGTGACGTAGTCGCCCGGATCGTCGGGCCCGGACCACGTGATCGTCACGGGCTTGCCGAGCACGATCCCCTCCGGCGCCTCGAGGGTGGCCTCGGCCGCGGTCACGACCAAGGGCGACCGCGCGAGGACCGTGCGCGAGCCGCCCGTGACGTAGCGCACCTCGCACGCGCCGGGCACGACCGGCGCCACGAGCTCGACCTCGTGCCCCTCCTTCGTCTCCCGGTAGCTCCCGTACTCCTGGTCCTTGGCGTCCTTGGAGACGATGGTGACGTAGTCCTTCGGGTTGTCGGGCCCGGTCCACTGGACGACGAACTTCGCGCCGGCGCGCACCTCGGCGGGGGCGGCGATCGTCGCGGGGCCGAGGACCTCGGCCGGCGGCTTCGCTGCCGGCGGCGCTTCCCCGCCGGGCGCTTGGGCGGCGCTCCCCGCGCCGGCGGTGCGGTCGTCCGGCGGTGCGGTCGCGCGCTTCGCGCAGCTGCGCATGAAGAAGAGCGCGACGACGAGGAGCAGCAGCAGAAGGAGCAGCGCGACCCATGCGTTCCTCCGGCGGCGTTCGCGCTCCATGGGCAGAGAGTGTAGCGTCGGGGGTCCGGGGGCACGGCGGGAAACCGTGGCACGTCGTGGCTGGAGGGGGCCCGGGGGCTGTCTAGTCTCCCGTCCCGATCTCCTCTTCGGGGGGTTTCGGGGGCGGAGGCTGGAACTCGCGCTTCTCGCCGTCGTAGGTGCAGAGGAACGAGACCGGGTCGCCGTCGTGGTCGAAGACGGGCGCCGCGCAGAACTCGCACTTTGCGTGCTCCTCGATCGGGAGCCACTTCTCCTGCCGGCGGCAGAAGACCACGGGGACGGCATTCTCATCCCGCGACCGGCGGTACTCGCTCATGCTCGCCTCCTTGCCGCCCCCGCGGGCGGAGTCGTTGCGCGGGACGCCCGAGCAAAGCCCGCGCCCTAAGTCGCGCGCCGCCGCGCGGGCCGGCGGGCCGGCAGCGGAGGAGACGGGGCCTCCCCCCCCGTGCGCTTTCCCGCGCCAATTGCCCCGATTCCCCCCGCGCGCGGCCTGCCGGGCGGCACGGCCGCGGCGCGCAGGGGGCGCATGGGATCCGGCGCGGGGCGCCTGCGCGGGCGCGGGCGAGGAGGGTTGGTGCGCTACTTGCGATTCCGGCCCCCGGAGCCCCCTCTCATCGCTGCCCCGAAGACATGAGCACAACCACAACGATCCCTCCCCGTGCCCGCGTCCAGCGCTCGAAGGAGCACATCCTCGAGGTCGTCTCCGACTCCGGCGAAGGCGCCCAGAAGTGCGGCCAGAGCTTCGGCGCCGTCTCCGCGAAGATGGGCAACGGCGCCTGGACCGTCGAGATCATCCCCGCGGAGATCCAGCCCCCGCCCCGCACCCCCGGCAGCGCGAGCGGCGTCCGGATCCGGATCGGCGAGCGGGAGGTGACGAACTGGGGCGACGAGGCCGACCTCTGCGTCGCCTTCAACGAGCAGGTCCTCCTCTCGCGCCACCGGCTCGGCGCGCTCAAGGAGGACGCCACGATCCTCGTCGAGAACATGTGGGCGACCCATGACGACCCGCTCGTCCGGACGGCGTGGGAGAAGGCGATGGAGGAGCTCTCCGGGCGCTCCTACCGGATCGTCGGCGTGCCCATGGAGGAGCAGTGCCTCGCGGTCACGGACAACCCGAGGCGCGGCAAGAACATGTTCATCCTCGGGCTCCTCGCGTGGATCTACGACCGCGACATGGAGAGGGTCCGGGAGCAGATCGCGCTCCAGTTCCGCAAGAAGTCCCCGGAGGTTTGCAGCAAGAACATCGAGCTCATGGAGCTCGGCGCCCGCTGGGCGGAGGCGAACCTCGACTTCCGGATCGAAGTGAAGGCCGTGCCGGCCACGGCGCCCATGGTCGTCATGAACGGCAACCAGGCGCTCGGGATGGGGGCGATGGCCGCGGGCCTCGATCTCTGCGCGATGTACCCGATCACGCCCGCGACCTCGGTCTCGCACTACCTCGGCGAGGTGTTCGAGAGCGTCGGCGGGATCGTGCACCAGGCGGAGGACGAGATCGCGGCGATCGGCGCGGCGATCGGCGCCTCCTACGCGGGGAAGGTCGCCTTCACGGTCACGTCGGGGCCGGGGCTCGCGCTGAAGACCGAGTTCATCGGCCTCGCGGTCATGACGGAGACGCCGCTCGTGATCGTCGACGTCCAGCGCGGCGGGCCCTCCACCGGGCTGCCGACCAAGGTGGAGCAGAGCGACCTCCTCGCCGCGATGTTCGGGCAGCCGGGGGACGCGCCCAAGGTGATCCTCGCGCCCGCGACGATCGAGGAGTGCTTCCACTGCATGGTGACGGCGCGACGCATCGCGGAATCGCTCCGCTGCGTCGTCCTCGTCCTTTCCGACGCGAACCTCGCGACCGGGGTGCAGCCCTTCGTGAGGCCGAAGCTCGACCCGCGCTGGCAGGCGACGCCCTTCGACCCGGCGCCGGTGCCGGAGGGCATGCGCCCCTACGAGTGGGACGAGCGGCTCGGCCTCAGCCGGCGCTTCGTCCCCGGCCAGCCCGGCGGCATGTTCGTCGCGACGGGGCTTTGCCACGACGAGGGGAGCAAGGTCACGTACGCGCCCGAGGTCAACCAGAGAGGCTGCGAGATGCGGAGCAGGAAGATCGCGGTCTTCCAGCAGACGCTCCTGCCTCCGCCCGTCTCCGGCCCCGACGAGGGCGACCTGCTGATCCTCGGCTGGGGAAGCACGAAGGGGGCGATCGAGGAGGCGGCGGAACGCGCGCGCGACGAGGGGCTCAAGGTCTCGTCCGCGCACCTCTCCTTCCTGTCGCCGCTCCAGCCCGGCCTCCCCGACCTCTGCCGCCGGTTCCGGCAGGTGATGACCGTGGAGATCAACTACAGCGACCGGGCGGACGCGCCGTTCGTCGCCGCGGAGAGCCGCCGACTCGGGCAGCTCGCCTACATCCTGCGCGGCCAGCTCCTTCTCGACGTGGACTGCTGGACGCGCGTGCCGGGCGAGCCGCTGCGCCCCGGCCGGATCCTCGAGGCGATCCGGGAGAAGCTCTCGAAAGGAGTCGCCCGATGAGCACGGATGTCTGCTCGCTCCTCGGCTGCGGGATCGACGAGGAGCACGCCTACGAGCAATCCGCCTACGAGGGCCCGCTCGCGCGCTGGTGTCCCGGATGCGGCGACCACATGATCCTCGCGGTGACGCAGCGGCTGCTGTTCGAGGAGCAGCTCCGCCCCGAGCAGGTCGTGTTCGTCTCGGGGATCGGGTGCTCGAGCCGATTCCCGCACTACATGAAGACGTACGGCTTCCACGGCATCCACGGGCGCGCGCTCCCGGTCGCGACCGGGATCAAGCTCACGCGCCCCGATCTGCACGTCTTCGCCGTGATGGGGGACGGCGACTGCTGCTCGATCGGCGCGGCGCACTGGATCCACGCGATCCGCTACAACGTCGACATGGTCGCGATGCTGCTCGACAACAACATCTACGGCCTCACCAAGAACCAGACCTCGCCGACCACGCCGCAGGGACATCCGAGCAACACGCAGCCGCGCGGGAGCTACCTGCCCGCGCTGAACCCGCTGACCGCGACGCTCGGCGTGACCAACGCGTCGTTCGTCGCGCAGACGGCCGACTGGGCGCCGGGGCACCTGCACGCGACGCTCGAGGCCGCCTACCGCCACAAGGGGTTCGCCTTCGTGCGGATCCTCCAGCGCTGCCCGGTGTGGACGCCGGCGGTCTTCCGCGACGCGGCGCAGGACCCGAAGCGGAACGAGATCCTCGTCGACGCGAAGGGCATCCACGACGCGGACACGGAGAAGCTCGGCGGAAAGCTCGTCCCGCACGACCCTTCGGACCTTCACGCCGCGCGGAGGCTCGCGGAGGACGGCGGAGCCGTCCGCCTCGGCCTCTTCTACCGCGACGAGTCGAAGCCGCGCTACGACGAGACCCGCCACCAGAGGGCGTTCGCCGCCGAGGAGCGGATCCGCGTCCTCGACCAGGAGTTCGACCGCTATGCCGTCTGACCTTGACCTCGACCCGATCCTCCGCAGCCTCGCCGGCCCGATCGGCGCCTTCCGCTCCGCGCTCGCGCTCACGCTCGAGCAGATGCGCGGGTTCCTCGACGCGCGGCAGGACGGCGCCGGGGACGAAGGGCCGCGCGAGAAGGCGCTCCTCGGCGCGTTCGCCGGAGGCCGCATCGACTTCGAGCGCTTCGGCTCGCTCCTCGACCGGACGCCCTCGATCGACGCGTTCTCGCTCGGGCGGATCGAGGACGCGTACGAGGTGCTGCGCGAGATCGAAGGGAGCCGGATCGGGGAGGTGCACGCGGAACCCCACGGCGGCCTCCGCGAGGCGGCCGCCCGCGCGCTCGCGACCGTCGGCCGCGCCTTCGGCGCCGCGCGCGTCTTCGAGCTCGCCCGGACCGGCCGGTACCGCGACGCGGAGCACGGCTCCCTCCTCGACTCGTTCCCCTTCCACCGCTGGAGCCGCGCGGAGCGCCTCATCGCGCCGCCGCTCGTCGTCCACGTGGAGGGGCGCGGGCTCTTCGCGGAGCCGCTCGCGGAGTTCCTCGACGGCGCCGTGAAGGTCGTCCTCCTCGTCAACGGCGAGGCGCCGCTCGTCCCGCTCGTGCGCCTGATCACGCCCGGGACGTTCGTCCTCCAGACGCGGGACGGGAAGGGGCTCGACCGCCTCGCGGCATGGTCCGGCCCCGGCATCGCGGCGATCGTCCCGGAGGGCACGGCGCTCTTCCTCCACGACCCGTCGCTCGGCAACAACCCGTGGGATCGCCTGCGCGTCGAGTCCGTTCCCGAGCAGGGGCGCGTCCCGAAGGGCGGGCGGAGCGCGAAGCAGGAGGCGGAGGAGATCCGCCAGCTTCAGGCCCTCGCGACGCGGCCCCCGGAGCCCCCCCCTGTCGCCGCCGCCGCGGCGCCCGCAGCGGCAGCGGTCGGCGCGGCCGAGCCGGCGGACCGTCTCGCGGCGTGGCTCCTCGCCCAGGCCGACCTCAAGGGCACGGGGTAGCCCGATGGACCTCGGCGCGCTCCTCCTCTCGGCGCTGACGCTCGGCACGCTCGGCCTCTTCTTCGGCGGCCTCATCGCCCTCTCGCACAAGCGGCTCCACGTGTGGGAAGACCCGCGGATCGACGGGACCGTGAACCTGCTGCCGGGGACGAACTGCGGCGGCTGCGGATTCCCCGGGTGCCGCGCGTTCGCGGAGGCGCTCGTCGGCGGCAAGGCGCAGCCCGCGGGCTGCACGAACATGGGGAAGGAGCAGGTCCTCGCGGTCGCCGGCTACCTCGGCGTCGAGGCGGGCGAGGCGAGGAAGCGCGTCGCGCGGCTCCTCTGCGCGGGCGGCACGCACGTCGCGATCCAGCAGGCGCGGTACAGGGGGCTTGCGACGTGCGCCGCGGCGAAGGCCGTGGCGAGCGGCGGCAAGGGATGCTCCTGGGGCTGCCTCGGCCTCGCGGACTGCGAGCGGGCGTGCAGCTTCGGCGCGATCCGGATGAACCGCTTCGGCCTGCCGGTCGTCGAGCCGGACAAGTGCACCGCGTGCAACGACTGCGTGGAGGCGTGCCCGCAGGACCTCTTCACGCTGATGCCGATCGACTGGAAGCTCATCGTCCAGTGCAAGAGCGCGCTCGAGGGCGAGCCCGCCGAGGCGCTCTGCAAGTTCGCCTGCACGGCCTGCGGGAAGTGCGTCCTCGACGCGGCGCCGGAGCTCATCGCGATCCGCGGGGGGCTCGCCGTCGTGGACTACGGAAGGATCGGGACCGCGGCACCGGGAGCGACCGCCCGGTGCCCGACCGGCGCGATCGCGTGGGTCGAGGGACGGCAGGTCCTCGACCGCGAACCGGTCGCGGGGAGCGTGGTGGCATGAGGAAGGCGAGGAACGAGCCCCTTGTGAAGTACCCCGGCACGCGTACGTGCACCGACGGGAGCCACGCGGTCGTCGCGATGGAGACCGCCGCGAGCGAGGCGGCCGGCGCCTACCCGATCACCCCCGCGACCCAGATGGGCGAGGGGTTCGCGGCCGCCCACGCGGCCGGGAAGCCGAACGTGAACGGCCGCCGGCTCATCTTCTTCGAGCCCGAGGGCGAGCACGCGGCCGCCGCCGTGACGGCGGGCATGAGCCTCGTCGGGCTCCGCTCCGCCAACTTCTCGTGCGGGCAGGGCATCGCCTACATGCACGAGTCGCTCTACGCGGCCGTGGGCAAGCGCCTCACCTACGTGCTCAACATGGCATGCCGCGCGATGACGAAGCAGGCCTTGAACGTCCACGCCGGCCACGACGACTACCACGCCGTCGACGACACGGGCTTCTTCCAGCTCTTCGCGAAGGACGTGCAGGAGTCCGCCGACCTGAACCTCATCGCGCACCGGATCGCGGAGCTGTCCTTGAACCCCGGGATCTGCGCGCAGGACGGCTTCCTCACGAGCCACGTCATCGAGACCGTGATGCTCCCGGAGCGGGATCTCGTGAAGGAGTACCTCGGCGACCCCGCCGACCGGATCGAGTCCCCGACGCCCGCGCAGCGCCTCGTCTTCGGCGACACGCGGCGCCGCATCCCGGAGCTCTTCGACCTCGACTACCCCGCGATGCTCGGCGTCGTCCAGAACCAGGACGCGTACGCGCAGGGCGTCGCCGCGCAGCGCCCCTTCTACTTCGACCACATCGTCGAGCTCACGGAGCGGGCGTTCCGCGAGTACGCGGCGCTCACCGGCCGCCGCTACGCGCGCGCCGACGGCTACCGGCTCGAGGACGCCGACTACGTGATCGCGGGGCAGGGCTCGGTCGTCTCGAACGCGGAGGCGGTCGTCGACCACCTGCGCCGGACGCGGAAGCTCAAGGTCGGCGTGCTCAACGTGCGGATGTTCCGCCCGTTCCCGGCGGACCTCGTCGCGGGGCTGCTCCGCGGCCGGAAAGCGGTTGCCGTCCTCGAGCGCGTGGACCAGCCGCTCGCCGCCGACCCGCCGCTCCTGCGCGAGATCCGCGCGGCGATGGGCAAGGCGCTCGAGAACGGCCGCGCGCGGAAGGAGACGCCGCACGCGGGGATCCCGGGCTCTTCGGCGGACGACATCCCCGACTTCTACTCCGGCTGCTTCGGCCTCGGCAGCCGCGACCTCCAGCCGGGAGATCTCGTCGCGGCCGTCGAGAACATGCTCGACGGCGGCACGCGCCGGCGGCAGTTCTACCTCGGCGTCGAGTTCGTGCGGAAGGGCACGAAGATCCCGAAGCTCCAGATCTGGCAGGAGAAGCTGCTCGAGGGCTACCCGAAGCTCCCCGGGCTGTCGCTGCCGTCGGCGGGGGACCTCGATCTCCTGCCGGAGGGCGCGTTCTCCTTCCGGATCCATTCGGTGGGGGGCTGGGGGGCCATCACGATGGGGAAGAACCTCGCCGTGACGGCCGCGGACCTTCTCTCTCTCCACGTGAAGGCGAACCCGCGGTACGGATCAGAGAAGAAGGGGCAGCCGACGACGTTCTTCGCGACCGTCGCCAAGGAGCCCATCCGGCTCAACTGCGAGCTGAGGCACGTCGATGTCGTCCTCTCCCCGGACCCCAACGTATTCCTGCATTCGAACCCGCTCGCGGGGCTGCGCGAGGGGGGCGTGCTCGTGATCCAGAGCGAGCGCGCGCCCGCGGACTTCTGGGCGGCGCTGCCGGGCTTCATGCAGCGCGAGATCGTCGCGAAGAAGCTCCGGGTCTACACGATCGACGCGTTCCGGATCGCGAACGAGGAGGCGACGGACCCGGAGCTCCGCTACCGCATGCAGGGCACGTCGTTCCTCGGCGCCTTCTTCCGCGCCGCGCCGCTCGCGGCGAGGCACGGCCTCGAGGAGGCGAAGCTCTTCGAGGGGATCAAGGCGCAGGTCGAGAAGAGCTGGGGCCACCTGGGCGGCCGCGTGGTCGAGGACAACCTGCGCGTGATCCGCCGCGGCTACGACGAGGTGAGGCCGCTCGAGCCGGGTCCCGTCCGCGACGCGGCGACCGAGGCCGCGGCGAACCCGGTCATGCCGCCGTCCCTCGACGTGCCGGGCGCCGGCTCCGGCATCGGCAACCCGGGCCGCTTCTGGGAGCAGGTCTGCCACGTCTACAAGACAGGCGGCGACGGGATCGCCGACCCCTTCGCGGCGCTCTCCGCGATCCCCGCCGCGACCAGCACGATCCGCGACATGACGCTCGTGCGCCGCGAGGTGCCCGACTTCATCGCGTCGAAGTGCACGGGCTGCGGGCAGTGCTGGACGCAGTGCCCGGACAGCGCGATCCCCGGCGTCGTGAACTCCGTCGAGGAGATCCTCGACGCGGCGGTCCGCACCGCCGCGAACGGGAGGAGCCTCGAGCGGGCGCGGCAGGCATCGAAGCACGTCGCGCGCGAGGCGCAGCGGCTGCTCAGGAGCGGGCCCTTCGCCGGCTTCCCCGCCACGCTCAAGAGCGCCTACGAGACGGTGGCCGGAAAGCTCGCGCCGGAGCCGCAGGGCCGCACGGAGCTCGACAAGGAGTTCGCCGTCGTCGCCGCGGCCGTCGCCGAGTTCCCGCTCGCGAAGACGGCGCCCTTCTTCGATCTCCCGGAAGGGAAGGAGAAGGGGACGGGCGGGCTCCTCTCGGTCACGGTCAACCCGGAGGCGTGCAAGGGCTGCAACATCTGCGTCGCGGTCTGCCCGGACGGCGCGCTCGTCACCGTGAAGCAGACGGACGGGATCGTGGACGGCCTTCGCCGCAACTGGAAGCTCTGGAGGAACCTCCCCGACACGAACGACCGCTACGTCAACATCGCGAGCCTCGAAGAGGGGATCGGCGTGCTGCCGTCGCTCCTCCTCAAGAAGGAGAACTACCTGTCGATGGTGGGCGGCGACGGCGCCTGCATGGGATGCGGGGAGAAGACGGGGATCCACCTCGTCCTCTCGGCCGTCCACGCGCTCGTGCTGCCGCGCGTCCGCGAGCACGTGAGGAAGCTCGACGACCTGATCGCGCGCCTCGACGCGAAGGCGCGGCAGATCCTCGCGTCGGACGCGGACCTCGGCCACCTGACGCCCGCAAGCGCGCAAGCCGTGGACATCCGGCTCGATCCGGCGAAGAAGCAGGTCGTCGAGCGGATCCATCGCACGCTCCGGGACCTGAAGGACCTCCGTTGGCGCTACGTCGAGGGGCCCGGGGGCAAGGGGCGCGCGGTGACCGCCTTCGCCAACGCGACCGGCTGCTCCTCGGTCTGGGGCAGCACCTACCCCTACAACCCCTATCCGTTCCCGTGGGTGAGCCACCTCTTCCAGGACGCGCCCTCGCTCGCGATCGGCCTCTTCGAGGGGCACATGCGCAAGATGGCGGACGGCTTCATCGCCGTGCGCCGCGCGGAGCTCGAGCTCGAGGACC
The DNA here is from genome assembly GCA_011525755.1 of Planctomycetaceae bacterium. Lineage (GTDB taxonomy): Bacteria > Planctomycetota > PLA2 > PLA2 > PLA2 > PLA2. The sequence continues at coordinate 19,951 of WYBS01000020.1, forward strand.
GGTACGACGCGAAGGTCCACGAGCCCCTCTTCGCGAGGTTCGACTGGCAGCAGTTCACGGCCGAGGAGTTCGCGCTCTGCCCCCCGATCTTCGCGGTCGGCGGCGACGGCGCGATGATGGACATCGGGCTCCAGAACCTCTCGCGGATGCTCGCCTCCGGCAAGCCGATCCGCGTGGTCGTCCTCGACACGCAGGCGTACTCCAACACGGGCGGCCAGGCGAGCACCGGCACCTACACGGGGCAGGACTCCGCGCTGGCCCCGTTCGGGAAGGAGCACCACGGCAAGGAGGAGACGCGGAAGGAGCTGGCGCTCCTCGCGATCGCCCACCGGAACAGCTACGTCCTCCAGTCCTCGCAGGCCAACGCGTCGCACCTCCTCGCAGGCGTGCTGCGCGGCCTCCAGGTGCGGCGACCCTCGCTCTTCCTCCTCCACTGCCCCTGCCCGCCGGAGCATGGCCTCGCCGACCAGGGCGCCACGCGCGCCGCGCGCCTCACGCTCGAGAGCCGCGCCTTCCCGCTCCTCCGGTACGACCCCGATGCCGGGACGACGCTCGCCGAGTGCCTGAGCCTCGACGGGAACCCTGCGCCCGACGACACCTGGCCGACCTACGATCTCGCGTACGTGGACGAGGCGGGGGCGAAGCGGACGCTCACGCTTCCGGTGACGATCGGCGACTGGGCGGCGAGCGAGGGGCGCTTCAAGAAGCACTTCCGCCCGCTCGCGCCGGACCGCGCCGCGGATGCGGTGCGCTTCGACGAGTACCTGGGGCTCCGGCCGGAGGAGCGCGAAGGGAAGACCCCCTTCCTGACGGTGCTCGGCGAGAAGGGCCGCCTCGAGCGCATCGAGGCGAGCCCGGACGTCGCGCGCCTCGCGGAGGAGCGGCTCGCGTTCTGGTCGCTCCTGCGCCAGATGGCGGGCAAGGAGCTCGCGCCCGCGGTCCACGAGTCGGCGAAGCGCGACGCGGAGGCGGAGCTCGCGAAGCGGGTGGAGCAGCTCGAGGCGGAGCACCAGGCGAAGGTCGCGCACCTGAAGGCGGACGTCGCGCGGAGGCTGGCCGAGGGCCTCCTCCGGGCGGGGAAGGACAAGCGCGTCGAGGAGATCCTCGCGGCGGCGGCGGGGATGACGGTGCCCGTCGCGGTCGCGCCTGCACCGCCGAAGGCGGAAAAGGGGGAGGCCCCGGAACCCCCCCCGATCGAGAAGCCGAAGGCGGAGGAGAAGGAGGAGGACCTCGCGATCGAGGCCTACATCGAGTCGGCGCGCTGCACCTCCTGCAACGAGTGCACGAACATCAACCGGAAGATCTTCGCCTACAACGAGAAGAAGCAGGCCTACGTGAAGGACCCGCGCGGGGGACCGTACAAAGATATCGTACGCGCGGCGGAGAAGTGCCCGGTCCGGATCATCCACCCCGGCACGCCGCTCGACCCGAACGAGAAGGACCTCGCGAAGTGGGTCGAGCGGGGGAAGAAGTTCGCGTGACGCCATGCGCGCGCTGCTGAGGTTCCGCCACGGGGTCCACCCGCCCGAGAGGAAGGAGCGGACCGCCGCGCTCGAGACGCGGCGGATGCCCTACCCGCCGGAGGTCGTCCTCCCGCTGCGCCAGCACGCGGGCAAGCCGGCGATCCCGCTCGTGAAGGCGGGCGACCGCGTCGAGCGCGGCGACAAGATCGCCGCCGCGGACGGGTACGTCTCGGTGCCGATCCACGCGTCGGCGACGGGCACGGTCGCGGCGGTCGGGCTCTGGCCGCACCCCGACGGCAGCTACGACCAGGCGATCCGGATCGCGGTCGAGCCCTGGTCGGCGCAGGCGGCGCGGCCCCGGCTCGTGCCGGAGTGGCGCGGGCTCTCGCCGAGGGAGATCGTCGCCGCGGTGCAGGAGGCGGGCGTGGTGGGGCTCGGGGGCGCGGCGTTCCCGACGCACGTGAAGCTCTCGCCGCCGAAGGACAAGCGGATCGAGGCGCTGGTCGTCAACGGCTGCGAGTGCGAGCCCTACCTCACGACCGACCACCGCACGATGGCCGACTTCCCCGACCGCGTCCTGCTCGGCGTGCGGCTCATGATGAAGTGCCTCGGCGTCCCGAAGGCGCTCTTCGGCATCGAGCGGAACAAGCCGGACGCGATCGAGGCGATCCGTCGCGCGCTTCCGGGCGACATCGACGTGGAGGTGCTGCCGCTCACGGTCAAGTACCCGCAGGGCGCCGAGAAGATGCTCATCCAGGCGCTCACGGGCCGCGAGGTGCCGTCGGGCAAGCTCCCGCTCGACGTCGGCGTGGTCGTCCAGAACGTCGCGTCCGTCGCGACGATCGCGGAGGTCTTCGAGACGGGGCTCCCGCTCGTCGAGCGCATCGTCACCGTCTCCGGCAACGGCGTCCGGAAGCCCGCGAACCTGATCGTGCCGGTCGGGACCAAGCTCCGGGACCTCCTCGACGCGTGCGGCGGGCTCTCCGACGACGCGAGCGAGATCGTCTCGGGCGGCCCGATGATGGGCGTCTCGCAGCGCGACCTCGAAACGCCCGTCTCGAAGGGGACGACGGGCATCCTCGTCCTCACCGAGGCGGAGGCGCAGCGGAACCGGACCTACCCGTGCATCCGCTGCGGGCACTGCCTCGACGCCTGCCCGGTCTTCCTCAACCCGCAGCTCCTCGGCAGCCTCGCGCTCAAGGCGCGCTACGGGGAGATGGAGCCTCTCCACCTCCGCGACTGCATGCTCTGCGGCTGCTGCTCCTACGTGTGCCCGTCGCACATCCCGCTGTCGCAGATCTTCGCGGCGGCGAAGACGGCGATCCGGAAAGCGAAGACGACCGAACCCGCGAAGGCGCCGGCATGAGCTACGTCGTCACCGCCTCCCCGCACCTCCACTCCGGCGACTCGACGCCGAGGATCATGTGGAACGTCGTCCTGAGCCTCGTGCCCGTCGTCGCGGCCGCGGCGTGGTTCTTCGGCCCGACGGCGCTGCTGGTCGTCCTCGCCTCCGTCGCGGGGGCGCTCCTCCCCGAGCGCATCTGGGGGCGGCGCTCCGCGACGCGCGACGGATCCGCGGCGATCACGGGGATCCTCCTCGCGCTGACGCTCCCGCCCGGCATCCCGCTCTGGATGGCCTTCCTCGGCGGGGCGTTCGGGATCATCTTCGGCAAGCTCGTCTTCGGCGGTCTCGGCCAGAACGTGTTCAACCCGGCGCTCCTCGGCCGTGCGTTCCTGCAGGCCGCCTTCCCCGTCGCGATCACGACATGGCCCGTGGCGGGAGGACCGTGGTGGGGGCTCCGGGGGGACACGTTCGCGATCCCGTTCGCGAGTCCGCAGCCGCTCGACACGGTCACGGCGGCGACGCCGCTCGGCCTCATGAAGTTCGAGCACAAGGGGACGCCGCTCTGGGATCTCATGCTCGGAACGACCGGCGGGAGCCTCGGCGAGACCGCGGCGCTCGTGATCCTCCTGTGCGGGGGCTACCTGGCGCTCCGGAACTACCTCAACTGGCGGATCCCGGCGTCGATCTTCCTCTCGGTCGCGATCTTCAGCGGCGTCCTCCACCTCCTCGACGCGTCGCGCTATCCCGGCCCGCTCTTCATGATCTTCTCCGGCGGCGTCGTGCTCGGCGCGGTGTTCATGGCGACCGACATGGTGACGTCCCCGGTGACGCACGGGGGCTGCTACGTCTTCGGCGCGGGGATCGGGCTCCTCGTCGTCGCGATCCGCGTCTGGGGCGGCCTCGCGGAGGGCGTGATGTACGCGATCCTCCTCATGAACGCCGTCGTTCCTTCGATCAACCGGATCACGCAGCCGCGCGTCTTCGGCACGAGGGAGGCCGCATGAACGGCCCCCCGGCCCCCCCCGCATCCTCCCCGGGACGGCTCGTCTCCACCCTCGCGGGCGCGGGCGCGCTCGCGGGCTTCCTCCTCGTCGTCGCGTTCCAGGCGACGCAGCCGACCATCGCGGCGCACAAGGAGGAGATGCTCAAGCGGGCGGTCCTCGAGGTGCTCAGGGAGCCGGCGCGGTTCGAGCCGCTCGATGTCGCCGGCGAGCGCGTCTATGCGGGCTACGACGCGGCGGGCAAGCGCGTCGGCTACGCGATCGTCGCCGCGGCGCCCGGCTTCGCCGACACGGTGAAGGTGATCTTCGGCTACGACCCCGTCACGCGAAGGCTGCTCGGGATGAAGGTGCTCGAGAGCAAGGAGACGCCCGGCCTCGGCGACAAGATCGAGCAGGAGCCCTTCGTGCGCGAGTTCGAGGGGGCGATGACGCCTCTTGCCGGGGTGAAGGGTGGGGGCGCGGGGGAGGGGATCGACATGATCACGGGTGCGACGATCTCGTCGCGCACGGTGATCGGGATCATCAACCGCGCGCTCGAGCGGCTCGGCCCCGTACTCGAGCGCGAGGAGGCCCGGGGATGAAGACGGACGACGTGGTCCGCGGTATCTGGCGCGAGAACCCGGTGCTCGTGCAGCTCCTCGGCCTCTGCCCGACGCTCGCGGTGACGAACTCGGTCGCGAACAGCCTCGCGATGGGGGTCGCGACCTTCTTCGTCCTCTGCGGCTCCTCCGTGCTCGTCTCGCTCGTGCGGAAGCTCGTGCCGAACGCGGTGCGCATCTCGACCTTCATCCTGATCATCGCGACCTTCGTGTCGATCGCGGACATGGCGCTCGAGGCGCTCGTGCCGGGCGTGCACAAGGCGCTCGGCGCGTTCATCGCGCTGATCGTCGTCAACTGCATCATCCTCGGCCGGCAGGAGGCCTTCGCGTCGCGGAACACGGTCTCCCGGTCCCTGATGGACGCCGTCGGGAGCGGTTTCGGCTTCATGATCACGCTGCTGCTGATGGGCGCCGTGCGGGAGGTGCTCGGGAGCGGGTCGTTCCTCGGCGTCCCGCTCTTCGGCAAGTCGTACGAGCCGTGGGTGTTCATGATCCTGCCGCCGGGCGGGTTCCTGACGCTCGGCCTGCTGCTGCTCGCGAAGAGCTGGTGGCATGCGCGGCAGGAGCGCGCGGCGGCGCCTGCCGGCGCGCCGAAGGAGGCCGCGTGATGGGGCACCTCTTCTGGATCCTCCTCTCCGCGATGGTCGTGAACAACTTCACGCTCACGCTCTTCCTCGGCCTCTGCCCCTTCCTCGGCGTGTCGGGGCGGATCGCGACCGCGCTCCGGATGGGGCTCGCGAACATCTTCGTGCTCGTCGTCACGTCGTTCAGCGCCTGGTTCCTCAACCGGTTCGTGCTCGTCCACGCGCCCTACCTGCGGCTGATCTCGTTCATCGTGGTGATCGCGTCGCTCGTGCAGGTGGTCGAGATGGCGGTGAAGAAACTCTCGCCCGCGCTCTTCCGCGCCCTCGGCATCTACCTGCCGCTGATCACGACGAACTGCGCGATCCTCGGGCTCGCGATCTTCCAGACGAACCGCGGGTACGGGCTCCTGGAGGGCCTCTTCTTCGCGCTCGGCGCGGGCCTCGGGCTCACGCTCGCGCTCACGCTGATGGCCTCGATCCGCGAGGACGTCGAGCGCGCGGACGTGCCGAAGCTCCTCCGGACGCAGGCGCTCGTGCTCTTCATCGCGGGGAGCCTCTCGCTCGCGTTCATGGGCTTCGCGGGCCTCGGGAGCGCGTCGTGACGGCGATCCTCGCGATCCTCGGCGTCTCGGCGCTCTTCGCGCTCTCCGCGTTCGTCGCGGGGCGCCGTTCCTGCGATCGCGGCGAATGCGGCGATTGCCGCGGCTGCGGCTGGTGGAAGGAGACGGACCATGTCCCGGATCGATCGTAGGACCTTCCTCGCGCTCGGGGCGGGCGCCTTCGCGGTCGCGATGACGCCCTTCGCCCTCGGGGGCAGGCGGCGGCTCTTCCGGCGCACGATCCCGGTGATGGGGACGATCGCCGAGGTCGCGGTCGTCCACGACGACGCGACGCTGGCGCAGCAGGCGATGGACGCCGCGTTCGCGGAGCTCCGCGCGGTGGACGCCGCGATGAGCCGGTTCTCGGCCGCAAGCGACGTCGGCCGGCTGAATGCCCTCGGGGCGGGGGGGCCGGTCCCGGTGTCGCCGGAGACCGCGCGCGTCCTCGAGGAGGCGCTCCGCTGGGCGCGGGCGACGGACGGGCGGTTCGACCCGTGCCTCGGCCTCGCGACCGGGCTCTGGGACGTGAACCGGCGCCAGGCGCCGCCGGCTGCGGAGGCCGTGGGGCGCCTCGCGGGCCGCCGCCTCTACCGGGCGCTCGAGCTGGACACGTGGCGGGGCTCGCCCGTCGCGTGCTTCGCGGACAGGGACGTCGCGGTGGACCTCGGCGGCATCGCGAAGGGCCATGCCGTGGACCGCGCGGTCGCCGCGCTCCGGGCGCAAGGGATCGACCGCGCGTTCGTGAACGCGGGCGGCGATCTCTACGCGATGGGCGCGTCGGAGGACCATGACCCGTGGCAGGTCGGCATCCAGCTTGCGAGCGACCCCTCGCGCATCGGGCGCGTGATCGCGGTCGAGGACGCTGCCGTGGCGACGTCGGGCGACTACCTCCAGGGATTCCGCTTCGGCGGCCGTCGCTACCACCACATCCTCGACCCGGTTTCGGGCGAGCCGTGGCGGACGGACGGGAAGAGCCTCACGATCGTCGCGGACCGCTGCATCGACGCGGACGCGGCAGCGACGGCCTTCTTCGGCGCGTCCGATCCCGGCGCGGCGCTCCGGCGCGCGGAACCGCGCGCCCGGGTCGCGTGACATGCGCCGCCGCGGGCGCGGGCGGCATGGCCCTCGCCGACGGCAGGTGCGCGTTGGAATCGGCGATCGAGAGATGGAGAGAGTCGGACACCTCGCGCGCGGCATCTACCGCGTGCGCCGCAGGAAGCTGCGCGGGCCGGCCCTCCATTACGGTGTCCTGAGCGTCGGCGTCCTTGATCCGGGTGTCGTCGAGGTGATCGACCTCGACAGGAAGGGATTCGGCCGCCGGGATCTCCAGGAATGGGCGCATGGAAAGGACGTCGAGGTCGTCGGCCAGTGCCCCGACCACGAGATCCCGACCGCTCTCGCGCGGCTGCGGGAAGCGATCGAGAACGGCGGCGGCTACCGTCTCTTCAGGAACAACTGCGAGCACTTCGCGACGTGGGTCGTGGCGGGCGTCCACAAGAGCGCGCAGGTGGACGGTGCCGCGGACGTCGCGGTGGTCGTGGGAGCCGCGGCGCTGGCGGTCGGCGGCATCGCCCTCCTCGTCGCCGTGACGCGCAAGAGCTGAGCTTGGGAACAAACGCTGCTGGCTCCGGCCGACTGCGAAGCCGCCCGGCTTCGGCGCGCCGCCTCGCCGGGTTTCTCCGTCACGGAGCCGACTTCGGGCGCTGCGCGCGCGCCCTGTTCCCGTTCCGGGACACGGACGACCGGATCGCGGGAGGCGTGCGCGGACACGAGGCCGATTCGGCGCCGCGACGGCCGCGCCTGCTTCATGCCGCCGCGGTGCGGTCCGGGTCCGCGCGCCGGGGCGCGCGGACCCGGGCTCCCGGATCACTCGGCGGGACGCGGGCGTGGATCCTCTGACGAGGCCGCGCGTGCGCGCCCGCCGGCCCGCCCGACGCACGCGTCCGAAGAGGGGATGCGGACGGGGGAGTTCGCGGCGAACTCCCGGCCGGTCGAAGGCGCGGTCCGCCCGCGCCGGGCTACTTCATGTGCTTGTTGACCAGCTTGGTCATCTCGAACATGGTGACCGTCGCCTTGCCGCCGAACACGGGCTTCAGCTTCGCATCCGCGTTGATGTTGCGACGGTTCTTCTTGTCCTGCAGGCCGTTCTTCTTGATGTAGGCCCAGAGCTTCTTCGTCACCTCGGTGCGCGGCATCGGCTTGTCGCCGATGACCGCCGCCAGAGCGGCGTCAGGCTGCATGGCCTTCATGAACGCCGGGTTCGGTTTCCGCTTCGCTTTCTTCTTCGCAGCCATTCGTGACCTCGACAGGAGTGGTGAGCGTGCCGGGCCAGTCCCGGACAACGCGTACAGGTTAGGCGGTCCCACCCCCGGAACAAGCGCCTTTTCGGGCCGGGATCGCGGGTTTCCTGCTATCCTCCCCCGGGACCCAGGACCCCGAGGACAGACCCATGGCACTCTCCAAGACGATCCAGACCGCCCTGAACGACCAGATCGGCCGGGAGTTCTACTCGGCCTACCTCTACCTCTCCATGTCCGCCTACTGCGCCTCCCGGAACCTCCCCGGCTTCGCCCATTGGATGATGCTCCAGGCGAAGGAGGAGGCCGGGCACGCCATGAAGCTCTACGGCTTCATCGAGGACCGCTCCGGGCGGGTGGTCCTCCAGGCGGTGGACAAGCCCCCCTCCGACTTCAAGTCCCCCCTCGAGCTGGTCACGAAGGTCCGTGAGCACGAGGAGATGGTGACCGGGGAGATCAACAATCTCTACGCCCTCGCCGCGTCGGAGCACGACTACGCCACCCAGATCTTCCTCGAGTGGTTCCTCACGGAGCAGGTCGAGGAGGAGAAGAACAGCACGCTGCTGGTCGAGCGGCTCCGCATGGCCGGCGAAAACCAGTCGGCCCTGCTGCTGATCGACCGCGAGATCGGTTCGCGGACCGCGGCGAGCTGACGCCCGGCCGGCCGCACGGCACGCGCGGGGTCCTTGCGTCCTGCCGTGACCGGGATCCTCGCACGTCCCGGAACAGGGGTGCCGTCACGTGGTGCGTGCAATACCGCGCGAAGTTTCGCGGGCGCCGCGCGGGCCGGGCACTTCGTGCGAGCACGACCTCCCGGTGCGGGCCGCGCTTCGTGCTCGGCGGAGTACGATGCGCAAGGCTCGAGTCCGGACTCGCGCCGCATCGGTCGGCAGCGGCTTCCAGACTCGACGGGAGGACGACATGTCGAGCTTGAGTCACGTGATGGCGGCAGGGACCGTCGCGCTCGCGGCCATGCTCTGGGCGAGCCCTGCGAGGGCGGACGAGGAGGCGGAAGTCTCGGAGACCGTCGGTGAGATGCGCAAGGCGGAGGAGGAGCGTCTGCGCGAGTGCCAGGCGGTCGAGGAGGAGCACCGGAAGGAGGTCCAAAAGGCGCGGGAAGAGGCCGAGGCGGAAGGCAAGCCGGAGAAGCTCGCCGAGAAGCTCGAGGATCTCGAGAACAAGCGGTGCGCGAAGGTCGTGAAGATCGAGCGGAGTCACGCCGGGAAGCGGGCGGCCATCCTGGGGAAGGGGCGCGGACATCCCAAGGCCAAGGAGGACAAGGTCGCGCGCGAGCTTGAGAAATGCGAGGAGCAGCGCGAGTCGCACCTGCGCAAGGCGCAGGAGGAGTACGACCGCGAGGTGGAGAAGGCGAAGGAGGAGTCGAAGGGCAAGGCCGAAGGGCACGATCTCGAGCGGACGATCCTCCGCCTCGAGAACAAGCACAACCAGAAGGTCGAGAGGATCGAGCGGACCTACGACGAGCGTCGCGCCCGCCTGCTCAACGTCAAGATCCCTGGCCGCGGCAAGGCCGAGGGGGAAGACGACGACGGTCACGGCAAGGGCGGAGAAGAGGACGACGACGGTCACGGCAAGGGCGGGGAAGAGGACGACGACGGTCGCGGCAAGGGCAAGGACAAGGACGACGACAAGGGCCACGGCAAGGGCCCCAAGGGGAAGGGCGGCAGGTAGGTACCGCTGGCCGGAGCCGCGCCCGCGGCCCCCGCGCCCCCCCGACGCGGTTCTCCGTCGCCGACGGAAAGGCCCGCCGTTGATCGCCGCGCGTCGCGCGGCCTCGGCGGCGACGGATCGCGCCGGCGCCGCCGGTCTTCGGTATTGTCGTGGCCCATGGCCACACGCCCCCTCGCCCTTCTCCTCCTCGCCGCGTGCGCGGCCGTGCCCGCGAGATCGGAGCCCTTTCCCGACGCGATCGCGGAGGCGCTCGCGGCGATGGGGATCGCGGAGAAGGATCTCGGCTACCGCCCGCTCGCGCATTGGGGGCGCTACCCGCACCCGCGCACGATTCCCCACGTGCTCCCGTTCTTCGAGGACCTGCACGCGCGGCCGCTCGATACGTACGGCTTCGCGCGCACGCTCGGCAACGCGGTCGACGAGCTCCTCCAGCCGGCGAAGCTCCGCGAGGCGCCGGACGCGAAGGACCGGAAGGAGTCGCTCTTCCGGCTCGGCGTCGTCCTCGGCACCGACCGGCTGCTCGGCGCGTTCCGCGGGTACTCTGCGAACCTCGACCCGCAGCCGTGGGACCGCGAGCCCCTGCTCCACGCGTGCGAGACGCTCCTCGAGCGCTCCGGGAAGCCGCTCCGCAGGCCGATGAGCTTCGGCGCGCAGTTCGCGAAGGAGGAGCCGTCGCCGCGCGCGAAGCTCCGCACGGAGGTCGACAAGGTCCCCGGACCCCTCCAACTTCCCCTCGCGAGGCTCCTCCTGAACCTCATCGAGGCGCGCGAGTGGATCGACCTCGGGCTCCGGGACGTGCCCTTCGAGATGCGCGAGCGCCTGTTCGCCGCGCTGCCGAGGCTCCTCGAGGAGACGCCCGACGGCATGGGCTACGACCCGGTCTTCGACGACATCGCGAAAGGGATCGACGGGCCGTCCCTCTACTACGGGTGCCTGAAGGCGCTCCAGGCCGTGCAGGACGCGCGGCGCGAGGTCCCGGAGGGCGGGCATCCCGCGTTCGTCTTCCGGCTCGACACGCCGTGGGGCGCCGTGCGGTTCGACAACGGCGCGGAGGAGTTCGCCGAGGAGGGCCCGTTCCTCGTCGTCGATCTCGCGGGGCGCGCGCGCGGTCCGCTCGGCGCGACGGCCCCGCGGCGCTCTCTCTCCGTCGCGCTCCTGCTCGCGGGCGCGGGCGGCGGCAAGGCGCCGCTCGCGAGCGGCATCCTCGGCTGCGGCGTCGTCTACGCCGCCGGCGACGCGGGTTCGTCCTACGCCACCGACCGGTACGGCCTCGGCTTCGGCATGTTCGGGCTCGGCGCGCTCGTCGACGAGGGCGGCGACGACTCGTACGAGATGGCGGCGGGCGGGATGGGCGCGGGGGTGTTCGGCATCGGGCTCCTGCTCGACGCGGGCGGGAACGATGCGTACCGTCTTCTCGAGGGGGATGGGCAGGGGTTCGGGGGACCCGGGGGAGTGGGGGTGCTCGCCGACCGCTCGGGCGACGACACCTACTTCGCCGAGCGCGACGCGGCGAAGGCGGGGCGCGCGGACTACCACTCGGCGGACAAGGTCGCCGCGAACAACGCGCAGGGCGCGGGCTTCGGGCGGCGCGGCGACGGAAGCGACGGCCACAGCTGGGCCGGCGGGCTAGGCGCGCTCCTCGACGCGGAGGGCAAGGACACGTACGAGGCCGGGAACTTCAGCCAGGGCATCGGCTACTGGTACGGGACGGGGATCCTCTGGGACGGCCGCGGCGACGACGTCTACGAGAGCGTCTACTTCACGCAGGGGTCCGGCGCGCACTTCGCGATAGGCGCGCTCGTCGACGAGGCGGGGAACGACCGGCACACTCTGCTCGAGAACGCGGGCGCCGGGCTCGGCTTCGGCTGGGACGTCGTGAACGCGCTCCTGATCGACCGCGGGGCGGGCAGCGACCGCTACGAGGCGAAGATCATCTCGACGGGGCTCGCGGAGGTGCGCAGCAACGCGTTCTTCCTCGACGAGGGCGGCGACGACACGTACGTGCTCGACGCGGGGACGAAGGGGTTCGGGGACGTCGACGAGCGGAAGGAGTACACGGATCCGCCGAAGACCTCGACGGCGTCGTTCGAGTTGACGCAGGTCGGAGTCTTCCTCGACCTCGGCGGGAAGGACGCCTATCTGCGCCGGCCGAAGGAGGGCGAACCGGCCCCGGACCCGGAGGCGGGCGACAACCGGCGCTGGAACCTCCGCGCGCGCGACCCAAGGGCGGCGGGCGGGTTCAACGTCTCCTTCGCCGCGGACGTGGAGGGCGGGAAGGCGCGCTTCCTCGTCCCGTGGCCGGCACGGTAGGGGCACCGCGGGCCGTCCGTCACCCGCACGCGGTCCCTCCCCGCGGGTTGCGGAACCTGTTCCGCGGCCCGCGGAACGCAAACCGTTGCGCAACAGCCGGTTGCGCGCGCCGCGCACATTAACCGTTACCCCCGTCGGGAGACCCTTCTTGACACCATTACAGGGCCGGGTAATCAATTCCGACTATCAGAGCGCGGCCCACACCGGAGCCGCGAGGCCAGGAGGCTATGGACACGATCGAACACGGGCCAGATAGCGGCCCGATCACGCAAGCGCCCCCACAGCAACCAACCTTCACGATCAGCGAGAGATCCGAGCAGTTCCGGCGACTCCACTTCGGGGACGTGACGCCGGACCAATGGAACGACTGGCACTGGCAGCTCCAGAACCGCCTTCGCGACAAGGAGCACCTCGAGCGCGTCTTCCACCTTTCCGACGACGAGCAGCGCACGATCGACCGGATCGGCGGGCGGCTCGCCGTCGGCATCACGCCGTACTACGCGTCGCTCATGGATCCCGACGATCCCATGGACCCGCTGCGCCGGACCATGGTCCCCGTCGCCGAGGAGTTCTTCCAGTCGGCAGGCGAGGCCGAGGATCCGCTCGGCGAGGACGCGGCGAGCCCGGTGCCCGGCATCGTGCACCGCTACCCCGACCGCGTGCTCTTCCTCGTGACGAGCTTCTGCGCGGTCTACTGCCGCTACTGCACGCGCGCGCGGCTCGTCTCCCACACGGGCGAGTACCACTTCAACCAGGCGCAGTACGAGAAGGCGCTCGCCTACGTGCGCGAGCACAGCGAGATCCGCGACGTGCTCATCTCGGGCGGCGACCCGCTCACGATGGGCGACGAGCGGCTCGACTGGATCCTCACGCGGCTGCGCGCGATCCCGCACGTCGAGTTCGTGCGGATCGGGTCGAAGGTGCCGGTGTCGCTGCCGCAGCGCATCACGCCCGGGTTCCTCTCGATGATCCGGAAGCACCGGGTCTGGATCAGCATCCACTTCATGCACGGGAACGAGGTGACGCCCGAGGTGCACGAGGCGTGCGGGAAGCTCGCCGACGCGGGCATCCCGCTCGGCAGCCAGACGGTCCTCTGCAAGGGCGTGAACGACGACGTCCTCACGATGAAGCGTCTCGTCCACGGGCTCTTGAAGGCCCGCGTCCGCCCGTACTACCTCTACCAGTGCGACCCGATCATCGGCTCCGCGCACCTGCGCACGCCGGTGGAGAAGGGGCTCGAGATCATCCAGGGGCTCCGGGGACACACGACGGGCTACGCGGTCCCCACGTTCGTCGTCGACGCGCCGGGCGGCGGCGGGAAGATCCCGCTCTACCCCGACATGGTCGCGGGGCGCGAGGGCGACTTCGTGCTCCTCCGCAACTACGCGGGGAAGATCTTCCGCTACCCGGACCCGGCGCCGGCGCCGGCGCAGGTGACGGCATGAGCGGCACGCACGCGTGCAGTCCCGGGCCGTGGGGCTGCGCGAAGCACGCGCTCGTGGAACGCACCTGCTGCCAGACCGCCGAGGTCTTCGTGACCGAGGGGGACAAGCAGCGGATCGCGGAGCACACGGGGCGAACGGACTTCTGGGAGGACCGCGCGCCGGCGGACCCGTCGTACCTCGACCAGGGGGACGACCCTGCGTGGCTCGAGGGCGCGTTCCACCGGGACGGCACGCGGCCGATCCTCAGGAAGAAGCCCTCCGGCGACTGCATGTTCCTCGGCGCGGAGGGCTGCTCGCTGCCGGTCGAGGTGCGGCCGCTCATCTGCCGCATCTACCCCTTCGAGTACACGGAGAAGGGTGTGCAGGGGGTCGGGGGGAGCTGCCCGTCCTACGTCGTGCCGCCGGGGAGCACGCTTCTGGACACGCTCGGGATGAAGCGCGAGGACGCGGAGCGCTGGCACGAGGCGCTCTACCGCGAACTGAGGGTGCGCGATGCTCGTCGGACTCACGTATGACCTCCGCGCCGACTACCTCGCGATGGGATACGGCGAGGAGGAGACGGCGGAGTTCGACAGGCCGGACACGATCGACGCGATCGAGCGCGAGCTCCTTGCGCTCGGGCACAGGACCGAGCGGATCGGCCACGTGCGCCGCCTCGCGGAGCGGCTCGCCGCGGGCGCGCGATGGGACCTCGTCTTCAACATCGCGGAGGGGATGAGGGGCTTCGGCCGCGAGGCGCAGGTCCCCGCGCTCCTCGACGCGTTCGAGATCCCGTACACGTTCTGCGATCCGCTCTGCGCCGCGGTGACGCTCCACAAGGCGGTCGCGAAGCGCGTGCTCAGGGACGTCGGGATCCCGACGCCGGATTTCGCGGTCGTCGAGCGGGCGGAGGACGCGGCGAAGGTCGATCTCCCGTTCCCGCTCTTCGTGAAGCCCGTGGCCGAGGGCACGGCGAAGGGGATCCACGCGGAGTCCAAGGTGCGGGACCCCGGGGCGTTCGCGGCGGAGTGCGCGAAGGTGATCGAGGCGTGCCGCCAGCCGGCGCTCGTCGAGACCTTTTTGCCGGGCCGCGAGGTGACCGTCGGGATCACGGGCACCGGCGACAAGGCGGTCGCGATCGGCACGCTCGAGGTGATCCTCCTGCCCGCGGCGGAGGCCGACTCCTACACTTACAAGAACAAGGAGCACTGCGAGGACCTCTGCGAGTACGTGCTCGCGAAGGGACGCTTCGCGGACCAGGCGGAGCGCCTCGCGCTCGAGGCGTGGCGCGCGCTCGGCTGCCGGGACGGCGGGCGGATCGACCTCCGCGCGGACGCCAAGGGGGATCTCTCGGTCCTCGAGGCGAACCCGCTGCCCGGGCTGCATCCCGAGCATTCCGACCTCCCGATCCTCTGTGCGAAGGTCGGTATCCCGTACCGGGAGCTGGTCCGCCGGATCGTCGCGAGCGCGGTCGAACGAATCCGGTAGGGGGGCGGGCGCGCGGCCACGACCCGGGCCCCGGGCCCCCGGAACGACCCCCTCCCCCGGACCCCCTCCCCTCGCCTCCCGTCCGCGATAGACTCCTGTGACCATGCGGGTTGCGGTTCTCCATGATTTGCTGCCCGAGGGTGCGCGTCCCGACGAGGAGGACACCCTCGCCCAGGCGGAGTTGGTGGCCGAGGAGCTCAGGGCGCTGGGCCACGAGGCGGAGCTCGTGCCCTTCGCCCTCGACCTCGAGAAGGCGGGGCGCGCGCTCAAGGCGAGCAAGCCCGACCTCGTGTTCAATCTCGTCGAGTCGGTCGGGGGGAAGGCGCGGCTCATGCACCTCGCGCCCGCGCTGCTCGACGCGATGGGCCATCCCTACACCGGTTGCCGGACGGAGGCGCTCTTCCTGACGACGAACAAGGTCCTCGCGAAGCGGCTCCTCTCGCTGCGCGGCCTCCCGACGCCTGCGTGGGTGACGGTGGACGATCTCATCTCGAGCGCGCGCGTCGCCGGCGGTCGCTGGATCCTCAAGTCGGTGCACGAGGAGGCATCGGTCGGCATCGAGGACGACGCGGTCGTGGAGGCGAGCGGCCCGAAGCTCCTGAAGCTCCTCTCGGAGCGCGCGCCCAAGCTCGGCGACGAGGCCTTCGCGGAGGCGTACGTCGAGGGGCGCGAGTTCAACCTCTCGCTGCTCGAGACGGAGACGGGCGTGCGCGTGCTCCCCGTGGCGGAGACGCTCTTCGTCGACTACGCGCCCGGGAAGCCGCGGATCGTCGGCTACGCCGCGAAGTGGCGCGAGGACTCGTACGAGTACAACCACACGCCGCGCAGCTTCGGCGCCGAGCGCGCGGAGCCGCTGCTCGCGCGGATGCTCCAGGACCTCGCGCGCCAGTGCTGGACGCTCTTCGGCCTCAAGGGCTACGCGCGCGTCGACTTCCGCGTCGACGAGTGGAGCCGGCCGTGGATCCTCGAGGTGAACGCGAATCCGTGCCTCTCGCCCGACGCGGGCTTCCTGGCGGCGGCAAAGGAAGCGCGCCTCGCGCCGGCGGACGTGCTCCGCCGGATCATGGTGGCAGCGGGGGGGCGCGGGGGGGAGTAGGTGCGCGCCGTCGCGGCATGCGTGCTCGGGCTCGCGTCCATCGCGCCGGGCGGTGAGCACGAGGGCGCCGCGGAGGTCTTCGACTACCGCCTCCGGGAGCCCGTCGCGGGCCGCCTCGCCCTCCGCGTCACGGCCAGGACGGACGGAACCTGCGACGTCGTCTTCCGCGAGGCGACGACGCAGGTGAAGCTCACGGCCGACGACTTCCGGACCTTCGAGGATCTGCTTGCCGAGGCGAGCCTGCCGGGGGAGAGCGCGAAGGACTTTCCGGACGCCGTGGTCGGCTCGTTGCGCGTGACACGGGACGGATCGTCGCGCGAGCTGCGCATCGTCAACGGCGGCCGGACGAAGGCGCTTTCGCACTGGTACATGCGGGTGATGCGCGAGGCGGACGGCCTGCTTCGGCTGCGCGAAGGCAAGGACATCGACGCGGTCTGCGCGATCCTGGACTCCCGCCGCAAGCCCGGGCCCGGAAGCGTGCTTCACCCATCGGCGTTCCGCGAGCCGCTCGAACGTCTTCTTGCGATCGGGGACGACGCGAACCTCCGGCAGGTCGTCGGTGCTCTCTCGTGCGTCACGACTCCCGAGGAGTGGTCTCGCGCGCTCGACCGCAGGCTCAACTCCGGGGATGACGGCAGGGTGGATCGTCTCGTCTATGTCCTCTCCGGTCACTTCCTCGACGGGCAGCCGTCGCACCAGGAAGCGCGGATGAAGCTGCTGCTCGATACCCTGCCGCGCGAGTATCCCGACCCGCCGGGCCTGGAGACGCCGCGGAGGATGGCCGCGACCGCGATCATCGGCGCGCTCGCGAGGGAGCGGCACAAGCCGGCCATCCCCGTGTTCTTCGCGATGCTCGAGCGGCACGCGACGGTTCGGAGCGCATGGTGGTGGGCGATGCCGGAGCTTGCCCCGATGCGAGGGGACCTTCTGGACCATCTCGCGCCGTTGCTGGCAAGCCCGGAGGCGGGGGCGAGAATGGCCGCCGTGCAGATCGCCCAGCTCGTTCTCGAATGGGACCTGCGCCGCGGGCGCCACGGAAGGAGCATGCTTTCCGAAGAGGAACAGGAGGCGATCCTGAAGCGAATGCGCGAGGAGTTCGCGCCGAGGATCCGCGGGATGGCGGAGGGAGACCCCGAACCCGCGGTCCGCAAGAAGGCGGCGAACGCGCTCAGCCGCATCGAGAAGGGATGGGCCAAACGATGAACCTCCGCCGTGAGCTCGCGCCGGTCGACCCGGCGGCGGTCGAGGCGCTCGTGCGTGCGACGGGCGTCTTCTCGGCGGCGGAGGTCGCGGTCGCGCGCGAGCTCGTCGAGGAGCGCATGGCGCGCGGCGTCGCCAGCGGGTACGAGTTCCTCTTCGTCGAGGACGAGCAGGGGCTCCTCGGGTACGCCTGCTGGGGACCGATCCCGTGCACGGAAAAGAGCTTCGACCTCTACTGGATCGCGGTCAGGCCCGAGCAGCAGGGGGGCGGCGTGGGCCGGCGCATCCTCCGGGCGGCGGAGGAGGAGATCGCGCGCGCGGGCGGGGCGCGGATCTACGTCGAGACCTCGACCCGCGCCGCGTACGACCCGACGCGCGCCTTCTACGAGCGCTGCGGCTACGCGCGCGCCGCGACGTTCGACGACTTCTATGCCGAAGGCGACGGCAAGGCCGTCTACCTGAAGGTCGTCGGCTGACCGCGCGGTATGCTCAAGGCTGCATGGACGAAAGGCCGCCTCGCGACCCCACGGAGCGCTGCTCGCCGCTCTGGCTCGTGGCGCTCCTCGTCCCGCCGGCGATGTGCGTCGCGTTCACCTTCGTCCTGCCCCTTCTGCCCGAAGACAAGCCGTTCGAGTGCCCTCCTGATCCCGCGATCCGCATGACGGACGCGCCCGGGACGCCCCTGGACCCGCTCTCGCCCGCGGCGCAGCCCTCGGGCCGCTGAGGAAGCGGTGACCGGATACCTCGCGGCCGAGGGGTTCGTGGACGAGCTGCTCCATGAGCTCGGCGAGGGCGTGCGCGAGGTCCGGGAGCGGCTCGTCCTTCGCGACGGGCCGCCGCGCGACGCCCTTTGGGCGCAAAACGTCTGGCACGATCCCGTCGAGATCCCGTTCGCGTCCGTCGGCGAGGCCGGCAAGGCGCTCCGCGGCATCCAGCGCAACTGGGCGCTCTACTCCACGACCGAGCACCGGCGCGCCGCGCTCATCGCGGAGAAGCTCCCGCACGTGTCCGCGAAGCCCTTGGGGTTCCCCGGGCCCCTCCCCGTCGCGCCGCTGGGATCGTGGACGCTCCTCGACCGCTCGCGCCTCCTCGCCGCGGCGCACTGCTCCTCGCCGTTTCCCAACGGCGAGGTCCGCTTCGTCGAGGACAGGGAGGGGCCGCCGAACCGCGCGTACCTGAAGCTCTGGGAGGCGCTCACGCTGCTGCAGCGCTGGCCGCGGCCGGGGGATCTCTGCGTCGACCTCGGCGCGAGCCCCGGCGGCTGGACCTGGGCCCTGGCGAAGCTCGGCGCGCGCGTCGTGAGCGTCGACAAGGCGCCGCTCGACCCGCGCGTGGCGCCCATGGCCGAGCACCGCCTGGAGAGCGCGTTCGGCATCGAGCCGTTCGATGTCGACTGGCTCTTCAGTGACGTCGTCTGCTACCCGGACCGGCTGCTCGCGCTCGTGAAGCGGTGGCTGCCGCGCGCGCGGAACCTCGTCTGCACGGTGAAGTTCCAGGGCGCGACCGACCACGAAGCCGCGCGCGCGTTCGCGGCGATCCCGGGCGCGCGGCTCCGGCACCTCTTCCACAACAAGCACGAACTCACGCTCACGGTGGCGCGGTGACGCAGGTCACGCACTCGAGCGTGTACGCGCAGGAGTGCGTATCGAGGGTGCAGTGGAGTGCCGCGCGGCGCTGGCGGCCGCCGCACCCCGGGCACGGCTCGACCGCGTCCTCGAGGACGGCCGCGTCGGGCGGGATGGCCGCAGCCGCGATCTCGAACGAGTCGTTGCACGCGCGGCAGTGCGCGGTGTAGAGGCAGGCGCCGAACGCGAGGTCGCAGCGCAGGAGGAACTCGAGCCTTCGCTGGCCGCAGCTCGGGCAGGGCGTCTTCCGCGCGAGCGCCGCGAGAAGCGTGGAGCGATCCATCGCAGGGCCCTCCGATGGACTCGATCCTACCCCGGTCCGGCGCGAAGTGGGGGGGATTCGGGGGCCGCGCTAGGTGCTCTTCCGGGGGCGGGGCGTCACCGTGTAGGTGCCGTCCTTCGCCTCCCGGCAGTTGACGTTCCCGACCTCCGGGGAGAGGAGCATCGCCTTCACGACCGCGTGCACGCGGCCGCGCGGGACGTCCTTGATCGGCGTAGGGAGGGCCATCGTTCACCTCAATCCGAAATGGGCCACGGCCTCCGCGCGAAGCCCCTTGTGCGCGGCGTCGAAGAGCAGGTTCGCAGGCTCGATCGCGAGGCCCTTCTCCGCGAGCCACGCGCGGAGCTTCTCCGTGTTCGCCGGGTCCTCGACGAACTTCTCGAGGAGGGCGGTGTTTCCGTCCTCGCCGAACGACATCGCCCTCACGTCCTCAAGCGCCGTGGAGCCGCCCGCGACCGTCGCGAAGCTCGGCACGGGCGCCGAGACCGTCCCGTCGGGGAAGACGCGCACGTCGAAGCCGAGATAGCCGAGGACGAGCGGCCGCTCGAAGTCCTCGTCGATCGTCACCGCGCGGCTGCTCGCCTGGACGAGGCGCACCGCGCCACCCGGGGGCCCGCCGAGCGCCGCGAGCGCCTCGCGGTACGCGGCGGCCGCCTTGGGCGCGAGATCGGGCTGCTCGATCGCGAGCTTCTGGAGCTCCACTTGCGGAGCCGCGCCCGCGTCGACGCCGGCCCCGCCTCCTTCGAGGCTCACGAGGGAGACCGTCACGCCGCGCGCGAGGAAGACCCGCGTGACCGCGCGCAGGTAGACCGGCCTTTCCGTGTCGCGCGCGATCGCGCCGAACGCATCGCGCACGTCCCCGTCCGCGTTCCACCACTCGTAGAGCTTGCGCGCGAGCGCTTCCCCGTCGATCGCGTAGGTGGATGCGTCCCGGATCGTGACCGAGCCCTGCGCCTGCGACGCGCCGAGAAGGCCGAGGCCCACCGGCACGCCGGAGAGCGGCAGGGCGAGCTTCAGCCCCTGGCTCCGGTCCACGCGGAACGAATAGGCGGGGAACGCCACCTTGGGGGCGGAAGGGGAGGTGCCCGCGGAGGGGCGGTCATGCGGGACCTTGCCGTAGGGGTTCTCGAAGTAGCCGTCGCGGTAGAAGGCGTCGTAGGGGAGCCCCCGGAGCCGCGTCACCAGCTGGTCGAGGGGAAGGAAGCCTCTCTCCTCGTAGGTGCGCGCCTGGTCCGCGAGCGACGTGTCCACGAGGAAGACGTCGCCCGGCTCCACATCCTCGCTCGGCGGGTAGACCGGGAGCACCTGGCTCGCCCGGATGGTGAGGCACCAATCCTTGGCCACCCGCTCGAGCTCCCGTCCGGGCGTCGCGCAGGCGCCGAGGAGCACGACGAGAAGACACGCCCTTCCCATGGGACCTCCTTTCCCGAAAGGCATCTTCGGGTGTCTCCTCCGGCGGCGCAACCCTCGCGGCCAAGGGGCACCTGCCCCGTGCGCCAGCATTGGCGCGTTCTTCCCGACGTAACCCTTTTCCTGCAGCGGACTTCCGTCTTCCGTGCAGGTCAACGGTTGATCGGTCGATAGGGACAGTACGCACCCACCACTCCGATGGTACGCCTCAAGGACCTGCCCATCCGGCACAAGGTGCTGATCGTCGCCCTGCTGCCGCTCGCCACGGGCCTCCTTCTCGCGTGCGCGGTCTACACGATCAAGGAGAGCTCCGCGTCGCGCGAGGACCTCGCGACGAACCTCTCGGTCCTTGCGAAGATCGTCGGCAAGAACGCGGCCGGGACGCTCTCCGACGAGTCGGCCGCGCTGAAGCTTCTCGAGACGCTCGGCGCCGACGCGCACCTCCTCGCGGCCGCGATCTACGACCGGGACGGCAAGGTCATCGCGCGGTTCGACTACCGGCGGGCCGACGCCGCCGAGGTCCCGCCGCTCCGCCGCGGGGACACCGTGATGGGGGAGAAGAGCCTCGCCGTCTACCGGCCCATCGTCCACGAGGGGAAGGAGATCGGCCACGTCTACCTCGCGTCGGACCTGAAGCTCCTCGAGGAACGGCTCTCCCGCTACCTGGGCGTCACCTTCCTCGTGCTCGCGGTCGCGGGGCTCGTCGCGTTCTTCATCGCCATGTACCTGCGGCGGTGGATCTCCGTGCCGCTCCAGCGGGTGCGGTCGCGGCTCGAGGCGATCGCCCGCGGCGAGGCCGACCTCACGCAGCGGATCGAGTCGGAGGGGAAGGACGAGGTGGGGGACCTCGCCCACTGGTTCAACACGTTCGTGGACACGCAGCGCGGCCGCATCCTCGCGATCGCGCAGAACTCGCAGCTCCTCGGCGCCTCGTCCGACCAGCTCGCGACCGTCTCCGAGCAGATGAGCGCGAATGCGGAGGAGACTTCGACCCAGGCGAACGTCGTCCTCAACGCCTCGGAGCAGGTCAGCGGGAAGCTCCAGCGCGTGGCGACCGCCGCCGAGGAGCTCCACGCGTCGATCCGCGAGATCGCGAAGAGCGCCGTCGAGGCGGCGCAGACCGCCGGATCCGCCGTCGGCGAGGCGGAGACGGCGGGCAAGACCGTCGCGCGGCTCGGCGAGAGCGGCCAGTGGATCGGGGACGTCGTCCGCGTGATCAACTCGATCGCGGAGCAGACGAACCTGCTCGCGCTGAACGCCACGATCGAGGCGGCGCGCGCGGGCGAGGCGGGCAAGGGCTTCGCGGTCGTCGCCAACGAGGTGAAGGAGCTCGCCAAGGAGACCGCCGCGGCGACCGAGGACATCGGCCACAAGATCAAGACGATCCAGGAGGACACCCGCGCGGCCGTCGAGGCGATCGAGCGGATCCGCAAGGTCATCACGCGCATCAGCGACATCCAGAACACGATCGCGACGGCCGTCGAGGAGCAGACCGCGACGACCAACGAGATCGGCAAGAACGTGCTCATGGCGGCCGGCAACAGCGGCGAGATCGCGCGGTCGATCGGCGGCGTCGCCGAGGCGGCGCGGCTCACGGCGTCGGGCGCGCACGAGACCAGGAAGGCCGCGGCGGAGCTCGCGAAGATGGCGTCCGAGCTGGAGCAGATCGTGGGGCGGTTCCGCTACGAGGGCGCCGAGGAGTCGGTCGCGTTCGAGGTCGCCGAGGCCGCCCACTCCGGCTGGAAGTCGTAGGGCATGGACGCGATGTCCTGACCCCGATGGACGACCTGCTGCGCGAGTTCCTGGTCGAGAGCCACGAGCACCTCGACCGCATGGAATCCGACCTCGTCGCGCTCGAGGCGGCCCCGCGGGACGAAGAGACGCTCGCGCGCGTCTTCCGCGCCGTGCACACGATCAAGGGCACGTGCGGCTTCTTCGGGATGCCCCGGCTCGAGGCGCTCGCGCACGCGGGCGAACACGTGCTCACGAAGCTGCTCGGCGGCGACCTCGCGTTCTCGCGGGGGGTCGCGGGCGCGCTCCTGCGCCTCGTGGACGCCATCCGCGCGATCCTCGCGACGATCGAGCGGACCGGGAAGGAGGGCACGCCGGACACGGTCCCGCTCGTGTGCGACCTCGAGGAGGTCGCGGCAGGGCGCGAGCCGGCCCCTCCCCCCGAAGCCCCCCTCCCCGAGGCGTCCGAGGCGCCGCGCGGCCCGAAAAGCGTGCGTCTCGACATCTCCGTGCTCGACAAGCTCATGATGGGCGTCGGCGAGCTCGTGCTCTCGCGCAACCAGATCGTCGAGGCGGCGGAGCAGCGACGCGACATCGCGCTCGGGCGCGCCGCGCAGCACCTCTCGCGCATCACCGTGGAGCTCCAGGAGTCCGTCATGCGCGCGCGCATGGAGCCCGTCGGCCGCGCATGGGCCCGCGTGCCGCGCCTCGTCCGCGACCTCGCGGCGCTCTTCGGCAAGCAGGTGAACGTGACGATGAAGGGCGGCGAGACCGAGCTCGACCGCACGATCCTCGAGGCGATCGCCGACCCGCTCACGCACATCGTGCGGAACAGCCTCGACCACGGGATCGAGCGCCCGGACACGCGCAAGGCGACCGGAAAGCCCGCGGCCGGAAAGCTCACGCTCTCCGCGTACCAGGAGGGCGGCCACGTCGTGATCGAGATCAAGGACGACGGCCAGGGGATCGACCCCGAGCGCGTGCGGCGCGCCGCCGTCGAGAGGGGGGTCCGCACCCGCGACGAGGTCCTCGCGCTCTCCGACGCCGACGCGACAAGGCTCGTCTTCCTGCCGGGGTTCTCGACGGCGGGCGAGGTGACCTCCGTGTCCGGGCGCGGCGTCGGCATGGACGTCGTCCGGACCAATGTGGAGGGGGTCGGGGGGACCGTGGATCTCTCGAGCAGGCCCGGCAGCGGGACGGCCGTGCGCATCCTCCTCCCGCTCACGCTCGCGATCCTCCCGACGCTCGTCGTCTCCGCAGGCGGGCAGCGCTTCGTCGTCCCGCAGAGCTACCTCCGCGAGCTCGTGCTCGTGCAGGAGCGCGAGCGGATCGCGCGGATCCAGCGCGTGCAGGACGCGCCGGTGCTCCGCCTGCGCGGGCGGCTGCTGCCGCTGCTCCACCTCGACGAGCAGCTCGGGCTCGCGCCGCGCGGCGCGCCGCGGGAGGGCTCGGCCTCGATCGTCGTGCTCGACCTCGAGGAGCGCCGGTTCGGCCTCGTCGTCGACCGGATCCTCGACACGCAGGAGACGGTCGTGAAGCCGCTCGGCTCGCCGCTCGACGCGATCCCCGTCTATGCGGGCGCGACGATCCTCGGCGACGGGACCATCGCGCTCATCGTGGACGTGCCGGGGCTCGCGGAGGCGGCGGGCATCCTCGACGAGGCGGCGGCGGCGTGGCAGGACGAGCCGGCTCCGCCGGAGGAGAAGCGGGAACGGTTCCTCCTCGTGCAGGCGCCCGACGACGGGCGGGCGGTCGTGCCGATCGCCTCGATCGCGCGCCTCGAGGAGTTCCCCGTGCGCGCGATCGAGCGCGCGGGCGACCAGGAGGTGCTCCAGTACCGCGGGCGGATCCTCCCGCTCCTGCGCGTGGCGGATCTCCTCGAGGAGCGCCGGCGGGAGAGGCGGAAGCCGGAGGTCGTGGACACGGCCGCGGAGCGCAGCCGCGTGCAGGTCGCGGTGCTCGGCGACGGCGACGTCGGGCTCGTGATCGACAGGATCCTCGACATCGTCGATGTCGCGCCCGAGGTGCAGACGCCCGGGGGCCGCGCCGGGGTGAAGGGCACGATGATCGTCGAGGGGCGCGTGGCCGAGGTGCTCGACGTGGAGGAGCTCCGCCGCATGGCCGGCGGGGGCGAGGGGGGCCGGGGGGCAGGGGGGGACGCGTGAGGATCTGCACCTTCCACCTCGGCGACATGGTGCTTGCGCTGCCGTCGGACGACGTGCGCGAGGTGATCCGCCACGACGCGCCGACGCCGGTGCCGCTCGCGCCGCCGGACGTCGTCGGCCTCATCAGCCTGCGCGGCGAGATGGCGACCGTCGTGGACCTCGCGCGCCGCCTCGGCCGGGCGCCTCCGCCGGCCGCGGGGATCGGCCTCGTCCTCCGCCGCGAGCGGGGGACCGTCTGCGTCCGCGCCGACCGCGCGGGCGACGTGATCGACGCGGACGACGCCTCGTTCGATCCGCCGCCGGAGACGCTCAGCGGACCTGCCCGGGACCTCGTGCGGGGCACCTTCAAGGTCGGCGACGGGCTCGTGCTCCTGCTCGACGGAAGCCGGATCTGAGGTTGCCGGAGCCCTGCACCGCCGAAGCCGCGAAGCGGCGAACGCGGGCCCCCCGACCCCCCTGAGCATCCCAACATTGGCCCGCGGGCGTACCCTAGATGGTCCGTGGTCGTCCCTTCCGCGGACGACGGATCGGAGGAGAAGATGAACCGCACGTTCCTCTCGGCCGTGATCGGTCTCGCGGCCGCCCTCGCGCTCGGCCCCGGCACGCCGGTCCACGGCCAGGAGGGGGAGGGTGCGAAGACCTTCGCGCCCGAGCAGATCGAGCAGCTGGTCGCGCCGATCGCGCTCCACCCGGACGACCTCGTCTCGCAGATCCTCATGGCCTCGACCTACCCGCTCGAGGTCGTCGAGGCCTCGCGCTTCGTCAAGGCGAACAAGAACCTCAAGGGCGACTCGCTCTCGAACGCGCTCAAGTCGAAGCCCTGGGACGCGAGCGTGAAGTCGCTCGTGAACTTCCCGGACGTCCTCGACATGATGGACAAGAAGCTCGACTGGACGCAGAACCTCGGGAACGCCTTCCTCGCCGACCAGAAGGCCGTGATGGACGCGATCCAGAAGCTCCGGAAGAAGGCGATGGACGAGGGCAACCTGAAGTCCACGAAGGAAGTCAACGTCACGACGGAGGGCGACACGATCGTGATCGTGACGACGGATCCGGACGTGATCTACGTCCCGGTCTACGACCCGGGAGTCATCTACGGCACGTGGCCCTACCCGGCGTACCCGCCGTACTACTACTACCCGCCCTACTATCGCCCGCACCCGACGCCCTACGGCTTCGGCGTCGGGATCGCCATCGGCGTCGCGTGGGGCTATGCGTGGGGCAGCTGCAACTGGGGCCACTGCGACGTCGATATCGACATCGACCGGAACATCAACCGCAACCGGAACATCGACCGCAACTGGTACAGGGACCGGATGGGCACGGCCGACGGCCGCGGGAAGTGGCAGCACGACGCGAGCCATCGGCGCGGCGTGGGCTATGCGGATCACGCGACCGCGCAGCGCTACAACCGCGGGCGCTCGCCGACCGCCGCGTCGCGCGAGGCCTACCGGGGGCGCTCGCAGCCCGGGGCGCGGCCCTCGACCCAGCGGCCGTCCGGGCAGCGCCCCTCGACGGCGAAGCCGTCGACGACGCAGCGCCAGTCGGGGTTCCATGGCTACGACCGCGGGAGCAACGTCCGCCAGCAGAGCTCCCGCGGGCAGGCGAGCCGGCAGTCGTACTCGCGCTCCCACGGCGGCTCGCGGGGCGGATCCCGCGGCGGCGGCGGCGGACGCGGCGGAGGAGGCCGGCGCTAGCCGGGCGAAGGAGGAACCGATGAACCACTTGGCACGATTCGCGATCCTTCTCGCGCTCCTCTTCGCGTCCTGCGCGTCGAAGAAGGAGCCCATGGGCTTCGAGACGGCCGACGAGGCCGCGCGCCAGCTCGTCCAGGCCTTCCGCGACAACGACGTCAAGCGCGCCGAGGATATCCTCGGCCCCGACTCGGGCGAGCTGCTCCACTCCGGCGACGAGGTCGCCGACAAGAGCGGCCGGCAGAAGTTCATCGAGCTCTACGACGAGAAGCACCGGCTGGAGGAGAACGACGCCAGCCGGGTGATCCTCTGCGTCGGGGAGATCGACTGGCCGCTGCCGATCCCGATCGTCCGCGCCGGCGACGTCTGGGTCTTCGACACGGACGCCGGCATCGACGAGCTCATCAACCGCCGGATCGGGAGGAACGAGCTCAGCTCGATCCAGGTCTGCCTCGCCTACTGCGACGCGCAGCGCGAGTACTTCGAGACGGACCACGACGGCGACGGCGTGCTCGAGTATGCGCAGCGTATCCGCAGCTCCGACGGGCGGCACGACGGCCTCTTCTGGAAGGCCGCCGAGGGCGAGCCCATGAGCCCGCTCGGCGATCTCGCCGCGCAGGCGGTGAAGGAGGGCTACACGGGCGGAGATCCCGAGGAGGGGCCTCGCCCGTACCACGGCTACTACTACCGGATCCTCAAGGCGCAGGGCGGTCACGCGGACGGCGGCGCCTTCAGCTACGTGGCGAACGGCCACATGATCGGCGGCTTCGCGCTCGTCGCATACCCCGCCGAGTACGGCAACTCGGGCGTCATGAGCTTCCTCGTCGCCCACGACGGCAAGGTCTTCGAGAAGGACCTCGGCGAGGACACGGGGAAGATCGCGGAGGCGATGACCGCCTACGATCCCGACCCGAGCTGGAAGACCCCAGAGCAGCAGCAGTGAAACCGGGGGGGCGCGGGGGCCGGCACGCGGCCGCGCGCTCCCCGATTTGATTACGGGTACTGACCCGAGGAGATCCCCTTTTGCGCAAGCTTCTTCCCGTCTTCGTCCTCGTCGCGGCGTCGTTCGCGGAGGACCCCCCCGCGCCCCCGAAGCCCCCTGAGGCCCCCCCCGAGGCGAAGGCGGCGAACCCGGTCGCCGTGATCGCGACGTCGATGGGGGAGATCCGCGTGCTCCTCTACGCCGACGAGGCGCCGGCGACGGTCGAGAACTTCCTCGCGCTCGCCGAGGGGACGAAGGAGTGGAAGGACGGATCGACCGGCGAGACGGTCAAGCGACCCTTCTACGACGGGCTCCTCTTCCACCGGGTCATCAAGGGTTTCATGATCCAGGGCGGCTGCCCGAAGGGCGACGGCAGCGGCGATGCGGGCTACAAGTTCAAGGACGAGATCAACGCGAAGTCGCTCGGGCTCGACACGGCGAAGGTGCTCGACGGCAACAGCCCGCACCCCGCGATGCAGCTGCAGAGCCGGGAGGACTTCCAGCGCAACGTGATCATGCCGCTCTTCGCGAAGATGGGGATCAGGTCGCAGGAGGACCTCGACAAGCGCGCGGCGGAGGTGCAGAAGAAGGTCGAGTCGCTGACCGTGAAGGAGGCGCTCGAGAACCTCGGCTACGTCTACGAGGAGACGCACGCCTCGCACGCGCCCGTCAAGGGCTCGCTCGCGATGGCGAACGGCGGGCCGAACACGAACGGCTGCCAGTTCTTCCTGAACCTCGCGGACACGCCCTGGCTCACGGGCCGGCACACGGTCTTCGGCGAGGTGATCGGCGGGATGGACATCGTCGAGCGGATCGGCGAGGTGAAAGTCGACGAGGAGTCGCGGCCGGTCGCCGAGGTGAAGATCGTGTCGATCCGGCGGCTTCCGGCGGAGGAGGCCGCGAAGGCGGTCGCCGAGGCGGCGAAGGCGAGGGCGGAGACGAAGGCGGAGGCGGGAAGGCCCGCCGAGAGGCCTACGCCCGAGAAGCCCGAAGCCGAGGCTCCGAAACCCGAGTAGCGCCTCACAGGCACTCGAACACCTCTTCGTGCTCCTCGCCGCGAAGGCCCGTCCCGCCGGGCAGAGGAGCTTCGTTTCGTCGCCGAGCGGATGTGATGGCCCGGCTTGTCGGTCAGGCATGGGCGGAGATCGGCGCCTCCTTCCCTTGTTGGCGGATGCTCGTGCCCGGGGAACGGGATCGGCGTTCCAAGGGCGGTGAGTGTGCGAAGGGAGTGCCCCTCGCGATGCCGGGCGCGACCGCGGAGGCAGGCTGCGCCGCAAGTGCGAACATCTGGCGCTCGGGCCCGGGCGCGGCAGAGCCGCGAAGCCGCGGTGCACCCGTCGGGCGATCGTGTGCGAACACCTGCCGCCCGGGAGGAGCCATGACGGGGGCGGGGTGCATCCGGCGCTCGCCGGGCCGTCGGGCATTCGTGTGCGAACATCTGGCGCTCGTGAGGATCGCCGTGCGGAGCGGCCGGGCCGCGAATCCGCCGTGCAGCGGCACGCGCCCGGCGGCGCCGCGGGCCGCGGCCGGGAAGCAGGCACGCCGGGGCGGAAGAGGGGTTCCTCTCCTCCAGTTCCACATTCCATAATAGAATACGGAACGGAGCGGACGGGTTCCGGCGGTTTCCTGCCGCCGAACCGCGGGGGAGGCTGCGGAAGGCCCTCGGCCGTCCGTCCGGGCCTTAGCGCCCGCGGCGCCGGAGCGCGATCTCGACCCGCGGGATCCTGCCCGGCGCGACCTCGACCTCGACCGGCGCGATCGGCTCGTAGCCTTCGATCTCCGGGAACGAGACGCGGTAGCGCCCGGGCCTCGTGACGTGGACCCTGAGCGGATCCCCGTTCTCGCAGAAGTCCAGAGATCCAAGGGCGTCCGTCGCAACGGCTTCGAGGCTCTCGCGGAACCCGTCGTCGACGGGGACGGGCATCGCGCCGTCCATGAGCACGATGTCCGCCGCAAGGGTCCAAGCGGCCTTCAGTTGGACGCGGTTGAGCCCAGGCTTCAGCTCGATCTCGACATCCTCGGCGGACCTCATCCGGTTCCAGTGTCCGGCGACGAGGACGCCGAGCGGAGCACGGAACCGGTAGATGCCCGGCTCCGCCGGGTACTCCTGACGCCTGATCGCGAGGTACCCGGGCAGATCCGCGTCGACGTCCGGAGCCCTCGCGTACCACCAGATGTCGTCCTCCTCGCGGATGAGCTCGCCCGTCCCCGCGTCGACGAGCCGCACCTCGACGTCGCACGGCGGCGGGACGGAGAGCCGGACGTCACGCGCTCCCTGCGGCCCCACGTCGACGGCCTCTACCCACGACCACTTGTCAATCCCGAAGCCGTAGCGTCCCGGGCGTACATCGCCAGCGTACCAGCGACCGTCCTCGCCCGGCGGCTCCGGATCCACGGAGCCTTGGACCGGGTTCCACGCGGTGAGGAACGGCGTCATGCAGCTCGGTGTCGCCTCGTCCTCCTCGGTCCAGCCCGGCGCGACTTCGATCGTGCCTGCGAGCGAGACGAGATCGGGCTCCGTCGGGACCGCCCCGATCGGCAGAGTCAGCTCGGTCGTCTTGCCGGGATCGACCATTGCCACCGCCTCGCCGACCACCTCGAAGGAGATGCCCGACCGGACCTGCGCGATGATCTCGTGGTCTCCCGGGCGCAGACTGTCGATCGTGACGCGCCCCGTCTCGTCCGGCTCCCACCAGCAATCCGTGTCCACCCGGACCGTGACTCCCGACTCGGGATCGTAGGGCTCGAGCCTCACGACGAGGGTGCCGGCGCGCGCGAGGCGCACCACACGCTCGCCGCCGAAACCGACGAACACGGGGATGCGCGACCACGCGTGGCCGGGCGCGCGCACCAG
Organism: Planctomycetaceae bacterium; assembly: GCA_011525755.1. Lineage (GTDB taxonomy): Bacteria > Planctomycetota > PLA2 > PLA2 > PLA2 > PLA2. The sequence continues at coordinate 49,787 of WYBS01000020.1, forward strand.
GTACGTGTGGACCCCCTCCGCGCCCGCGAGCTCGATCGGGGGGGCCGCCGCCGTCGCCTCCGGCCAGCCCGGGCCCCAGTCGTCGTACTCGTCCGTCTCGTAGTACTCGACCTCCCGGAGGTCCTCGCCCTTCTCCCCGATCACGCGGAGGAGCGTGGGAGCGAGCCACCGGCATTCGACGTCCACCCTGCCGTCCTCGGGGACCTCGACGGCGGGGCGCACCGCCACGGCGCTCCGGTCGCCGAAGCGGATCTCCTCGATCGTGAGCGTGGATCCCCTCGGGGCGGCCGCCTCCCACTGGCCGTCGCGGACCGGCGCGTCCGCCGCGGGACCGTCGTCGACGCGGAACCGCAGGAGTCCGTCCTTCCCGCTGAAGGGCACCGGGCCGTCGCCGACGGTCCCCTCGATGCGGACGGGCGCTCCCGCGCCGCCCGGCGAGGGGGCAGCCGGCACGTCCTCGGACGCGGTGGCCGCGTGTTCGCCGACGCCTGAGGCGCGTGCGCGCACCGGCGAGTTCACCCTCCACAGCAGGAGGCCGAGGGCAAGCGCGAGCAGCGCGACTCCGAGGGCGGCGGCGCGGCGCATGGCGGTCCCATTCTCGCACCCTGCGCGGCGGCCGCGCCACGCGCGCCCCTACTTCATGCTCTCGAGGACATCGACGAGCATCCGGTCCTCGTTGTCGAGCCGGATCAGCCCGATGCGCGGGTACTCGAGGTCGAGGATCGTGTACACCGCGATCGCCGTCGCCACGGCGTAGCCGGCCATCGGCAGCCACCTGTGCTTCCCGGTCATCCCGTGCCCGGCGATCAGCGCGCTCGAGAGCGCGAGGGCGAAGAGCAGCACGAAGAGGAACGGGGGCGGGTGGTGCATCGCCTTGGCGGTCCGGACCGTGGTCATGTCGAACGCCGCGTCGAGCGCCGGCAGGACGAGCATCGTCACCCGCTGGCCCCGCGGGTCCGCGCACGCGGCGACCGCGCCCTTCCAAACCTCGTCCTGGATCTCGACCGAGCGCTTCACCTCCCGCAGTGCGGCATCGACGTCCGGCAGCAGCCGGTAGGTCTCGAGCCTCGATGCGACGTAGCGGCGCATGCCGTCGCGGAGGGGGGCGCTGGACTCCTCCGGCAGCGTGTCGAGGCGCGCCCACGCGTCGCCGAGCGAGTTGGCCTCCTGCACGATGAGGTCCCGCCGGGCGTCGTAGCGCCCCGCGGCGCCGGAGAAGGTGAACGCCACGAGCAGGCCCAGGAGGCCGAACACGGACGCCTCCACCGCGCCGAGGCCCTCCTTCGCGGCCTCGGGGTCGCGCGCGAGGCGCCGCTCCCGGATCCTCCGGCCGATCTCCAGCAGCGCGATCATGCCGAGGAGGAGCGCGACGGGAAGCCCGATCAGGAGGAGGTTCGCATGCCTCGCGAAAAAGCCCATGGAGACGCTCAAAGCTCGCCGGATGGGCAAGGAACCACGATCCGAGGGGGCTCCGGGGGCGCATGTTCCCGGGGACCCCCTCCCCGGAGCCCCTCCCCGTCCCGCGCTGAGGCGGTGGAAACCGGCTTGGCAAGCGGGCTTTCCCTAACTCCGCTCTCCCGGATGTCGATGAGAAAGCGTGGACTCGCAGGATGTCGGGCGCCCGCGTGCGCTCGTCGTGGACGATGCGCGGACGATCCGCCTCATCCTCCGGAAGATCCTCGAGGAGGCCGGGTTCGAGGCGGTCGAGGCCGAGAACGGGTTCGACGCGCTCGCGTGGCTCGCATCGGGGGAGACCGCGCATCTCGTCTTCGTCGACTGGGAGATGCCCGAGATGAACGGGATCTCCTTCGTCCGGAAGGTGCGCGAGAACCCCGCCTACCGGGATCTTCGCCTCGTCATGGTGACGAAGGAGACGCGCCTCCACAACGTGAAGGAGGCGCTCGAGGCGGGCGCCGACGAGTACATCATGAAGCCCTTCACGAGAGACGTCGTGCGCGACAAGCTCCAGCTCCTGGGGCTCCTGGTCTGACGCATGGCGAAGGCTCGCGTGCTCGTCGTCGACGACTCGGTGGTCTGCCGCCGCCTCGTCGCGTCGATCCTCGGGGAGTCCGAGGGCGTCGAGGTCGTCGGCACGGCGCCCGACGGCCGGATCGCGCTCGACAAGGTGCGCCAGCTCGCGCCGGACGTCGTCGTCTTGGACATCGAGATGCCCGAGATGGACGGGCTCACCGCGCTCGCCGAGCTTCGGCGCACGCACCCGGCCGTGAAGGTCGTCATGTTCAGCGTGCTCACGGGGCGCGGCGCCGCCGCGACGCTCGACGCGCTCGCCCTCGGTGCCGCCGACTACGCGACGAAGCCCGCCGCCGCCGGCGACCACGCCGACGCGGTGCGCGCGGTCAGGGAGCAGCTCGTGCCCAAGGTGATCGCGCTCGCCGCCCGGGCCCCCGCCGCATCCGCGCTTCCCCCCCCGGCGCCGCCCGCGCCCAGCGCGGAGCCGCAGGTCGTGGCGATCGCAGCGTCGACCGGCGGGCCCGACGCGCTCCCCGAGCTGCTCTCGGCGCTGCCCCGCGGGTTCCCGGTCCCCGTGCTCGTCGTGCAGCACATGCCGCCCGTCTTCACTCGCCTCTTCGCGAGAAGGCTCGACGACCGGCTGTCCCTGACCGTCGCCGAGGCGGCGGACGGCATGGAGCTCGAGGGGGGCAAGGTGTACCTCGCGCCGGGCGATTACCACCTCGAGGTGCACCGCGGGCATGCCGTCCTCCACCGCGCGCCGCCCGTCCACTCCTGCCGTCCCGCGGCCGACGTCCTCTTCCGCACGGTGGCGGAGGAGTACGGCCCCGCGGCGGTGGCCGTGGTGCTGTCGGGCATGGGGCGGGACGGGTGCGCCGGGGCCTCGGAGATCCGGCGACGCGGCGGCCGCGTGTTCGCGCAGGACCCGCAGAGCTGCGCCGTCTTCGGGATGCCGCGCCATGTCGTCGAGGCGGGGCTCGCGGAGCTCGTCGCGCCGCCCGCGCGCCTCGGGGCGGAGATCAGGAGGCTCGTCCTCGCGGGGGCGCGGCGGTGAAGGCCTCGCCCGCCGACCTCGCTCAAGTCTCGCACCTCGTCGCGGCGGCGTCGGGCGTCGTGCTCGGCGAGGACAAGGGCTACCTGATCCGGTCGCTGCTCGCGTCGCTCGCGCGGGCGCACGGCGGGTCGCTGCGCGGGCTCCTCGACCACGTCGAGGCGGATCCCACGGGCGCGCTCGTCCAGGAGATCGTCGAGACGCTCCTCAACCATGAGACCTGGTTCTTCCGCGACCCGCACGTCTTCGACGCCCTCGCGGACGAGGTGCTCCCCGAGATCGCGGCGAAGGGGCGGTTCCCGATCCGGATCTGGTCCGCCGGCTGCGCCACCGGGCAGGAGCCCTACTCGGTCGCGATGGCCGTCGAGGAGCGCTTCCCGCGCCTGCGCGGCCAGATCGAGATCTGGGCGAGCGACCTCTCGGAGCGCGCGCTCGCCCGCGCGGAGGAGGGGCGCTACACCCAGCTCGAGGTGAACCGCGGGCTCAAGGCGACGCTCCTCGTGCGCCACTTCGAGGAGGACGGCGAGCATTGGCGCGTGCGCGGCGGGCTCAAGGAGCGCGTCCGTTTCGGCCGGCTCAACCTCGCGGGCCCGTGGCCGCCGCTTCCCGAGATGGACGTGATCCTCCTCCGGAACGTCCTCATGTACTTCGGCGACGAGACCCGGGCCGAGGTGCTCGAGCGCGTGCACCGCCTGCTCCGGCCGGACGGCTACCTCTTCCTCGGCGCGGCCGAGGGGACGATCCCCGCGGAGGAGGCCTTCTCCCTCGCGCGGAAGGGACGCGTCGCGTACCACCGCGCCCGGCCCGTGGAGGTATGACGCCATGTCGTCCCAACCTTCCGTCCTCCCCGGAAAGCGCACCGCGGTCGCGACGCGCACGGGGCACGTCCTCCGGATCCGCCGGCCTTCGGGCGCGCAGGAGGTCGTCGGCCTCGAAACCGAGTTCATCACCATCGGGCGCGCGGAGTCGAGCACGGTCGTGCTCCCCGACGCCTGCGCATCGCGCCACCACGCGCGCATCGACTGCGGCGAGGACCGCTACGTCCTCACCGACTGCGGCTCGAAGAACGGCACCCTCGTCAACGGCAGGCGCGTGCAGGCGCACGTGCTGCTCGAGGGGGACGAGATCCTCGTCGGCGACACCGAGATGCGCTTCGAGGCGGCGCAGGCCGAGATCCACCTCGACACGCAGACGACCGGGCTGCCGCTGGTCGAGGGGGAGCCGCCGACGCCCGCGACGTCCGAGAACGGCGGGCTCGAGGCGCTCGCGCGCCTGACCGAGATGCTCCAGGAGGCCGAAGGCGAGCTCAAGGTGCTCGACCATGTGGCCGTCCACCTCCGCTCGATCGTCCCGTGCGACCGCGCGACGATCGTGCTCGTCGAGGAGGGGAGCGGCAACCCGCTCATGCACTTCACCCACGCCGCGCTGCCGCCCGGCCGCGACGAGGGCCCGCAGGACCAGGTGATCCGCGCCGGGCTCACGACGGAGCGCGCCGTCGCGCTCAACGTGCCGAAGGCGTCGACCGTGCTCGACTCGACGCTCGGCGTCCGCTGCCACGTCGTCCTCGTGCCGCTGCAGGGCGACGAGCGGAAGCTCGGCCTGCTCGCGCTCGAGCGCTTTCCGTCGAAGCCCAAGTTCGAGGACGGCGACCTGCGGCTCGCGACGATCGCGGGCGCGCAGATCGCCAACTTCCTCAGGAGCGTCGCGTGAACCCCTTCCACGAGGTCCCTCTCATGAACGATCCGAAGCTCCTCGCCTTCGTCGAGGCGGCCCGCGCGACCTTCCAGACGATGCTCGGCATCGACGCGAGGCCCGGCGCCTTCGAGCGCGGCCACGGCGTGACGACCGGCTACGACGTGTCGGGCATCGTCGGGCTCTCCAATCTCGAGGGAGGCGGGGGGGAGCGGCAGGCGTCGCTCGTGCTCTCGTTCCCGGAATCCGTCGCGCGGCGCGCCGTGGGGCGCATCCTCGGACTCGAGTCGCTGCCGGTCCTCGACCAGGAGGTCGCGGACGGAATCGGCGAGCTGGCGAGCGTGATCGCGGGGCTCGCGAAGCGCGGACTCGCGCGCGCGGGAATCCACGACTGCCGGACGACGCTCCCGAACGTGATCCTCGGCTGCCAGCACCGCGTGTTCCACCAGAGGGACGCCGAGCGGTACGGCGCGCCCTTCGAGACCGAGATCGGGGGGTTCCTTCTTCAGTTGATCCTTCTCGTTCCGATAGATAGGGAGGGGGCGCGGGGGAACCGCGCCGCCACGGCGGTATGAAGTCAGCCATGCGGATCCTCGTCGTCGACGACAGCAAGGTCGCGCGCTCGGTCCTCAGGAAGATCCTCCGCGAGATCGGGCACGAGGACGTCGTCGAGGCCCAGGACGGCGTCGAGGCGCTCGACAAGGTGCAGGCGGGCGGGTTCGACCTCGTCATCACGGACTGGAACATGCCGAACCTCGACGGGCTCGGGCTCGTGCACGAGCTCCAGGGCCGCGCGTCGAGTGTCCCGGTCCTGATGGTCTCCTCGGAGAGCTATTTCAACCGCATCGTGGACGTGATGCGCGCCGGTGCGGAGGGCTACATCCGGAAGCCCTTCACGGCGGAGATGCTCAACCAGAAGATCGCCGAGGTGCGCAAGAAGAGGGAGCTCTCGGCGCAGGCGGCGACGGCCGCGTCGCTCGCGGGCCGGCTCGAGGAGATCGGGTTCCCGGAGCTGATCCAGTTCCTGACCGGCTGCCGGCGCAACGGCCGGGTCGTGATCGAGGCGGGCGGGAAGAGCGGCACGATCGACCTTCGCGAGGGCGAGGCGCGCGCGGCCGAGTGGGGGAATCTCCGGGGCGACGAGGCGGTCTACGCGATCGCCGAGTGCGACTCGGGCACGTTCCACTTCCAGCCCGCGCAGGGCTGCGTCGAGGGGAACATCACGCTCCCGACGATGTCGCTCCTGATCGAGGCCCTCCGGAAGCGCGACGAGAAGGCCAGCGCGGTCTGACTCGGACCACGGGCGCTACTCGTCTCGACGGTCATCAGAGCGGCTGTCCCCTCGCCGGCTGACCGCGAAGGAGGAACGTCTCCGGGTACTTGCCCTCGCCGCAGATCCTGAACGAGCCGAAGTCCTTGTACCAGAGCCCCTCGGGAGCCTCGGGCTCGGATTCGCGCCGGATCTTCAGCTTCCAGGGATCCTCCGCGGCGATCTTCCGCTCGCGGACGCGCTCGAACAGGTGGTCGCGCAGCGCCTTCAGGAGATCCGTCCACTGGATCTTCGGCATCACACCCCGAACGTGAGGCGCGCCAGTTCCTCCTTGATCCGGGCCTGCTCCGCGGGGTCCTTGGACCGCGCGAGCCTGTCTGCGAGGTCGAGGAACCGCTTCTTCTCGGCCTCCCCCGCGTCGAGGCCCTTCTCGACGAGATCGGCGAGGATGCGGCTGGCACTGGTCCGCCGGTGTTTCGCAAGGGAGCGGACACGCCGAGCCAGGCGAGCCGGCAACGTGACGCTCTGGCGAACGGGCTTCTCTCTCGCGGGCATGACACCATACTGCAGCGCTATGCACCGTTGTGCACCACTATTCACCGACGACGCCCCACGAGAGATCCGAGAAGCGGCGCGTTTCCACGGCAAAGCCGAGGCGCTCGAGCGCGGGCACCGCCGACGCGAGGTCCCAGAAGAACTCCTCCCGGATCGCGTCCGCCACGCTCGGGTCGCCTGCGTGCTTCGCGAGCAGGCGCTCCCGCGCCGCCCTGTCCTCGAACATGAGGTCGCCGAGGACCGCGCGTCCGGCGGGCGCCAGCGCGGCGCGGATCCGGCCGAACAGGATCTCCTTCTCCCGGTCCGGCAGGTGGTGGATGGCGTACGTGCTCACGACCGCGTCGAAGGGCCCGCGGGGCTCGTCGAGGTACGAGAGCAGGTCCGCCTGCACCCACTCGGCGGGCCGCGCGAGCTTCGCGCGCGCGATCCGCGTCATCTCATGGGAGACGTCCACGCACGTGAGCCGGCAGGGCGGGAGCCGGAGCCCGAGGTTGCCCGTCCCGCTGCCGAGGTCGAGGACCCGGTCCCCCGGCGCGACGTGCGAGGCGACCCAGTCGAGGCAGGCGGCATAGCCCGCCCGGATCGGGTGGCTCTCGTCCGCGACGTTCCGGTCGTACGTCGCCGCCTGCCGGTCGTGGTTCACGGAGGGAGCATACCCTCCCCCGCGCCCCCTCTCGTCCCCGTCCCGGCGTAGCGTGATGGGAATGCACGAGCTCCTCGTGCCCTTCGCGCTCTCGGGCGACGGGGCCTGGCTCCGGCCCGGGGAGGCCATGGACCACGGTCGCTACGCATGCCCCGACTGCAAGGGTCGCGTCGTCGTGCGCGAGGGCACGGACATCGTCCGCCACTTCGCCCACTGGCGCGACGTCCCCGCGTGCCGGCTCTCGGGCGAGAGCGCGGAGCACATGGCCGCGAAGTACGCGGTCGTCGCGGCGGTCCAGCGGTGGAAGGCCGGCGCCGCGGGCGCGCCTCTCGTGGCCGCGATGTGCAGGGGGTGCGGGGGCACGATCGAGGAGCGCCCGCTCCGCCCGGTCGTGGCCGATGCCGCGCTCGAGGTTTCCCTCCCGGGTGCGCGGCTCGACGTCGCGCTGAGGGATGCGCGAGGGAAGGTCGTGCTCGGGATCGAGATCCTCCACGCGCACGCGGTGCCCGGGGACAAGGGCCGCGCGCGGATCCCCTGGATCGAGGTGCGGGCGGCGCAGGTCCTTTCGAGCCTCGGCGGGCGGCTCGCGCCGATCCGGGGCAACGTGAAGCTCCCGGGGGAGTGCGCGGCGTGCCGGAAGGAGCGTGCGGCGGGGCTCGTGCGCGAGAACGCCCGTCGCGCCGCCGCCGGGCTCGCGACGCCGCGGTCGCGCTTCGAAGCCTCGCTCGCGGAGCAGGCGAAGTGGACGGCGCGCCAGCGCGAGACGCTCGGCCGCCATTTCCCGAAGGAGCGGATGCGCCGGATCCTCGCGCAGCTTCGCCGCGCGTACCCGAAGCTCGACCTCCTGCGCGACTTCGAGGACCGGCTGCTCCTCTGCGGCCACCTCTCGCCGCGGCAGGTCGCGGTCGTCGTCCGCGTCGCGCAGCGCGGTCCCGGGCGCCTCGGGGCCGCGCATGCGGTGCCCGGGGAGGGCCCGCGTTTCGAGGCCTGATCCGGTCCCCCGGAGCCCCCGATTGCATTCGGCACGTTTCTGGCGCATCCTTCCTGCATGGTGCTGAAGCTCCGCGACCGCATTCTCAAGGGGCCGGGCGGCGTCGAACGGCCGCTCACGCCGCAGGAGATGGAGGCGCTCGCCCGCTCCGTCGACCTCAAAGCCCTCGACCTCACGGGCTACCGGCGCTTCCAGGACGAGTGCTACGCGAGAAACACGGTCCTCCTGAACGACCAGTGCGAGCTCGTCGTCATCTGCTGGCAGCCGGGGCAGATGAGCGCCGTCCACGACCACGGCTCCTCCTACTGCCTCTACCTCGTCGTCGAGGGCACGATGGTCGAGGAGCGCTACCGCCTCCGCGACGGGAAGCCGGAGCCCGTCGACGAGCGGTCGTTCCGGCGGGGCGACGTCACGATCGCCTCCGGCGACTCCGTCCACCGGATCAACAACCGCGGCAACAACGACCTCGTGACGGTCCACATCTACTCGCCGCCGCTCGGCGCGAACATGAAGCTCTTCACGCCGATCCCGCGGAAGGCGAAGGTGTAAACGGGGGGTGGGGGGAGGATTGCGCGTCGCGGTCATCGCCGGCGCGCGGCCGCAGTTCGTGAAGGCGGCGGCGCTGCTTCCCGCGCTCCGGGCGCGGCACGAGGTCCTTTTCGTCCACACGGGCCAGCACTTCGACCCCCGGATGGTCGAGGCGCACTACGCGGGCCTCTCGATCGGGCCGCCCGACTTCCGCCTGAGGCTCCGGGCGCACGATCGCGCGCCGCGGCTCGCCGAGATGGTCGCGGGGCTCACGCAGCTCCTCGAGGAGCATCCGGTGGACCGGGTGCTCGCGCTCGGCGACGCGGACTCCGCGGTCGCCGCGGCGGTCGCCGCGTCGTTCCGGGAGATCCCCGTCGGGCACGTGGAGGCGGGCGCGCGCTCCGGCGAGCGGGACCTGCCCGAGGAGCGCAACCGGATCCTCGTCGACGAGGCGTCCGACCTCTTCTTCTGCGCGACCGAGGCGCACGCGAGAAACCTCGAGGGGCGCGAGGGCGTCCACGTGACCGGCGACGTGATGGCCGACATGCTGCTCGCGCGCAAGGACTCGCTGCCGCGGGAGCGCGGCGAGTACGGCGTCCTCACGCTCCACCGCGCGGGGACCGCCGACGACCCCGCCGCGGTCGCGCGCGTGCTCGAGGCCGTCGGCACGGCGGGCTGCCGCGTGTTCTTCCCGCGCCACCCGCGCACGCGGGTCGATCGCCTCCCGCCGAACGTGGGGGAGATGCCGCCGCTCCCGTACCTCGACTTCCTCGGCCTCGTCTCCGGCGCGAAGTTCGCGATGACCGACTCGGGCGGCCTCCAGAAGGAGGCCTACCTCCTCGGCGTCCCGTGCATCACGCTGCGGGGCGCGACCGAGTGGGGGGAGACGGTCGACTGCGGCTGGAACGTGCTCACGGGGACCGACCGCGGCCGGATCGAGGCGGCGCTGAAGAAGCTCCCGCGTGGCCGGAAGCACCCCCCGCTCTACGGCGACGGCCACGCCGCCGAGCGGATCGCGGCGCTGCTCGCGACGTGAACGGGCCGCCGCGCCGGGGCTCGCGCGGCGGGCGGCGCCCCCGGAGCCCCCTCGGTTCGCCCGCCGCCGGGCGGCGGAGGCGGGATTCGGTCCGTTGCGAAGTGCATCATCGGGAGGATGCGGGCGATCGTCCTCCTCGCGCTCCTCCTCGTCGGCTGCCGTTCCCGCGTCGCGCCCCCGCGCGAGAGCGACCTCTACGCGGGCGTCGGCGTCGTCGGGGTGCCTTCGGTCGGCGGGCAGCTCACGGCCGGGCAGTGGTTCGCGAAGTCCTCCGACAAGTACGACTTCGCGTTCGAGCTGCGCGCGGCCGTCGAGGGGGGCGACGACTCCGCGACGCAGGACGGCGGCTTCTACCAGGTGCAGATGGGGGTGAAGCAGGTGCTCTCCCCCGGCCACGACAACCATCTTTTTTTCAGGTACGGGCTCCAGTGGTTCCGCGCGAACGGCGATCCCGCGATGATCGACGATCCGGGGGATTACTTCGGTGCCTACGGCGGCGTCGGCTACGAGTGGAGGCTCGGCGAACGCTGGTGGATCGGCCCCGAGGCGACGCTCACGCTCGCCGACGGCGAAGGCAACCTCGGTACCGAGTTCCTGCCGCAGGTCGGCCTCAACGTCATCTTCGACTTCTGACGAGGGCGGGAGCCGGGGGCTCCGGCGGGCCGGGGAGGCCGCGCGGGGACCTCGGCCGGCGGCTTGCCGGCCACGTGGCCCCCCTCGCCTCTACCCGCGGCGCGGCCAGAAGAGCGCGCCGGCGAGGACGCCAAGCGCGATCCCGCCGAGCAGCAGGAAGTCGGCGTCTCCGCGCAGCGTGAGGAGGAGCACGATGACCATCGCGCACGCGATCCCGCCGAGCTGGAGCTGCGCGAGCGGCGCGACGCCCGTCCGCCGCGCGACGACGAACGCCGAGCCGGCGAAGAGCGCGGTCTCCGCGACGATCGCCGCCCACGCCGCGCCGAGGGGCCCGTGCGTCGTCGCCAGCGCCGCGAGGAGCAGCAGCTCGGCCGCGACCGCGAGCGACCAGATCGCGCGCGCCGTCCGCTCCGCGAGAAGCGTCAGCAGGTAGGCGCGGAGCGCGAGCGGCACCATCGCGATCCCGATCACGCGCAGCACGGGCGTCGGCCCGAGGAACGCGAGCGGGACCCCGGCGGCGAGCCCCGCGGCCCCGAACCGGATCGCCGCGCCGCGGAGCGACGCCGGGAAGATCCACGGCAGCCGGCCCGCGAGCGGCGCGACCTCCGGGTGCACGAGACGGGCGAACGACCGCGCGAGGAGTGCCGCGACCGCGAGCGCGCCCGCGCCCGCCACGTAGGATCCCGCGACCTCCGCGCCGTCGAGGATGCCGAGCGCGAGGACGCCGCACGAGAGGTGCGCGACCTTGCAGAACACGTGAAGCGACACGCGCGCGAGCGCGGAGAGCAGCAGCGCGACGCTTGCGCCGCACGCGGCGAGGCCCAGGTCCCGGCCGCGGAGCGTGAGGAGCGCCGTGAGGAGCGCCGCGGCCGCGAGGATCCACGGCGCATGCGCCGTCCACCACGCGAGCCCCCGCTGCGGGAGCGGGTCAGGGCGGGGGCGGACCCGGACGGTCTCCTCGAGGGCGACGCTCACGCCTGCTTATCGGCTGCCTTGGCCCCCGCGGTTGAGGGGAGGGGGCGCGGGGGAGGGGATCGCAAGTCGTTTCCGCGGAGCGGTTTAGAGCGCTACATCTCCTCGAGCGGCTCGATGCCCAGGAGCCGGAGGCCGACCGCCAAGGTCGTACGGACGGCGTCGGTGAGCTTCAGGCGCGCGGCGCGCGTCGCCGCGTCGTCCGTGAGGACCCGGAGCGTCGCGTCTCTGGCGCCCGCCGTGTGGTAGGAGCGGAACTCGCGCGCGAGGTCGTAGAGGAGCGAGGAGAGGTGCGACGGCTCGCATTCGGCCGCCGCCCGCCCGACGGCCGCGGGGAGCTCCGCGATCCGCCGCACGAGGTCCCACTCGAGGTCGTGGGAGAGGCGGGAGGCGTCCCACGCGGCCGGCGCGCCGCCCCCCTTGCGGAGGATCGAGCAGGCGCTCGCGTGGACGTACTGGAGGTAGGGGCCCGTGCGTCCGTCGAACGAGAGGATCTCGTCCCAGTCGAAGTGGATGTTCTTGCGGATCGGGAAGCCGAGGTCGCAGAAGATCACCGCGGCGGTGCCCACGGCCCTCGCCACGGACTCCTTGTCCTTCAGCGCGGCGTTCTTCTCCTCGACCACCGCGAGCGCGCGCTTCTCGCCCTCGCGGAGGACGTCGATCAGCTCGACGCTCTCCCCCTCGCGGGTCTTCGCGCGGCTGCCGCCGACGAGCACCTGGCCGAACGCCACATGCTCGCACCGGCCCGCCCAGTCGAGCCCGACGTTCGCGAGGGACGCGAAGAGCTGCCGGAAGTGCTGCTCCTGCGCCACGTCGACGACGTAGAGCATCCGCTCGAACCCGAAGCGCTCGAACCGGTCGATCGCCGCGACGATGTCGCGCGTGCCGTAGAGCGTCGTGCCGTCGCTCTTGCGGACGAGGAAGGGCGTCTCGCCGCCGGTCGGGATCACGACGCCGCCCTCGGACTCCTCCGCCTTCCCGTCCCGGAGCAGCCGGTCGACGAGCTCCTGCGCGCGCCTCACGTACATGCGCTCGCCGTCGACGACGTCATGCCGGACGCCGAGCCGGTCGTAGACCTCGCCGAAGGCGCGGAGCGAGAGGGCGCGCGCCTTCTCCCAGTGCCGGATCGCCTCCGGGTCGTCCTCCTCGAGCCGCTTCGCCCAGTGCCGGGCGCGGTCCATCTTCGCGGGATCCGCGGCGCAGGCCCTCGACCCCTCGACGTACGTCCGCTTGTACTCGTCGATCGTCCTCGGCTCGCCCGAGGCCTCGATCCCGACCATCAGCTTCCCGAGCGCGGTGCCCACGTCGCCGAGGTAGTTGAGCCCGACGACGCGATAGCCGCGCCACCGGAAGAGGTTGCTGAGCGCCTGCCCGATCACCGCCGACCGCAGGTGGTGGAAGAGCAGCGGCTTCGCGAGGTTCGGCGATCCGTAGTCGATGACGATCGTCTTGCCGTTGCCCTCGGCGGACCTCCCGGACTCCGGGCCGGCGGCGGGGAGCGTGCGCTCCGTGAACGCCTTCCGGTTCACGCGGAAGTTGACGAACGGGCCCTGCGCCTCGGCGGAGACGAGCCACTCGTCGGGGGCGAACGCCTTGGCCACGCGCGCGGCGACCGCGGGAGGCGGCTGCCCGAGCGCCTTCGCGAACGGGAAGCACGGGAGCGAGAGGTCGCCCCGGTCGCGCTCCTTCGGCACGGCGACGGCGCCCCGGGCGAGGTCGAGCGGGAGACCCGCCTTCTCGGCGACGCGCGCGACGGCTTCCTCGAACTCCTTCATCCGGGATTCGCCAGCCTAACCGACCGGGTCAGCGGATGGCGAGGAGCGCGTAGAGGTCCTTGCCGGTCTGCGCCTCGAAGTCGGCCTTCAGGCGCCGGCAGATCGCGAGGTTCCTCTCGAGGAAAGGCGACGGCCCGTAGCGCCGCGCGAGATCCTCGTACCGCTCCTCGAGCGTCACGCGCCGGGGGCCCGCGGCGAGCGCGTCCGCGAGCGCGATCGCCCGCTCCGCCTCGTCGAACGTCTCGAGGTCGCATGCCTCGCTCATCTCGCGGTAGCGGGGGCCCTTCGGGTCCGGATCCCCCTTCGTGTAGTGGGAGAGGCACGGCGGCGCGTAGCCGGGATGCCCGAGGGCGACGACGAGGCGGAACCCCTCGAGCGGATGGCGGTCGTCGTGCGTCACGGCGCGGCCGATGTCGTGGAGCCACGCCGCCGCCTCGACGTAGTCGGGGTTCCCGGAGCCCTCCCCGATGAGCCTCGCCATGGCGGCCACCTCCGCCGTGTGCGCGACCACGTTCTCCGCGACGCGCGACGCGAGGAGTGCCTTCGCCTCCCGCGGCGAGAGCCCGCGCCGGAGGATCGGGTCCTTGAGGAAGATCGCGGCGTCGCGGACGACGGCGCGGAGGTTCCCGTGGCGGATCGCCGCCAGCGTCCCGTCGAGGTCCCTCCACTCGGCCAGGTCGTGCTCCTTCGAGAGCCGCACCTCCCGCGCGGAGGTCTCGCCGGCGAAGTAGGTGACCTCCTTCGTGCCGCCCCCGGATCGATACAATATTTTTCTACGGAACCAGTCATTGGGACGGACGGCCGTGATGCCGGTCTCCTCCTCCGTCTCCCGGATCGCGCCCTCGATCTCCCCTTCCCCCGGCTCGAGATGGCCCTTCGGGAGCCCCACGTCGCCGTGCCGGGCGTTCCGGAGGGTCAGATAGCGGAAGGGCGTCTCCCGCCGGAAGAGCACGAACCCGCTTGCGAGCGTGGCCACTGCCCCTCACCGGATAACTCGGCTAGAATCCCGCGTCCAGTGCGCGGCGTCCTGAAGGACCTTTCACGGATCCTCGAGGCGGTGCCCGAGGCGGACACCCGTCGCTTCGTCGAGGCGATCCGCGACACGAACCGGGTCTTCATGTACGGCCTCGGGCGATCGGGCCTCGTGGCGCGCATGTTCGGCATGCGGCTCGTCCACCTGGGCCTCGACGCGACGATCGTCGGCGACACGACGACCCCCGCGATCCGGAAGGGGGACCTGATGATCCCCTGCTCCCGGTCGGGCCGCTCCCCGATCCTCCACCACATGATCCGGCTCGCCCACCGGGAGGGGGCCCGCGTGGCGGCGGTCGTCGGCACGGCGGAGGCGCTCAAGGCGGATCTCGTCGTCCGGCTTCCCCTCGAGGCCGCGAAGTCGGAGACGCCGCAGGTCATGGGCTCCCTCTTCGAGCAGGCGCTCCTCCTCTACCTCGACGAGGTCGTCCTCCACCTCATGAAGGAGCTGAAAAAGACCGTCGAGGACATGGAGCGGATCCACTCGAACCTGCCGTAGGCCGCCTTCGCTCGCGGTGGGGGGGCTCCGGGGGACCGGCCCCTCCCCCGCGCCCCCTCCCCGAAAACGCCCCGCGGCGCGACGCTTCGCCCACCGGTTAACTTGACCGTGTTCCCCGGGGGCCCCACAGTATGGGGGCCTGCCCCTGCTACACCGCGGAGGCCCACATGAAACAGGCAGTGATCGTCGGCGCGGCCCGGACCGCGATCGGCAAGTTCCTCGGGGGGCTTTCCCCCCTCGCCGCGCCGGAGCTCGGCGCCGTGGCCGTGAAGGCGGCGCTCGCGCGGGCGGGAGTCGATGCCAAGGATGTGGACGAGGTCATCCTCGGCAACGTCCTCCAGGCGGGCGTCGGGCAGAACCCGGCGCGCCAGGCGGCGCTCAAGGCGGGGTTCCCGCCCGCGATCGCGGCCATGACCGTCAACAAGGTCTGCGGCTCCGGGCTGAAGGCCGTGGCGCTCGCCGCGCAGGCGATCCGCGCCGGCGACGGCACGTGCTACGTCGCGGGCGGCATGGAGTCGATGACGAACGCGCCCTACCTCCTGCGGAAGGCGCGGCAGGGCGTCCGCCTCGGCCACGACGAGCTCACCGACGTGATGGTCGCGGACGGCCTCTGGGACGTGTACGAGAACTACCACATGGGCAACACCGCGGAGCTTGTCGCGAGGGAGCATGGCGTCTCCAGGAAGCAGCAGGACGAGTTCGCGACGATGTCGCACAGGAGGGCCGCGGCCGCCGCGGCGGCGGGCAAGTTCTCGAAGGAGATCGTGCCCGTCGAGATCCCGCAGCGGAAGGGGCCCCCGGTCGTCGTGAAAGAGGACGAGGGCGTCCGCACGGACACGACGCCCGACACGCTCGGGAAGCTCAAGCCCGCCTTCGCGGCGGACGGCACGGTGACCGCGGGCAACGCCTCCCAGATCTCGGACGGCGGGGCGGCGGTCGTCGTGATGGAGGAGGGGCGCGCGAGGTCCGAGGGCCTCGTGCCGCTCGCCCGGATCACCGGCTACGCGACCGGCGGCGTCGAGCCCAAGTGGGTCATGATGGCGCCGATCGAGGCCGTGAAGAAGCTCAACGCGATCCGCGGCACCACGGTCGACGATTACGACCTCGTCGAGCTCAACGAGGCGTTCAGCTCGCAGGCGTGCGCGGTCATGAGCAAGCTGAAGCTCGATCCCGAGCGCGTCAACGTGCACGGGGGCGCGGTGGCGCTCGGCCACCCGATCGGCGCCTCCGGCTGCCGCATCCTCGTCACGCTCCTCCACGCGATGGCGGACCGGGGTGCGAAGACCGGCCTCGCGACCCTCTGCCTCGGCGGCGGGAACGCGGTGGCCCTCTCGGTGGAGCGCGTCTGATGCTCGGGGTCGTCGGCAGCGGCACCATGGGCAACGGCATCGCCCAGGTGTTCTCCATGTACAAGCACCCGGTCGTCCTCGTGGACGTGGACGCCGCCGCGGTCAAGCGCGGGATGGACGCGATCAAGGGGAGCCTCGACCGGATCGTCAAGAAGGAGAGGATGACGGCGGACGAGGCGCAGGATGTCCTCGGCCGCATCCGCCCCTCCACCTCGGTGAAGGATCTCGCGGAGGCGGAGCTCGTCGTCGAGGCGATCGTCGAGAACACGGCCGTGAAGGAGAAGCTCTTCCGGGATCTCGACGCGGCCGTCCGGAAGGACGCGATCCTCGCCACGAACACCTCCTCGATCTGGGTCACGAAGATCGCCGCCGCCACGAAGCGTCCCGACAAGGTCATCGGCATGCACTTCATGAACCCGGTGCCGATGATGAAGCTCGTCGAGATCATCCGCGGCCACGACACGTCCGACGCGACGACCGCGCGGGTCATGGATCTCGCCAAGGGCCTCGACAAGACGCCCGTCGAGGTGAAGGACTCGCCCGGGTTCGTGAGCAACCGGGTGCTCCTCCCGATGATCAACGAGGCGATCTTCTGCCTCCACGAGGGGGTCGGGACCGCCGAGGCGATCGACACCGTCATGAAGCTCGGGATGGCGCACCCGATGGGCCCCCTCCAGCTCGCCGACTTCATCGGCCTCGACGTCTGCCTCGCGATCCTCGAGGTGCTCCAGAAGGACCTCGGGGACGACAAGTACCGTCCCTGCCCTCTGCTACGGAAGATGGTGATGGCAGGGCACCTCGGCAAGAAGAGCGGCCGGGGCTTCTACTCCTACGCATAAAGCCGATGGACTTCGATCTGAGAGAGGAACTGGTCGCGATCCGCGACCTCGCGAGGGACTTCGCAAGAGACGTCTGCGCGCCCGGCGCGGCGGAGCGCGACAGGAAGGAGGAGTTCCCGACGGAGCCCGTCCGGAAGGCGGCCGAGCTGGGCCTCATGGGCCTCCTCGTGCCCGAGGAGTACGGGGGCTCGGGGCTCGGGAACCTGGCGCTCTGCCTCGCGCTCATCGAGGTCAACAAGGCCGACGCGTCGGTCGGCGTCACCCTCTCCGTCCACAACTCGCTCTGCTCCTCCTGCATCAACTCGTGGGGGAGCGAGGAGCTGAAGCGGAAGTACCTGCCCCGGCTCGCCTCGGGCGAGCTGCTCGGCGCCTACGCGCTGTCCGAGACCGGCTCGGGCTCCGACGCGGGCAGCCTCACCTGCAAGGCGGTCCGTGACGGCGACCACTACGTCGTCACCGGCTCCAAGGCGTGGATCACGAGCGGCGACCACGCCGACGTCTACATCCTCTTCGCGCGCACCGGCGGCGAGGGCAACAAGGGCGTCTCCGCCTTCGTCGTGGAGCGCGCGTGGAAGGGGCTCACGGTCGGCAAGAAGGAGCCGAAGCTCGGGATCCGCTCCTCCTCGACCGTCCAGCTCCACTTCGACAAGTGCAAGGTCCCCGCATCGAACCTCCTCGGCGAGCTGAACCAGGGGTTCAAGGTCGCGCTCCACACGCTCGACGGGGGGCGGATCGGGATCGCGTGCCAGGCGCTCGGGATCATGGAGGCCTGCCTCGACGCGTCGGTCAGGTACGCGAGGGAGCGGAAGCAGTTCGACAAGTCGATCGGCGAGTTCCAGGCCATCCAGTGGAAGCTCGCGGAGATGAAGCTCCGGATCGACGCGGCGCGGCTGCTGATCTATCGGGCGGCGTCGCTCCGGGACGCGAAAAAACCCCACGGGCTCGAGGCCGCCGAGGCGAAGCTCTTCGCGTCGCAGTCGGCGAACTGGTGCGCGAAAGAGGCCGTCCAGGTGCACGGCGGCGCGGGCTACTGCGCCGACTTCCCGGTCGAGCGCTACTTCCGCGACGCGAGGATCACCGAGATCTACGAGGGCACGACCGAGATCCAGAAGGTCGTCATCGCGCGACACCTGCTGCGCGAATGAGCACGACCCCCCTGCCGCCCGACGCCGAGGCGATCCTTCGCGGCGACCGGCGCGCGCTCGGGAAAGGGCTCACCTGCGCGGAGGCGATGGACGACGAGGCGCTCGCGCTCCTCGACGCGCTCTGGGGGAGCACCGGCCGCGCGCGGCGCATCGGGATCACGGGGCCGCCCGGCGTCGGGAAGTCCACGCTCGCGAGCGGCGTCATCCGCGCGCACCGCGCCCTCGGGAGGAGCGTCGGGGTCCTCGCGGTGGACCCCTCGAGCCCGCTGACGGGGGGCGCGCTTTTGGGCGACCGCCACCGCATGGGCGCCGAGGCGGGCGACCCGAACGTCTTCCTCCGCTCCTTCGGCAGCCGCGGGAGCACGGGCGGCCTCTCCCGCGCGGCGCCGTTCGCCCTCGACCTCCTCGACGCGGCCGGCTTCGACGTCGTGCTCGTCGAGACCGCGGGCGTCGGCCAGACGGAGATCGAGGTCGCGACGAGCGCCGACAGCGTGGCCGTCGTGCTCTCGCCGGAGTCCGGCGACGCCGTGCAGGCGATGAAGGCGGGGCTCATCGAGATCGCCGACGTCCTCTGCGTGAACAAGGCCGACCGGGAGGGCGCGGAGGCGATGGCCGAGGCCCTCGAGGGGATGCTCGATCGCGCGCCGCCCGCGCCCTGGCGGCCGCCGGTCGTCCGCACGCGGGCCCTCGAGGACGCGACCGCGCTGTTCGAGGCGCTCGAGGCGCACGGGACGTGGCTCCTCGAGGGCGGGCGGATCGAGGAGAGGAGGCGGAGGGGGCTCCGGGGGAGGCTCCGGACGCTCGTCCACGCGCTCCTCGCCGAGCGGCTCCTCGCGGGCCGGGATGCGCTTCTCGACGCGCGCGCGGGGGAGGCGGCGGGCAAGCGCCGCTCGCTCCTCGACGCGGCACGGAGTACCGTGGAGGAGATCCTCCGATGAGCGCCCCCTCCCCCCGCGCCCCCCTCCCCCGATCGCCGAGGCCGATCCGCGTCCTCGTGGCGAAGGCGGGCCTCGACGGCCACGACCGCGGCGCGAAGGTCGTCGCGCAGGCGCTCAGGGACGCGGGCATGGAGGTGGTCTACACGGGCCTCCGCCAGACGCCGGAGATGATCGTGAAGGCCGCGTCGGAGGAGGACGTCGACGCGATCGGCATCTCGCTCCTCTCCGGTGCGCACATGACGGTCTTCCCGCGCGTGCTCGAGCTCCTGAAGGAGCACGGGCTCTCGCACGTCCTCCTGACGGGCGGCGGCGTGATCCCGGAGAAGGACTGCGAGGCGCTCCGCGCGGCGGGCGTGGGCATGCTCTTCGGGCCGGGGACAAGGACTTCGGATCTCATCCAGTACATCCAGAGGGAGGTCGCGCTCCGGCGCGCGCATTCCGCATGAAAGCAGCCATCACGTACAAGGACAGGGTCCCCTTCTTCGAGGACCACCACTACGAGATCCGCGAGCTCGTGCAGGGATACGCCGCGGAGAAGGTGGCGCCGCGCGCGCGGGAGATCGACGAGACGAAGCGCTTCCCGACGGAGACCGTCGCGGAGATGCGCGAGCTCGGGCTTCTCGGCGTGCCGTTCCCCGAGGAGTGGGGGGGTGCCGGGCTCGACTACCTCTCGTACACGATCGTGATCGAGGAGCTCGCGCGCGTGTGCGGCACGACCGCGATCACGTGCGCCGCGCACACCTCGCTCGGCACGAACCCGATCCACGAGTTCGGGACGCCGCGCCAGAAGGAGAAGTACCTGCGGAAGCTCGCGTCGGGCGAGATGCTCGGCGCGTTCGGCCTCACGGAGCCGGAGGCGGGCTCGGACGCCGGCTCGACGCGCACCACCGCGGTGCGCGACGGCAACGACTGGATCGTCAACGGCACGAAGGTCTACTGCACGAACGGCACCCACGCGGGGACGGTGATCTTCACGGCGCGCACCGACCCGGCGAAGCCCGGGCCCGCGGGCGTGACGGCGTTCATCATCGAGCGCCCGAACCCCGGGCTCAAGCTCGGCGTGCTCGAGGACAAGCTCGGGCTTCGGGCGTCGGACACGCGCGAGCTCGTCTTCGAGAACGCGCGCGTGCCGGACGAGAACCGGCTCGGCGAGGAGGGCACGGGCTTCAAGAAGTTCATGAAGACGCTCGACTCGGGGCGGATCTCGATCGGCGCGATGGCGCTCGGTCTCGCGCAGGGCGCGCTCGACGTCGCGCTGCCGTACGCCGCGGAGCGGAAGCAGTTCGGGAAGCCGATCGGGGAGTTCGGCGCGATGCAGGAGCGGCTCGCGGACATGGCGGTCGGCGTGCACACGGCGCGGCTCGCGTGCTACCACGCGGCGGCGCTGAAGGACCGGGGCGAGGACGTGAGCTTCGCCGCCGCGAGCGCGAAGCTCTACGCGTCGGAGGCCGCGATGCGCGCGATCGACAGCGCGATCCAGATCCTCGGCGGCAACGGCTACAGCCGCGAGTACCCGGTGGAGCGGATGTTCCGCGACGCGAAGCTCTGCGAGATCGGCGAGGGCACGAGCGAGATCCAGCGGATGGTCATCGCCCGCACGATGCTCCGGTCGCTCGAGGGTTAGGGTCGCCCGCCCCGCGCGGACCGGGGGGTGAGGGGGCGCGGGGGCAGGGGCGCCCGCGCTCGCGAACTTGTTACACCGTCGCCCCCCGCCCGCGCGATACTTGCCGCATGGCCCGGCGGCGCGCGCTCGCGGCCTTCGTCGTCCTCGCGGTGATCGCGACGGCGTGGCTCCTCGTCGGCCGGCAAGGCGATCGCGGCGAGCGGGCGGGCCCGCCGCCCATCCCGCCCTTCGCTCGGAAGTACCCGATGCCCAAGGCCTTGCCCCCCGGTGCCGAGAAGGACGCTCCGGCCCCCGAGGCCCCCCCTGCGCCGCGTGACGCGGCCATCCGCCGGCTCCGCGTCCGCGCGATCGACGAATCGGCCGCGCCGGTGGCGGGGGCAACGGTCGAGGCCTACGCGAACACGTCGATGAGCGGGTTCCCCCTCGGCGCCTCGCCCGTGGCCGCGGAGGCGACGGCGCGCGACGGCTCCGCAGCCCTCCGCATCGGACGGGGCGTCTACTGGCTGCGCGCGGCGCGCGGCGACTCCGCCAGTGTCCCGGCGCTGGTCGGTACGGACGGTCCCGAGGCGACCCTCGTGCTCCAACCCGCCCGCATCCTGCGCGGGCTCGTCGTGGAGCCCGAGGGCGCACCCGCTGCGGGCTTCGGCGTCGCGCTCTCGTTCCGCCACGCCGCACATTCGGCTCACTTCGCCGGCCGGACCGACGCGGAGGGCCGGTTCGACCTGCCCCTCGTGCCGGACGCATGGCTCGACCGGCTCGAGGTTCAGGTCGGACCGCCGGCGCCGAACTACCCTGGCCCTTTCGCGTGGGATTTCGAAGTCACACGCGAACAGCTGCTGTCCGGGGCGATCACGCTCCAGCTCACCATGGTCCGGCTGCGTGCGCGGGTGGTCGCCGAGGACGGGATGCCCGTCGAGGGCGCGATCGTCCAGTGTGCGCCCCCGCGGGCCTCGGACTCCTTGCGGATCATCACGGCCAGCGACGAGGACGGCCGCTTCGAGACTCCGGTCCAACGGCTCTCGGGCGAGGTCTTCGTGATCGCCGCGGCGGGCTACGCGCCCCTCGTCTGGCGCCCGGACGTGCCGCCCGGAGATCGCAAGCTGTACGTCCCGGAGATCGTGCTGCGCCACGGCGTGCCCCTGTCCGGTGGCGTCACGGACCCGGCGGGCGGGCCCGTCCCGGGCGCCTCCGTGCGTCTGGAGAGCCCGCGCCTGCCGGGACATCCGATTGCGGAGGCGACGGCCGATGCCCAAGGGCGTTTCCGTTTCGAGGCGACCGCAGACGAGGAGCACGTCCTCTATTCCTTCCGGCCCGTCGATCCGGACCTCTGCCTCCCGCAGCTTCGCATGCAGGGAGTCCGAGGCGGTCCGACGGAGCTGCGGGTCGTCCTGCCGGATCCGATCCGCGGCTCGGTCAGGTTCGTCGCGCAGGGCACGGGCGACGCCGTCCAGGTCGAGCACCTCACGCTGATCGTCAAGGACAGCCGCGGCACGGAGGCGGCCAAGCGGACGTGGGAGCCCTCTCAGGGCTTCGAGAGGGTCCGTTTCGAGGTATGGCAGGAGGGAACGTACGACGTCGAGGTGTACACGGCCCGGCACGAGCCCGCCCGCTTGGGCGGCGTGCGGGTCGTGCGCGGGCGCGGCCCCGAGGTCTCCGTGCCCCTCGTGCCGCGCCGCTGACCGGTCCTACGCCCCGCGCCGGCCCAGGTAGAGGTAGATGCCGAGCGAGCCCAGGAGCCCCGCGCCCGAGAGGGCGAGCGCGAAGGAGCCGGGCGCCATGAGGCCGCCGACCGCGACGAGGCTGAGCGCCAGCACGAAGCCCGCGCCGCCCGCGAGGAGCAGCGGCCGCCGGCCGAAGCGGCCGAGCAGCAGGAGGAGCCCCGACGCCGCGCCGAGCGCGAGGACGTCGCGGCCCGCCGCGTTGACGGCGGCACTCCAGCCGAGCGCGCCCACGAGGTGGAGCGCCGCGAGGTTCTGGAGGAACCGCGCGCCCCTGCGGAGGTCGAAGCTCCGGGCCCGCTCGAGCGCGAGCGAGAGGACCGCCAGCACGAGGCCCGCGACCGCGAAGCCGAGATAGGGGACCCGCGACGGCCCCGCCACCGTGCCGAGGCCGAGGAGGTGCAGGAGCCCTCCGCGGGCCGCCATCACGTCGAGCGCGCCGACGAGCGCCCCGAGCGCGACGAGGTGGAAGGGCATCGCCCAGCGCACCTTGCCCTGGCTCTCGAGGAGGAGCCCGGGCACGGCGAGGAGGACGAGCGGGAGGAACCGGAGGGCGATCTCGTGGGCCGCGAGGCCGTTCACGCCCAGCACGAGGACGAAAGCGCCCCACGCGGCGGCCATGAGCGCGGCCGTGGCCCACGCGAAGAGCCCGCGGCGGAGCAGCACGAGGCAAACCGTGGACAGGACGAGGCCTGCGCCCGTGCCCGCGAGGACCCGCATGTCGGAGAGCGGCGCGGGGAGCGCGCCGGACCCGCCCAAGAGGCCCGCGACGGCGAGGGCCGCGATGACCGCCGGCGCGGAGGCTGCGGCGCCCGCGGAGAGGAAGAGGGCTGCCCCCGCGCCGTCCCCTTGGGACTTGGCGCGGATGCCCGCGCCCACGAGCGTCAGGAACACGGCGCCCGGGACGAGCGTCTGGAGCGCCGCCGAGGCGTCGTGCACGAGGGCCACGAAGAGGGTAGCGCCCGCGACCGCCGCGGCCACGAAGGCGTAGAGCGCGAGGCGGGGGAGCGTGACCGGAAGGTCCTCGGAGGCACCCTGGCCGTCGACGAGGCGCCGGTAGATGACGTGGAGCCGGTCGCTGTCGACCGGCGGGATGGCGCCCTGCCGCTCGAGGTGGCTGATCTCGCGGAGCCTGCCGAGCACGTCGCGCCGGGTCTCCTCGGAGACCGAGGCTGCCATGCGTGCAGGCGCGGCCCGCTTGGGCGGCTTCACCCGCGCGACGGGCCCGGGGACGGCGACCGGGCGGGCCGGGACGATGTACGTCGGCTCGTCGCGGGAGCGCGCGGCCCGTGTCGGCGGCGGCTCGACGGGCGCCACCTCGACCTCGGCCATGAGCTCCGTCTCCGTGTGCTCCGCCGCCTCCGCGGACTCGAAGGGGGCCGGCTCCTCCGCGGGAGCGGGCTCCGGCGCAACCTCCTCGTTCGCGAGCGCCTCGATCCCCTCGTGGACCGAGGAGGGCTCGGGGGGGAGCGGCTCCTGGGCCCGCTTGGAGCGGCGCCTGGGCTTCGCCTCCTCCCGGCGGAGGTTCGGCGAGGAGTGGGAGGCGTCATCGCCGTCCGGCGTGATCTGGGCGAGCGAGCCCAGGTCGTTCGCGGGGGCGGCGGCCGGCGGCGCGCCCGCGGCCGGGATGTCGACCCCGTTCAGGGCGGCGAGCTCCTGGATCCGGCCGCGGGTGTCCTCGCGCATCTCTTCGGGGATGCGACCGAGGAACTCGTCGATGTCCGGGTTCCAGCCCTCGTCGACAAGGCGCAGGTATTCGGTGGCAAGACTCTCGACGGAAATAGCCGTTTCGCCCATCTCGCAACCTTCATCGGCATTCGAGCGGGTCCGGTTTGAGCGCAGGAGGGCAAGCCGCGGCGGGGCGGCGGGCGTCCCGGAGCGGGACGGCAGGAGCCAAGCCGCGGACCCTTCAAGAACCGTCGGGACCCAGCCGATCCAGTCCTCTTTAGGTGCCCATCCTCACCAAGCGGGTGACGAGAGGTTTTTTGGGCAACGGCCCCTTGACCCGGGGCCGGGTGAGCGGGTACCTAATGATATGCACTATGCATTATGTACGGTGCATAGTGCATGACGCACAGTCGGGGACATGGAGTCCCCGTCTCTCTGACCCGGGGATGTCCCGGAAGGGGAGGCACATGGATGGCGAGGAAGCGGCTGCCCGAGAAGCTCTACAGGATCGGGGAGATCATGGAGCACTCGGGTCTGTCCAGACAAACTCTGAACTTCTACGCGACCATGGGTCTCATCCGCGAGCGGCAGAGGACGGCGGGCGGCCACAGGCTCTTTCCCCCTTCCGTCTTCGCCGATCTCGAGCGTGTGCGCGCCATGCAGAAAAAGGGCTACACGCTGCAGCGGATCCGCGAGATGCTGGAACCGAGACACGCACCGCGGCCGGATGCCGCGGAGACCTTGCATTCCGAAGTTTTCGAGAGGCCGTCCGAGGAGTGACCTTCCCCGGATGCCGAGGCCTCGAAGTGGACAGGACCGCCGCAGCACGCCCTGCAGAAGGTAGGGCGGCATGAAGGTAGAGACCCAGACCCTCTGGGAGGAGTTCCGGAAGACGGGCGACGTCGAGATCCGGAATCGCCTGGTCGAGAAGTACCTCTACATCGTCAAGTACGTCGCCGATCGGCTCCAGCAGAGGCTGCCGAAGTCGATCCCCGAGGAGGACATCCGCTCTGCGGCCTCCTACGGCCTCATCCGCGCGGTCGAGAACTTCGACCACCGCCGCGGCACGAGGTTCGAGACCTACTGCGCCACGCGCGTCAAGGGAGCGATCCTCGACGAGCTGCGCGCCCGCGACTGGGTGCCCCGGATGATCCGCAACAACACCTCCCGCGTGAACGTCGTGAAGGAGGAGCTCGAGCGGGAGATGGGTCGCGAGTCCACGCCCGGCGAGCTCGCGGAGAAGCTCGGGATGTCGCGCGAGAAGGTCGAGACGATGATCCGCGAGAGCAACTTCGTCTCGATGTTCACCTTCTCCCGGTGCGAGGAGGAGGCACAGCGCGGCGACGCGGAGGAGCGGAACCTCATCTACGAGGACAAGCAGTCGGAGGCCCCCTTCGAGCGGATCTTCCTGAAGGACCTCTCCGACCACCTCATGGCGATGCTCACGCACCGCGAGAAGATGGTGATCCTCCTCTACTACGTGGAGGACCTGTCGATGAAGGAGATCGGGAAGATCCTGAACATCTCCGAGTCGCGGGTCAGCCAGATCCGGACCACGACGCTCACGAAGCTCCGCCGCAAGGTGGAGGAGGTCCGGGCGCTTCTCGAGAAGTCCTAGCCTTCCGAACGACCCCCAAGCGCGCCCGCCCCCCGCGGGCGCGCGCCCATTTGCCCGGCTGGCCCGGTCGCGGGCGCGCGCCGCGTCCGCGGGGCCGTCCGGCGGCGGCCTGCGGCACGCGTGCCGCGGCGTGCCGGCGCAACATGCTGCCGCACAACGGGTTCCGCAAGCCTCCCCCCGTGAAGGTCACCCTGCTATCCTCGCGGGGTGGACGATTTCGTCGATCGCAACGGGCGCCTCCATGCGGAGGACGTGCCGCTCTCCCGCATCGCGGAGTCGGTGGGGACGCCCGCCTTCGTGTACAGCCGCGCCACGCTCGTCGGCCACTTCCGGCGGTTCCGGGACGCCTTCGCGGAGTTGAGGCCGCACGTCGGCTACGCGGTCAAGGCGAACGGGAACCTCGCGATCCTCCGGCTCCTCGCCGACGAGGGCGCCCGCTTCGACGTCGTGAGCCGCGGCGAGATCTTCCGCGTCCTCCGCGCGGGCGCCGACGCGTCGCGCATCGACTTCGAGGGCCCCGGCAAGCGGAAGGACGAGATCGAGTACGCGCTCGACCGGAAGGTCCGCATCCTCAACGTGGAATCCGAGGCCGAACTCGACCTCATCGACGAGGTGGCGGCTGCGAAACGCCTCACGGCGGACGTCGGGCTGCGCGTCAACCCCGACGTCGACCCGCACACCCACGTCTACATCTCGACCGGCAAGGCGGAGACGAAGTTCGGCCTCGACATCGAGCGCACGCGCCGCCTCGCCGGGACGATCGCGGAGCGGAAGCACGTCCGGCTGAAGGGTCTCCACGCCCACATCGGGTCGCAGATCACCGAGCCGGCACCCTACGTCGAGACGGTCACGCGGCTGCTCGACCTCGGGCGCGATCTGCGCCGCGCGCACGCCTCGCTCGTGTCCATCAACATCGGCGGCGGCTTCGGCATCCACTACCGCGGGGACGAGGCGCCCGAGATGAAGGAGTTCGCGGCGGCGCTCGTCCCGCTGCTCAGGGGCAGCGGTTTCGAGATCCACATGGAGCCCGGCCGCCTGCTCGTCGGCAACGCCGGCGTCCTCCTCACGCGCGTCACGTACGTGAAGCGGAGCGGCGAGAAGCGCTTCGTGATCTGCGACGCCGCGATGAACGACCTCATCCGGCCGAGCCTCTACGGCGCGTTCCACAGGATCGAGCCGGTGGAGACCCGCCTTCGCCATGGCTCCGGCGGGCAAGAGGGGGGCTCCGGGGGCAGGGCCGACATCGTCGGCCCCGTGTGCGAGTCCGGCGACTTCCTCGCGAAGGACAGGGACCTCCCGCCCGTCGAGGCCGGGGACCTCCTCTGCGTCCGCAGCGCGGGCGCCTACGGCTTCGTGATGTCCTCCAACTACAACGCGCGGCCGCGCGCGGCGGAGGTCCTCGTGGACGGCGCGCGCTTCGCCGTCGTCCGCGCGCGCGAGACGTACGACGACCTCGTGCGCGGCGAGACCGCGGACCCGGAGTGGATCCCGTGACGTCCCCGGTCACGAACGACCTCATCCCGGAGGGGCGCCTCCTCCTCGTCGCCGGCCCGTGCGTCGTCGAGGGCCGCGACGTGACGCTGCGGATCGCGAAGCGGCTCAGGGAGATCGCCGCGTCGCGCCCGGTGACCCTCCTCTTCAAGGCGTCCTACGACAAGGCGAACCGCACCTCCGGCGACTCCTTCCGCGGCCCCGGAATGGAGGAGGCGCTCGCGATCCTCGCCGACGTGCGGAATCTCGGGATCGCCGTGAACACCGACGTGCACGAGAGCGCGCAGGTCCCGCGCGCCGCCGCCGTCGCGGACGTGCTCCAGGTGCCCGCGTTCCTCTGCCGGCAGACGGACCTCCTGCTCGCCTGCGCGCGCACCGGGAAGCCCGTGATCGTGAAGAAGGGGCAGTTCGCGGCGCCCGAGGACATGCGGCACGCCGTCGGGAAGATCGCGTCCGTGAAGGGCCACGGGCCGGTCTTCCTCTGCGAGCGCGGGACGACCTTCGGCTACCACAACCTCGTCGTCGACTTCCGCTCGCTCCCGACCATGCGGCAGTTCGCGCCCGTGATCTTCGACGGCACGCACAGCGTGCAGCGGCCCGCGGGGCAGGGCGCCGTGTCCGGCGGCGACCGCGCGATGATCCCCTACCTCGTGCGCGCGGCCGCGGCCGTCGGCATCGACGGGCTCTTCCTCGAGACGCACGAGGACCCGGGCAACGCGCTCTCCGACGCGGCGACCCAGCTCCCGCTGGACGAGCTTCCCGCGCTGCTCGACGACGTGCTGCGCATCCGCGCGGCCGCGCAGGGGAAGTAGGGGGGCGCGGGGGGAAGGGCCCCCGGAGCCCCCCCCCTTCAGAACTTGTCCCGCCAGGCTTCCCGGCCGTACCAGTGCGCGGTGACCAGCAGCCAGAACGCGAGGCCCCGGTACTCGCCATAGGGCTCCACGCGCCTGAGGATCGCGCGCTCGGTCGCGCGCCCGTACCGCTCCTTCCACATCCGGAGCACCCAGGAGTCGAGCGCGAGGTGCTCGAACCGGCCCAGCAGGCGGAGCATGTTCTCCGCCGCATAGGGGCCGAAGCCCGGGAGCTCGAGGAGATCGCGGCGGAGCTCCGCGGTCGGGCGCCGGTCCTCGCGGAGGCGCTCGAGGTCCTTGCCGCGCGCGAGCGCCGCGAGGTAGGGAGCGCGGTAGCCGAGGCTCGCGCGGCGGAGCTCCGCGGGCGTCGCGCGGCGGAGGCGCGCGGCCGACGGGAGCGCGCCGTTCCTCCCGTACGCGCTCGCGAGCGATCCGACGATCCGCCGCGTGAGCGCCCACGAGCAGTTCGTCGTGGCGAGCGTCATCACGGCGTCGTGGAAGGCCGTGGGCGCCCGGAGGAACCGGCCCGCGCCCTTCTCCGCCGCCCAGCGGAGCTCCGGGTCCCTCGCGCACGCCTCGTGGAAGTCCCCGAGGTCGAGGTCGAGCCGCAGGCAGGAGCGGATCAGGGCGACCGCGCGCCGCCGATCCGTTGCGGCGAGGGGCGCCTTGGACGCGAGCGACACCCGGAGCGCGGTCCGCTCCTGCCGGACCGTCGCGGTCGCGCGGCCGAGGCGGATCTCGAGCGTGTGGCCGGTCCGGTCGGTGTCGAAGGGCGGCAGGTCGCTCCAGCCGTGGCTCCGGACCGTCGCCCAGAGGCTGAACCCCGGGGGGGCCGCGATGCGAAGGCGACGGACGTGCATCGGAAGAACTTAGCAGGTTGCAAACGGGGCGCGGGGCGCTTAGGTTCGGGGCCCATATGCGGAGCCTCCGGGAGGGGGATATCGTCGTCGTGACCCTCGGGCCGGGCGAGGAGATCCTCGCGTCGCTGCTCGAGGCCGCCGCGGCGCACGACATCAAGGGCGGCATGCTCTCGGGGCTCGGCTCCACGA
Organism: Planctomycetaceae bacterium; assembly: GCA_011525755.1. Lineage (GTDB taxonomy): Bacteria > Planctomycetota > PLA2 > PLA2 > PLA2 > PLA2. Next base: position 78,725 of record WYBS01000020.1, read on the forward strand.
GCGAGGTCGAGATCTCGTTCTTCGACCCGCAGAAGAAGGAGTACCTTCCCCGCGTCTTCAAGGAGCCCATGGAGATCGGCTCCATGGTCGGCAACTTCTCGCGGATCGAGGGGGAGCCGCACGTCCACATCCACATCACCGTCTCCGGGCCCGAGCTGCTCGCGTTCACCGGCCACCTGAGCCGCGGCGTGGTCGGCACCGCCTGCGAGGTCTACATCCGCACGATCCCGGCGGCCATCGAGCGCATCCGGGACCCGGAGGCCGGCTTCAACCCGCTGAAGCTCACGTGAGGAAGGCGCCCCCGCTCGCCGTGCTCGTCCTCGAGGGCGTCGCGGAACGGCGGGCCGCGCCCCCGGAAGCGACGCCGCTCGTCCGCGCGAGAAAGCCGAACCTGGACCGCCTCGCCGCCGAGGGGCGGGTCCTCTCCGTGCGCCTGATCGGCGACGACCGCCTCGCCTACGGGGCCGCGCCGCTCCTCGCGATCCTGGGCTTCGACCCGACGAAGACGGAGACCGCGCGCGCCTCGTACCTCGGCGCGATGGCGGGGGAGCCGCTCGCGTCCGAGGAGTGCTTCGTCAGCGCGGACTTCCTCGCCCTCTTCCGCGGGATCGTGGCCGACCCGGAGCCGGGTCCCTTCCGCCCGGCCGAGACCGAGATCCTCCTCCGCGCCGCGGACGGCGCGATGCGCCGCGCGGGGTTCCGGCTCCTCGCCGGCGCGGGCTCGCGGCACGTCGCGATCGCCACGCGCGCGTCGGTCGATCCCCTCGTGGCGCCCCCGGTGCTCATGCTCGGCAAGGCCGTCGCGGACTTCGGGCCGCGCGTCGCGCAGCACGCCTTCGCGCACCGCCTCGCGCGCGACGTGCTCGACAGCCACGAGATCAACGAGGTCCGGCGCGATCTCGGGGGAAACGGCGCGGACATGGTGTGGCTGTGGGGGCCCGGGGGAACGACGCTCCTTCACGGGCATTGGGACGTCCCCGTCTCGGCGCTCGGGGGCGACGTGCTCTGGCGCGGGATCTGCAAGGCGGCGGGGATCCCGCTCCGCATGCCGCACGCCCGGACCCAGGCCGGGCTCGGGAAGAAACTCGCGCAGGCGCTCCGGGGCGACGGACTCTGCCTCGTGCACGCGCACCGCGGCACACGGGACGCGCTCCTCCGCAACGGGAGGGCGCGCGCGGAGGGCATCGCCGACCTCGACGAGAGCGTGGTCGCGCCCGTGGCGAAGGCGGTCGCCCAGGCGGGTGGCCGGCTGCTGATCGTCACCGACGTCGCGCGCGACACCGCGACGGGGGCGCCCTGCGCCGACCCCGTGCCCGCGCTCCTCTGGGGTGCGGGGATCGACGCGGTCGCGCACCGCCCGTTCACGGAGGCGGGCGCCGCGGCCGCGGGCGACCCGCTGGAGCCCGGCCACGGCCTCCTCGCCTACGTCCGGCATCTGTGAGCTACGGCCTCCTTGTATGCTTTAGCGTCTCATGGCTCCGGAGTTGCCGAAGACGTACGACGCGAAGCGCGCGGAGGCGCAGTGGACCGAGCGGTGGGAGGCCCTTGGCATCTTCACCGCAGGGAAGCGCCCCGAGGCGGAGCCCTTCACGGTCATGCTCCCGCCGCCGAACGTCACGTCGGTCCTCCACATGGGACACGCGTTGAACGCCGTCGTGCAGGACACGATCGTCCGCTGGCGGCGCATGCAGGGACGGGACGTCCTCTGGCTCCCGGGCACCGACCACGCGGGCATCGCCACGCAGGCGGTCGTCGAGAGGAAGCTCTGGGAGGAGCGCCGCGTCCGCCGGAAGGACCTCGGCCGCGAGGCGTTCCTGAAGGAGGTCTGGGCCTGGAAGGAGCAGTACGGGGCCGCGATCCTCCGGCAGCTCAAGGAGCTCGGCTGCTCCTGCGACTGGAGCCGCACCGCGTTCACGATGGACGAGAACCTCTCGCGCGCGGTGCGCGTCGCCTTCGTCCACCTCTGGGAGAAGGGGCTCGTCTACCGCGGCGCGCGCCTCGTCAACTGGGACTGCGTCCTCCAGTCCGCGGTCGGCGACGACGAGCTAGACGAGACCGAGGTGGACGGCCACCTCTGGCACATCCGCTACCCGTTCGCGGACGGGAAGGGGCACGTCACGGTCGCGACCACGCGGCCGGAGACGATGCTCGGCGACACCGCCGTGGCCGTGCACCCCGCGGACGAGCGCTACATGGCGCACGTCGGCAGGTTCCTCGACCTCCCGCTCGTCCACCGGAAGATCCCGCTGATCGCGGACGACACCGTCGAATCCGCCTTCGGCAGCGGCGCGGTCAAGGTGACGCCCGGCCACGACTTCGCCGACTACGAACGCGGCCAGCGCCACAAGCTGCCGATCGTCAGCATCCTGAACCCGGACGGCACGCTCAACGCGAACGCCGGCCCCTATGCCGGCCTCGACCGCGCGGTCGCGCGCAAGAAGGTCGTCGCGGATCTCGAGGCGAAGGGCCTCCTCGAGAAGGTCGTGCCGCACAAGTTCACGCTGCCGCTCTCCGACCGCAGCAAGTCGCCGATCGAGCCGCTCGTCTCCGAGCAGTGGTTCGTGAAGATGAAGCCCCTCGCCGAGCCCGCGATCCGCGCGGTGGGGGAGGGGAGACTGCGCTTCGTGCCCGAGCGCTGGACGAAGGTCTACCTCGACTGGCTCACGAACGTCCGCGACTGGTGCATCAGCCGCCAGCTCTGGTGGGGGCACCAGATCCCCGTCTGGTACGACGCCGACGGCGTGCCCGCCGCGTCGGTCGAGGAGCTCGGGATCGGCGCCCCGCACCCCGTCACGGGAAAGCCGATCGCGCGCCGCGACGAGGACGTGCTCGACACGTGGGCGTCGTCGTGGCTCTGGCCCTTCTCGACGCTCGGCTGGCCGGAGAAGACGAAGGACCTCGCCCGCCACTACCCCGGCGACCTCCTCTGCACGGCGCGCGAGATCATCTACCTCTGGGTCGCGCGCATGGTGATGGCGGGCTACGAGTTCCTCGGCGAGCCGCCCTTCCACACCGTCTACATCAACGCGACGGTGCTCGACGCGATCGGCCGCCGCATGTCGAAGTCGCTCGGCAACGGCATCGACCCGCGCGACATGATCAAGCAGTACGGCGCCGACGCCGTCCGCTTCACGCTCTCTCTCCTCGCGACCGAGGGGCAGGACCTGAAGCTCGCGGAGACGAAGTTCGAGCTCGGCCGGAACTTCATGAACAAGGTCTGGAACGCGGCGCGGTTCGTCCTCACCGCCGTGAAGGAAGCGGGGGGGGCCCCGGGGGCCATGCGCCTCGAGGACCGCTGGATCCGCTCCCGCCGGAACGCCGCGATCGAGGCGATCACCGGGGCGTTCGAGGGCTACCGCTACCACGACGCGGCGCAGTCGCTCTACGAGTTCGTCTGGGACGATTTCTGCGACTGGTACGTCGAGTGGAGCAAGCCGCGGCTCAAGGCGGACGATCCCGCGTGCGCCGCGACGCTCCTCGAGGTCCTCGGCTCGATCGTCCGGCTGCTCCAGCCCTTCGCGCCCTACCTCGCCGAGGAGCTGCGCACGGCGCTCGGCGAGAAGGAACACGCCGCGCTGCTGCCGTGGCCGGCGCCCGGGCCGCGCGACGAGGAAGCGGAACGGGAGATCGCGGAGGTCCAGAAGGTCGTGAAGGGCTTCCGGCAGATCCGCGCCGAGAACCGGATCGCGCCCAACGCGAGGATCCCCGCGGGGTTCCTCGACACGCCGGACGCGGCCTTCTTCGAGACGCACAAGGCGCTCGTGACGGGCCTCGCGGGCGTCGGCGAGCTGCGCCAGGGCGGCGCCCCGCAGCCGTGCGGGACCGCGGTCGTCTCGCCGCACACGGTGTCGATCCCGCTCACCGCCGAGGTGATCGAGGGCGAGCGCGCGCGCATCCGCACGGAGCTCGAGAAGGCGGAGAAGCTCCTCGCCTCGATCGAGAAGAAGCTCGCGGACGAGCGGTTCACGAGCCGCGCGAAGCCGGAGGTCGTCGAGCGCGAGCGGAAGCGGCTCGCGGAAGCCCGGGAGCAGGTGGCGAAGCTCCGGCGCGCGATCGAGGATCTCGGGTGATCCGAGGGCGATGGCGCGGCTGAGGATCGAGTTCCGCGGCGCGGAGACGCTCGTCTCGCTCGCGCGCGGCGAGACCACCGTCGGCCGCTCGAACACGTGCACGATCCACCTGCCGGACCCGGGTCTCGCGCCCGTCCACTTCCGCATCCGTCCGAAGGGCGACGGCTTCCAGCTGAAGGACGACGGGTCGGGCAGCGGCACGCGGGTGAACGGGAAGCCCGTCTTCGCCGTCACGCTCCGCCACGGCGACCGGATCGAGGCGGGCGGCCTCTCCTGCATGTTCCTCGCGGAGTCCGATCGCGCGCTCCCCGTCGCCGCGGAGCCTCCCCCCCCGGAGCCCCCCCCGATGCCTCCGGGGAAGGCGGGCGCCTCGGCGCGGCGCTGGTGGATCCTCGCCGTCGCGGGCGCGGTCGTGCTGATCGCGGTCGTCGTGATCCTCGACCGGCGCGCGAAGGCCGAGGAGGCGAAGGCGCTCTGGCGCGACGCCGGAGCGGCCCTCGAGTTCGCGCGCGCGTCGCCCGACGAGGCGGAGGTTCGGCTCAAGGAGGCGATCGCGCTCCTCGAGCGGCTGCGCGCGGAGCACGGCGGCAGCCGCCTCGCGGCCGTCGCGCCGCAGCGGATCACGGACGCGCAGCGCGCGCTCTCGGATCTCGCGCGCGTCGCGGAGCTGAAGCGGCGCGTGCGCGAGACGGTCACGGACGAGGAGGCCGACGAGATCCTCGGGAGGCTCGCGGAGCTCCGCGGCGCCCACGACGCGGTCGCCGCGCGCGCGCGCGCCGTCGAGGAGGCGCTCCGGAACGCCCGGACCGCGAGGGTCGAGCGCCGCTTCGCGAAGGCCGAGGCGGAGGCGCGCGGGCACCTCGCCGCGCGCCGGTTCGGCGAGGCGCTGCGCGTGTGGCGCGAGTTCCCCGAGGAGGACTACGTCTACCGCGAGCGGGCGGAGCGGGCGCGCGCGGACCTCGCCCACCGGGTCGCCGAGGAGTACCGCGGGCTGCTGAAGCTCGCGGGCGCGAGCGACGACCTGGACGCGAGGATCGACCTCCTCGAGGCGAGCCGGGGGGTGTTCGTCGGGACGCCGCAGGCGGAGGATCTCGAGGTCCGGATCGCCGCGCTCCGCGCGCGCCGGGCCTCGGCGCTCCTCGCCCAAAAGCCGCCGCCGGAGCAGGGGAAGCCCCCGCCCGGTCCGGAGGAGCCCGCGCCGCCCGGCGAGCCTTTGGAGTACGAGGAGCCGCCCGCGGTAAGGGACCTCGTGCGCGAGCGGCGGTACGGCGAGGCCGCGTCGCTCCTCGCGTCGATCTCGCGCCATCCGAAGGCGCGGGTGCAGGCGGAGGAGCTGACGCTCGTCGCGAACCTCATGGCGGACCTCGTCGCCGCGGTCCGCGCGCGGCCCAAGGAGTTCACGGACATCCTCCTGCCGGACGGGCGCGCCGACGTCGTCGCCGCCGACGCGAGCGGCATCCGCGCGTCGAAGGCCGGCGCGGAGCTCGCATGCACGTGGAGCGCGCTCCCGCCGAAGTCGTTCGTCCGCCTCTTCCGGCTCGCCGGGCTCGAGGAGCCGCCGCGGCTCGCCGTCGCGCTCTTCTTCGACGGCGAGGACCAGCCGAAGGAGGCCGAGGCGGCGTACGCGGCCTTCTTCAAGTCGGGGCAGGACCCGGCGCTCCTCACGCGCGTGCTGGCGCGGCGGCGCGGGATCCCGGAGCCGCCGGAGGGCTTCCGGCTCTTCCGCGGCCGGCTCGTGACGGTCGCGGAGGAGAAGTCGATCCTCGAGCGGGAGGAGATCGAGAAGCTCGCGAAGCAGGCGCGCTCGACCGTCGCCGCGCGACGCGTCGAGGCGTTCGACGCGCTCGAGAGGATGGGCGCCCCCGCGGCGGAGGCGCTCGCGCTCGCGCTCAAGGAGCGGCGCGCGGCCGTCGCGGACGCGCTCGCGCAGGAGAAGGCGTTCTCCCCCTCGCGCTTCGCGTCGGTGCTCGGCGCGGAGCTGCGTGCGGCGCGCGAGGCGGCGCTCGAGTTCATCCTGAGCGCGGACCGCTACCCCTACCCGGCCACGAGCGAGGAGCCGCAGAAGGAGGCGGAGCGGCTCGTCGGCGTGGTGCGCGCGATCTGCGAGGAGCCCTATCCGCGGCTCCTCGCGAAGTCCGACGACGCGGTCGCGCTCGACGCGGAGCTGAAGGAGCTCGACGGCCGCCTCGCCCGCGCCGACCCGCTCGCCGAGCCGCTCTACGAAGCGACCGTGGAGCGGATCCAGAAGGCGATCCACGGCGCGAGGATCCCGCTCGACGACCGCGACCGGAAGCGGCTCGAGTACAACGACCTTGTCGCGAAGTACAACCGCGAGGTGACGACCTCCGCGGACGACGAGGAGCGCAGCAACGTCGAGGCGGTGAACGAGTACCGCTCGCTCATGGGGCTCGAGGCGCTGAAGATCGACGAGCGGCTCGTGCGCGGCGCGCGGAAGCACTCGATCGAGATGAGGCAGCGCGACTACTTCGCGCACGACAGCCCGACCGCGCACCTGCGGACGCCGAACCACCGCGCGCAGCGGGAAGGCTACGGCGGCGGCGTGTGGGAGAACATCGCCCTCGGGGCGCCGGACGGCCGCGCCGCGTTCTGGCAGTGGTACCGCTCCTCGGGCCATCACAGGAACATGCTGCAGCCGGGGCACGCGGAGATGGGCTGCGGCTCCGAGAAGCATCATTGGTGGACGCAGCTCTTCGGGCGGCTGACGGGCAAGAGCCTCGACCCGCCGCGCGTGCCGCCGGATCCGGATCCACAGGGCCAGTCCGGCAACGGCGACCCGGCCGGGTAGGCCCACGTCTTTCCGTTCGAATAGGCTAGGGGGCGTGCAGCGGTACGAGGATCTCCCGACCGAGGCGGTCGACCCCGCGGCGCCGCAGCTCGACCTCCTCGCGCCGCGGGAGGTCGCGCGGCTGCTCCTCCGCGAGGAGACGCGCGCGCACGCGGCCGTCGGCGCCGCGATCGACGCGATCGGCAAGGCGTGCGAGGCCGCGGCCGGGGCGCTCCGCGCCGGCGGGAGGCTCCTCTACGTCGGCGCCGGCACGAGCGGGCGGCTCGGCGTCCTCGACGCCGCCGAGATGGCGCCGACCTTCGGCGCCCAGCCCGGGCAGGTCGTCGCGCGCATCGCGGGCGGCGCCCGGGCGCTCACCGAGAGCGTCGAGGGCGCGGAGGACGACGCGGAGGCGGGCAGGCGGGACCTCGGCGAGACGACCGGGCGCGACTGCATCGTGGGCATCTCGATGTCCGGCACCGCGGCCTACGTGCGCGGGGCGCTCGAGTCGGCGCGCGGGACGCGCGTGCTCCTGACCGCGAACCCGCGCGCGGACCTGCCGGCCGACGTCCGGATCGTCCTCGACCTCGGGCCCGAGGCGCTCGCCGGCTCGACGCGCCTCAAGGGCGGCAGCGCGACGAAGGCCGTCCTCAACATGATCTCGACCGCGGCGATGGCCGCTTCGGGCGCCGTCTACGGGAACCTGATGGTGCGCGTGCGGCCGGTGAACCGGAAGCTCCGCGACCGCGCGGAGCGCCTCGTCGAGCGGATCGCGCGCGTGCCGCGGGACCGCGCGAGCGACCTCCTGCGGGCGGGCGGCGACGACGTGCGCGTCGCGGTTCTGATGGCGCGGGGCGCGGCGCGGGCGGACGCCGAGGCGGCGCTCCGGCAGGCGAAGGGGTCGCTCCGGGAGGCGCTCCGGTGAGGCGGGTGGCGGACCTCCTCGCGAAGGAGGAGACGCTCGTCGTCGGCCTCCTCTCGGGCACGTCGGCCGACGGCGTCGACGCGGCGCTCGTACGCATCAAGGGCTCGGGCCTCGCGACGAAGCCCGAGATCCTCGCGTTCCGCACCGTGCCCTACCCGGCCAAGCTCCGCGAGCAGGTGCTCGCGCTCGGCCGCGGCCTCGTCCCCGACCTCTGCCGGCTCAACTTCGTCCTCGGCGAGCGGTTCGCGGACGCCGCGCTCGAGCTCCTCAAGGGGGCCAACGTGAAGCCCTCGGAGATCGATCTCGTCGGATCGCACGGCCAGACGGTGCACCACGTCCCGCGGCGTCCCGGCGACGTCGCGTCCACGCTCCAGATCGGCGAGCCGGACGTGATCGCGGAACGGCTCCAGGTGCCGGTCGTCTCGGGTTTCCGCACGCGCGACATCGCGGCGGGCGGCGAGGGCGCGCCGCTCTCCGCGTACGTCGACTACCTCCTCTTCCGCCGCAAGGGCCCGCCGCGCGCGCTGCTGAACCTCGGCGGCATCGCCAACGTGACGGTCGTGGGGGAGCAGATCGAGGATGTGTTCGCCTTCGACACGGGCCCCGCGAACATGCCGCTCGACGAGACCGTCCGGATCATCACGCGCGGCCGCGAGCACTACGACAAGGAGGGCCGGAGCGCCGCGAAGGGGCACATCGACGAGATCCTCCTGAGGAAGCTCCTCGCGCATCCCTACCTGAAGCAGCCGCCGCCGAAGACGACGGGCCGGGAGACCTTCGGCACCGACTTCGTCCTCCCGCTCCTGCGCGCGAAGGGGGCGAAGAGCGGGACGGACGTCCTCGCGACGCTCACCGCGTTCACCGCGCATTCGGTGAAGCAGGCTTTCGAGGACTTCGTGCATCCCCGCGCGCGGCCCGCGGAGATCATCGTGAGCGGCGGCGGCGTGAAGAACCTCACGCTCATGGGGCACCTGCGCCGGCTCTTCCCGAAGGAGAAGGTCCTCTCGCTCGCCGACATGGGCATCGATCCCGACGCGAAGGAGGCGCTCCTCTTCGCGATCCTCGCGAACGAGACGGTCCACGGCGTCCCGAACAACGTGCCCGGGGCGACGGGCGCGCGCTGGCCGACGATCCTCGGCAAGGTCACGCCGTGATGGGGAAGGGCGCCGGGAAACCCCATCCGAACGCGCGGCTCGTCGTGCCCGCGCTGCGGCTGCCGGCGAACGATCTCGACCCCTACCTGCGCCTCGCCGCCCGCGGCGTCGGCGGTTTCTGCGTTTTCGGGGGCGACCTCTCGCTGCGGACGATCCTCGACCGCCTGCAGGGAGCGGCGCCGCATCCGCTGCTCTTCGCGTCCGACCTCGAGGACGGCGCGGGGCAGCAGGTGAGAGGCCTCACGCGGCACCCCCCGGCGGCGGCGCTCGACCCGGACGCCGCGGAGCATGCGGGGATCCGCACGGCGATCGAGGCGCGCCTCATGGGCCTCACGATGGCCTTCGCGCCGGTGTGCGACGTCCTTTCCGTCGCGAGAAACCCGATCATCCAGGCGCGCGCGTTCCGGCACCCCCCCGCGCCCCCCCGGTTCGTGCGCGGGGCGCGTTCGTTCGGGCTCCGGACGTGCGCGAAGCACTTCCCCGGCCACGGCGGGACGGCGCTCGACAGCCACGACGCGCTGCCGGTCGTCGACGCGGACCTCGCGACGTGGCGGAGGCGCGACCTCCCTCCGTTCCAGCTGTGCATCGACGCCGGCGTGGACGCCGTGATGACCGCGCACGTCGCGTGCCCCGCGCTCACGGGATCGCCGACGCTCCCCGCGACGCTCTCGCGGAGGGTGATGACCGATCTCCTGCGGAAGGAGATGGGGTTCTCGGGGCTCGCGGTGACCGACGCGCTGCTGATGGAGGGGGTCCGGGGGGGAAGGAGCGAGGGCGAGGCGGCGCTCCTCTCGCTCGAGGCCGGGTGCGACGCGCTCCTCGTGCCGAGCGACGTGGATGCCGTGCTCGCCGCGGTCGAGCGCGCGGACGCGCCCGAGGCGCTCGCGCGGATGGCCGCCGCCGCGGAGCCGCTGCCCGATCCGCTCGCCGCCGCGGCGGAGGGTTCGGTCGCGTGCACGGGCGAGGTGCGCGTCGGCCCGGGTCCGCACGCGCCGCTTGTCTTCGACCTCGACCGTCGCGGCGCGGGCGAGGCCCTTGCGCGCGCGATCGGCGGGCTCTCCGTGCCGTCGGTGCTGATCCTCCGGAGCGACCGGGCGTGGGGGGGCGCGCTCGAGCTTCCCGCGGCGGCGCGCGAGGCCGCGGCGGGGGCGGGGCTCGTGATCCTCCTCGGACCGAAGCTCCTGCTCGAGGGGCTCTCGCCGCGCGCGCACGTGCAGGCGCCCGGCCACGATCCTCTGACGGTCGCGGCGGTCGCCAGGCGGGTGCGCGGGTAGATGCTCGCGCTCGCGGCGCTCGACTGGGCCGTCGTCGCGGCCTACGGCGCGACGGTCCTCGCGATCGGCTGGGCCGCGGCGCGGAGGCAGCGCTCGGCCGACGAGTTCTTCCTCGGCGGCAGGCGCCTGCGGTGGTGGATGCTCGCGGTCTCGCTCGTCGCCACCTCCTTCAGCGGCGTCTCGCTCGTGGGGGGCACGGGGTTCGGGTACGGCAGGGGCCAGGGGCTCCGCTGGCTCCAGCTGCAGGCGGGAGACCTCGTCGCCCTGACGATCGTGTGCCTCCTCTTCCTCCCGTTCTTCTCGGGGCTCCGGCTGACGACCGCGTACGAGTACCTCGAGCGGCGGTTCGGGGTCGTCGCGCGGACCGTCGCGAGCGCGCTCTTCATCGCGCAGACGGTCGCGCGCGGCGCGGTGGTCCTCCTCGTGCCCGCGGTCGCGCTCAGCGAGGTGCTCGGCTGGTCCATCGGGAGCGCCATCCTCGCGACGACCGTCGCCGCGATCGCCTACAGCGCCTCGGGAGGGATCGCCGCGGTGGTGTGGACCGACCTCATCCAGATGACGGTCGTCGTGTTCTCCGTCCTCTACTGCATCGTGCTCGTGGACCTCGACGTGCCCGGCGGCATCGCCGCCGTGCTCGACCACGCGCGCGGCGCCGACCAGCTCGAGGCGTTCACGTTCGAGCTCGACCCGGGCACCTACCTGAACGTGTCGGGCGCGTTCCTGCCGTGGGTCGTCCTCACCTGCTCGCTCTACGGCACCGGCCAGCAGGCGGTGCAGCGCTTCGTCGCGTGCAGCGACCTCGGCGGCGCGCGGCGCGCCGCGTTCGTCTCGTGGGCGATCGGCACGTTCGCGCTCGCGCTCAGCCTGTTCCTCGGCGTCTGCCTCTCCGCCTGGGTCGAGCTCGCCCCCGGCGCCCCGAGCCTCGAGGGAGGGGACGAAGCGCTGCCGTCCTTCATCCGCGCGAGGCTCCCGGCGGGCATCGCGGGGCTCATGCTCGCGGCCATCTTCGCGGCGTCGATGTCGAGCCTCGACTCCGCGATCCACTCGACGGCGACGGCGCTGCTCGTCGATTTCGTGCGCCGCTTCTCCCGCACCCCCCCGACCCCCCGCGCGGAGCTCTTCTGGGCGCGAGCCGCGACCGTCGGGTTCGGTGTCCTCGCGACGGGAGGGGCGCTCCTCGCCGCGGACCTCGGCCAGGGCATCCTGAAGACGCTCGTCACGTGGCTCGGCTACTTCGCCGGCCCGCTCCTCAGCCTGTTCCTCCTCGGCATGCTGACGCGCAGGGCGAACGAGAAGGGGGTCCTTCTGGGGGTCGGGGTCGCCTTCGGGGGGGTCGTTCTGGCCATCCTCCTCCGCGCGCCCGCGCGGCTCGGCGTCGATCCCCTCTGGCTCGCGCCATTCTCGGCGCTCCTCACCGCAGGCGCCGGCTGGGCCGCGAGCCTTCTCTGGCCTCCCCCGGACCCCCTCCGGATCCGGGATCTCGTCCGGGGGATTCCGGGACCTCCGGATTAGGCTTGAATTGGCGGGCCGGTTCTTCTTAACTAGCCGGTCCCCAAGCGGGGTCGTGGTGGCGCAAGCCCTGGGCATACAGCAGTTCGGCGCGGTGAACCCGCGCCGCAGGTCGGCACAGTCCGAAGGGAGGAACGAAATGGCGGCAGGCGGAAATCCCCTGGCGCGGATCGTCTCGGTCATTCTGGTCATGGCCCTCGTCGGCGGCACCGCCGTGGCGCAGGGCGGGACCGCAGCCGAGAAGCTCGACGAGGGGCTGAAGCTCCTGCGGGCAGGGGACCGTGAGTCGGTCCAGAGGGCCATCGGCGTCCTGCGCGAGGCCCTGGCCGCCGACCTGTCGAGCGAGGATGCGCTCGCGGCACTGGCCCAGGCGGAGTACGCGGGCTGGCAGGCGCTCCTGAACCTCATGGCGTCGGGCGCCGAGGGGGCCAACGTCGCGGTCGCGATCCTCGACATCGCGACGCCGCGGCTCCCCGAGAAGGCGTTCAGCGACGAGGAGCTCCGCGGGCTCGTCAAGACAGCCTGCGAGTCGGAGAGCTACTCCGAGCGTTTCGACGCGGGGGTCACGCTCGGCCGCGTGTACGGCGAGTTCGCGGTGCCCTACCTGCTCGCCTACCTCGGCTCCTCGAACACGGACCAGATGACCAACGCCCACATCACGCTGATGACGCGCATCGGCCGCTCGGCCGTTCCGCCCCTCAACGTGGCGCTCAGGAACGGCAGCCCGACGGTGCGGCGGATGGTCGCGAACGAGCTCGGCCAGATCGGCGACGAGCGCTCGCTCGCGGTCGTGGCCGAGGCGACGCAGGATGAGGACCAGGACGTGCGCAACGCGGCGATCAAGGCGCACGAGAGCCTCGTCGGCAAGTTCCCCTGGGCGGCGGACATGGGCCCGGCGGACCTCCACCTCCGGCTCGCGCAGCTCTATTACCAGGGCAACTACCGGGTGATGGCCTTCACCGACCGGCCGCTCGTCACGTGGTCGTGGAGCGACCGGCTGATCTTCACCCCGGCTCCGAAGCACCTCTACGTCCTCAAGATGGCCGAGAGCGAGTGCTACGACGCGCTCCGGCTCGACCCGGGCAACCACGAGGCTCGCTCGATGCTCGCGCGCGTCCTCGCCACCGAGAAGACGGCGTCCGACGCGGTCGCGCCGCAGTCCGAGGGCGACGAGCTCACGATGGCCTACGCGGCGGGGCTCGGCAACGCCGAGGGCACGGTGGCCGCGCTCGGCTGGACCACGCTCTCCGACGCGCTCGCCGCGAGCCTCGACCAGAACGACAAGTCCGCGGCGACGTTCCTCCTGCGCGTGATGCCCGCCGTCTACGGCGGCACGGACTTCACGAGCGACAACCCGGTCGTGCGCGCCACGACCGACACGTCGGCCGGCGTGCGCATCGCCGCGGCCGAGGCGATCCTCCGCTGCAACGGCGTCCGGAGGCTCACGGCCTACCCGGATCCCGACGGATTCATCGGCCTCGTCGCGCAGTCGGTCGGCGAGATCGTCCCGCGCCAGATCCTCGTGATCGACGCGAGGGACGAGCGCCGCAACAAGGTGCTCGCCGAGCTCAACGGCGCGAAGTTCATCGCGTACGACGCGCGCAGCGGCTCGGACGGCTACATCCTCGCCCGGCGTCTCTCGGGCCTCGACCTCGTCATCGCGAGCCCGGACCTCTCCGACATGGACATCCTCGCGCTCCAGCGCCGTCTCGCGGAGGACGACCGGACCAAGAACGCGCCGCTGCTCGTGATCGGCACGGCCGACCAGGCGGCGAACTCGCAGTGGGTCGCGATGTTCGAGGGCAAGGCGGCGGGCGTCGCCGGGATCCTCGATGGTCCCGGGCTTCCCGGCGAGGAGTTCCTCGGCAAGGTGAGGAGCGCGTTCCAGGGCGACAGCCCCGGTGCCGCGGACCGCTATGCGCGCAGCGCCGCGGTCCTCTCCGCGCTCGCGAAGACCGACACGGGCAACGCGCTCTTCCACTGGCAGGCGCTCACCGAGACGCTCACCGCGCTGCTGACGGCCGACGTGCCGGACGAGCCGCCGGTGCGCCTGAACGCGATCCATGCGCTGGCGAATCTCGGCGACCCCAACGGGACCGGTCCGCTCCTCGGCTTCTTCGGCGCGGCCTCGGGCGCGTCGAAGGCGGCCGCCGGGATGGCGGTTGCGGCGCTCGGCCGAAAGAACCCGATCGTGCTCGACGATGCGGCGTTCCAGGTGCTCCTCGCGGGGACCCGGGACGGCGACGCGACCGTTCGCGCGGCCGCGTTCGACGCGCTCGGCGCGTGCCAGCTGACGCCCGACCAGGCGCTCTCCTGCGCCGTCGCCAACCGTCCGACCGTCGGCGCCCCCGAGGCGGCTGGCGGCGGCGAGGCGTCCGGCGAGGGTTGCGGGGAAGGCTGCGGCGAAGGCGAAGGTGCCACGCTCTCCACACGCTGAAAAGCGTTTTAGCGTTCCATGAACGGGGGGCGGCCCAGGCGGCCGCCCCTCTCGTTTTCCGCGCCGGGGCCCGTCGAAGGGAGGGGGCTCCGGGGGCCGGGGGCGCTACGCGAGCGCGATCGCGACCGCGGCAGCCACCGTGCGCGAGTGCGTGATCGAGATGCGCCAGTCGCGGATCGCCCGCCGGTTCGCGGTCTCGAGCGCGCGCCCCGTCAGGCGGACGTAGGGCTCGCCGCCGGGCCGGTTGAGGATCGCGATCTCCTTGAAGGCCGCGCCGGCCATGCCGGTCCCGAGCGCCTTCATCACCGCCTCCTTGGCCGCGAAGAGCCCCGCGAGGTGCGTCGCGCCCTCCGCCGTCGAGACGCGGCCCGCGTCCTCGTCGGGGTGGAGGATGCGCTCCCTGAAGGCCTTCCCGTGGCGTTCGAGCGATTCGGCGACGCGGGCGATCTCGACGAGATCGAGGCCGAGCCCCGCGATCACGCCGTGGCCCCGGTCTCGCCGAAGCTCGCGCCGGTGACGTCGGCGCCCTCGAGGTCGGCGTCCGTCAGATCGGCGCCGTTCAGGTTCGCGTCGCGGAGGTTCGCGCCCTTGAGGCGCGCCCCGCGCAGGTTGCAGAGCGCGAGGTTCGCCCGGCGGAGGTCCGCGCCGGAGGCGTTCGCGCCGCGCAGGTTCGCGCCGAAGAGGTCCGCCTCCGAGAGATCGGCGTGCGTCAGGTGCGCCCCGCCGAGATCCGCCCCGGAGAGGATCGCCCCGAAGAGGAACGCGTCGGTCAGCAGCGCGTCCGCAAGCGTCGCCTCCTTGAGGTTCGCGAGGGCGAGGTTCGCCTTGCGGAGGTCCTTGCCGCGCAGGTCCGCCCCCTGGAGGCGCGCGCGGTAGAGGTCGGCGCCCGGTCCCGGCTCGCTCATGCCTTCAGGAACTCCTTCACGAGATCGTACGCCTCCCGCGTGGCGCGGTCGGAATGCGGCGGGTGGCCTCCGAGGCCGAAGCGCGCCTCGGCCGGCAGGATGGGGTCGAGGCCCAGGCGCTCGCGCACCGAGCGGCTGCGCTCGAGAGCGTCGGAGTACTCGGTCCGCAGCTCGAGGAGGTGCGACTTCCCCGCGACGACGCGCTTCGCCGCATCGACCATCCCCTCCTTCGCGCCCTCGACGCGCTGGAGGATCCGCGGGACGAGGTCCCCCTCGACGTAGCGGAGGTACTCCTCGAGCTGCGAGCGATCCGTGGCGTGGATCTCCTCGCCGAGCCTCCGGACGATGTCCGCGTACCGCCGCGTGCGGACGCCCTCGACTCCCTCGTCGCGCTCGCACTCGCGCTGCCGGCGGCGCGCCCGCGAGAGGAGATTCTCGAGGCCGATCAGCTGGCGGACCCGCTCGCTCATCCTCGACATCGTCGGAAGTCCTTGTCGGGCAAGACTGTAGGACGCCCCGTGACGCCGTTCAAGTCGAAAAGGTCCCGAGCCGATCGACCTTCCTATTGGTGGGCAGACCCCCATAGCCCCACCGGAAATGGTAGAATCCCGACCGCCGCAAGACGCACCATGGGAAAGAAGAAAGACTGCTTCGGGGTCGAGGACTACGTCTGCATGACGACCAACTGCCCCTATGCGCGCGAGTGCATCCAGGCGGTCTGGGAGAAGCGGCTGAACCGCGCGCTCGACCGGAAGAAGGGGGCGCCCCCGAAGCGCCGGTCGCCCAGCCGCGCGATCGCGCCCGCCGGCTAGGCTAGCTAGGCTAGCCGCCGAGCGCCTTTCCGATCGTCCCCCGGACCCCCTCGTCCTCCTCGCGCGAGAGGCGTTGCCGGAGCGCGTTGCTTGTGGCCGGCGGCAGCTCCCGCCCGACCGGGACCCCGACTCCCTCCACGAGCGCCGCCACGTCGCCGCCCTCGCGCCGCGCGGTCGCGAGCGCGGCGGCGCGTCGCACGACCGGCTCGCGGTCGTCGAGGAACGCGAGGAGGATCCGCTCGTCCGGCACGTGGACGCCCGCGGCGAGGACGAGCAGCGCGCGCACCTTGGGGCTCGCCTCGCGCGGCGCCGTCTCGACGAGGACGCTGCGGGCGCTTCCGCGCAGGCGCCCGGAGACGCGCACGACCTCGGCGGCGATCGCCTCCTTCGGCCCCGCGAGGGCGTCGCGAAGGTCCTCGCGAAGCGTCGCGACCGTCTCGTAGGGACGGAGGATCTCCTCGACAGGTGCCGCCGCCGGCGCCGGAGGCAGGGGGGGTGCGGGGGCCGGCGGGGGCTCCTCGCCCGGGAAGAGCCGAATGGACACGAGGACGCCCGTGGCGACCCCCGCGACGAGGAGGCAGAGGAAGACGACGCCCCTCAAAACGGGTCCGGGTGGCGCACGACGCGGAGGCCCGTGTAGTGGCCGATCGTGAAGAACGTGGAGAGCTTCGGGCGGGAGTCGGTGTCCCACGGATCCTCGAGCGGCCAGTCCCAGTCGCCCGGCTCGAGCACGTACTGCACGCTGTCCCAGCCCGCGTCGAGGAAGCAGTCGAGCGTGACGAGCCTCGGCGGCAGGTCGTGGAAGCCGCCGGCGAGGAGCACCCGGCCCTCGCCGTGGGGGTCCCGGACGATCTCCGCCGCGTTGCCCGCGAGCCCGACGATCGGCCGGGAGGCGGACGGCGCCAGCGCGAACGCGCGGCTGAAGAAGGGCTCGAGCCGGCAGGAGGGCGAGAGCTCGGGGTCGTTCGCGTCGTCGCCCCAAGGGTAGGGGGCCGTGCCGTCACCGCGCGCGGCGCGCAGGTACTGCGCGACGGTCGGGATCGAGCAGCGCCGCCCGAGCCTGCCGGAGAGCCATGCGGCGTAGCTGTCGGCGTGCTCGATCGTGACGCCCTCCACGGGGGCGTTCTCCTGGCCAGGCGTATAAAGGGTCTCGAGCTTTTCCCAGGGGACGTAGTAGCCGTCGTAGGCGCGCACGAGCGGCCGTTCGGGGTCCGGGCTCCCGGTGGCGTCCTCCTCGAACCGCACGAGACGGTTCGTGCGCTGCCATCCGCGCGGCACGAGCTGCGCGATCTCCTCCTTCGTGTGGCGGGGCGCGATGTCGGCGAGGAACGCGAGGTACTGCCGGTTCGTCACCTCGGTCGCCGAGATCTCGAAGTCGCGCTCGACCCGGTCCGTCTCGGACGCGAAGGAGACGGGAGCCTCGCGCTTGCGGCGGATGTCCTCGAGCGTCTCGGGATCGCTGTCGTTGCCGAGCGCATCCTCCTCGACGCCGAGGAGCTCCGGCGGCAGGATCCCGTCGGGGCAGGGCCGGTGGCGCACGGGACCTGCCGTGACCGCGACGAACGCCGGCAGCGCCGGCGCGCGGCGGATCACCGGGCGGAACCCGACGTCGACCGTCATGCCCTTCTCGCGGACCTCCTTGAAGCCGGCGAGCGAGAACGGGGTCAGGAGGCGCCCCGACTGGCGGGCCACCCTGTAGACGGCGTCCTGGTACGACCAGCCGCCGGCGACGATGAGGTCGCTCGGCCAGTACACCCACTCCGCCGCGTTCCCGACGAGGTCGAGGAACCCGTTGTAGAACTCCTCGGGCTTTCTCGGCTCCCCGGGCTTCCGCTCCGTGACGCTCCAGAGCCCGGAGGTGCCGAGGTTCGCGCTCTCGCCCTGCTGGAGCGCCCTGCCCCACGGGTAGTTGTAGGTGAGGCGGTCCCCGCGCGCCGCGAGGACGTACTCCTTCCACGTCGGCAGGTCCACGACGAGGTCCGGATCGGCGCCCAGCCGCTCCTGCCAGAACCAGCCGCAGAACTCGAGGGCCGCATCGATCGAGATGTTCACGACCGGGAAGTCGCCCTCGTCGCGGTCGTAGATCTTCTTCACGTCGCGCCTGCCCGTGCTGCGCGTCCAGCCGCCAGGCAGGAGGTGGGGATGGACGGGCCTCCCGGTCTTCCGCGCCCAGGCCTGCAGGAACTCGAAGAACTGGTCGTTCGTGATCTCGCGCCTCGACATCCGGAACGCGTCGTCGACGCGGTAGGCGTCGGGCGTCGCCTCGACGGGCTCCAGCGGGACCTCCTTGTCGAAGGCGTCGGCCCAGTGCTCGACGGCGTCCCGCACGTTCCGCTCGGCGAGCGCCTCGCGAAGGATCTCGCGCGCCTCCTCGATCTCCTCCGGCGCCGCGTCCTCGCGTCGCAGCGTCGCGAGGGCTCCCAGCGCGCGGTCGGCTGCCTCCTTCTCCTCGGCGGCGGCGGCGGCGCCTCCCGTGGCTTCGTACTCGCGACCGGGGTCGTAGGCGCCCCAGAAGGCGAGGCCCGCGGGCACCTCCACGAACTCGTCGAGCGTGAGCGCGAGGCAGTTGGCGTCCCGCGCCCGGCGCACCTGCGGCTGGACCGGCAGCTGGGGCTCCGGGCCGGCGAAGAGCCGCACGCCCGCGAAGACCACGAGGAGGAGCATGCTCGCGAAGAGCAGGTAGCCGCCGAGCGCGACGAGGCGCTGGCTGACCGGAACGCCCGGCGTCTCGTGCGCGGGGGCCGGGAACAGGTCGGGCCGGAGCCGGTACGCGCAGTTCGGGCAGTACTTGTACGGCTCGCCCAGGCGCGTCCCGCACCGCGGGCAGCCTCCCGGTCTCATGGGCGGATGGGCCTCGGTTTTCCTTGACGATTCCACGGCCACGGCTATCAGTATCCCTCCAGACCGGCCGGCGCCTTGCCGAAAAGGCGTCGTTCGGCCCCCGGCGCCCCGATAGCTCAACGGTAGAGCACAGCTTTCGTAAAGCTGGGGTTGACGGTTCAAATCCGTCTCGGGGCTCCATCTAGAATCGGGCCCGTGCTGCACATCGGCGCCGACGAGGCCGGCTACGGGCCCCTCCTGGGGCCCCTCGTGGTCGCGGCGGCGGTGTACGAGGGCGACCGCCGCGCCGCCCCGGGGGACGGGATCGCCGACAGCAAGGTCGTCTACGGCCGCGGCGGCCGCACGGCGCTCGCCCGCGCGCTCTCCCCGTACCTGGGCCTCCCGGGCCCCGTCTCCCTCGCGGAGCTGCTCAGGCGCCTCTCCGTGCGCGGCGACCCCCGTCCGGGGTATCCCTGGTATGGCGACGTGACCGACGCCGAGGCGGGCGGCGGCGCGCCGCCGAAGGGGTTTCGCCGCCTCTACGTGAACCCCGTCTGCGAGCGCGACTTCAACGAGGGGTGCGCGCGGCGGGGCGACAAGGGGACGGTGCTCTTCGAGGAGACGATGCGCGTGATCCGCCGCGCCCTCGAGGACCACGCGGGCGACGCCGTGATCGTGTGCGACAAGCACGGGGGGCGGAACCGGTATGCGGGGCTCCTCCTCGCGGAGCTCGGGCCGACGTCGATCCTCGCGGAGCGGGAGACCGCCGCGTGTTCGGGCTACCGGCTCGCGCTCGGGGGGCGCACCGTGCGGATCCGGTTCCAGCGGGCCGCGGACGCGACGGACCGCGCCGCGGCGCTAGCGTCGATGGCCGCGAAGTACGTGCGCGAGCTCTTCATGGAGGGGCTGAACGGGTTCTTCGCGTCGAGGGTCGCGGGGCTCCGGCCGACGGCCGGCTACTACGAGGACGGCCGCCGCTTCCTCGGCGAGGTCAGGGGCCTTCTCGCCGATCTCGGCTGTCCCGAGGAGTCCTTCGTCCGCGCCCGGTGAGTCCCGTTTCGAGGCGGTGGGGGAGCGGGGGGCTCAAGCCGCGGGCGCCGAGGGCCGAAGGAGTCCGACGGGGGCGCTCCGTGCGCCCTTTGTGCCGCGATGACCACTTCCTTCGATTTCGAGCGCCGCCAATTCATCAGGCTGCCCCTGGCAGTGCCGATCCGCTACAAGTTCCTCTCGCGCGAGATGTCCAGCAAGGACATGGAGATCGTCCACGAGGGGATGAGCCAGAACATCGGGGCGGGCGGCCTCCTGCTCCGCGGCAAGCTGCCGGATCCCGAGTGGCTTTCGAAGCTCCTCACGCGCAAGATGTACATCGGCATCAATGTCATGCTGCCGAACGTGGAGCGCCCGGTGAAGGCGCTCTCGCGCGTGATCTGGTCCTCCTCGGTCCAGGAAGACGGCGGTCACGTCGTCATGGGCCTCGAGTTCCAGGAGATCACGAACAAGGATCGCGATCTCATCACGCAGTACATCATCCGCGCCCAGATGCCCGCCTGAGCCGTGTCCTTCACGGATCCGGGCGTCGTAACCGGCTCGGGCGACTGAGCTTAGCGCGTCGGGGTGCGGCACGCGTGCCGCACTTCCCCTCCCCGGAGCCCCACCCTATCCGACCGTGACGCGGCCGTGGGCGAGCCCCTTGTCGCACTCCATCCAGAGCCGGAGCGCGGCGCCTGCGCCGTCGGGCGTCACCTCGTCCGCCGAGACGAACGCGGCGCCGACGCGCAGGTCGGGCACGCCGAGCGCGCGCAGCCGCGACGCGAGGCGCGCCGCGAGCCGGGGGCCGGCGGCGGCCGACGGGAGCTTCACCGCGACGGCGAGGCGCGCGTCCCCGACGCGGCCGGCGAGATCGCTCCCGCGGACGGCCTCGTGCAGCACGATGGCCGCCTCGGCGAGCAGCCCCTCGCCGCCCGGGAGGTCGAAGATGAGGAGCGCCACGCCCTCGCCGCCGCCCCGCGCCTGCTCGAGGAACCCCGCGAGCCGCGCCCGGAAGGAGCTGTCGCGGAGCGCGCCCGTGCTCCGGTCCCGGTGGCCGACGGCGACGAGCTCCTCCTGCTGCACGCGGAGCTGCCAGGCGAGGCCGTTCACGACGTAGCCGAGGACTCCGAGGAGCCCCAGCTCGATCACGAGCAGCGAAACCGGCGTCTCGAGGCCCGCCGCGGGCAGGAGCCCCTCGGCGGTCGCGACGACCGCGAACGTCCCGATGAGGCAGACGCCCGACAGGAAGAGGAAGTTCGGGAGCGGCGCGAGCGCGAGCGCCGCCGCGGCGACGAGCGCCGCGAGCAGGAGCACGAACGGGCTCTCGAGGAGCCCGGTCCGCTGCATCGCGAGCGCGAGCGAGGCGGCCGGCGCGAGGAGGCAGCCCGCCATCGCGGCGCCGTCGGTCGCGATCCAGCCGCGCCGCGTCGCGGCCCGCACCGCGAGCGACGACACCGCCGCCGCCGAGAACGCGGCGAGCAGCAGCGGGTCGTCCGGAAGCCCCGGCACGCCGAGGCGCGGCAGGAGCGCGAGCACGAGCACCCCGAGCCCTGCGCCGCGGAAGAGCGCCGTGAGGAAGAAGTGGATCCAAATGCGCCCCGAGCGGTCCAGACGACCCGTCATTCTCCTGCTCCGCAGGACCTATCGGGCGGCCGCTTGAGGGGAATTGAGGGGGGAGCGGGGGGAGTGGCGTCTCATTTCCGGCCCCGTGCTACAACGTCCCCCGATGTCCCGGAGAATCCTCGTCACCGGCGGCTGCGGCCTCATCGGCTCCGCGGTCGTCGAGCGGATCCTCGCCGCCAACGGGAGGGCGCTCGTCCTCGACAACCTCTCGACCGGGAAGCCGGGGAATCTTCCGCGGGATCCGCGCGTGGAGCTCACCATCGGCGACGTGTGCGACGACGCGCTCGTCGCCTCGCACGTGCGACGCTGCGACGCGGTCGCGCACCTCGCCGCGGGCGTGGGGGTGCGGCTCGTGCTCTCGCGGCCCACGGGTGCGCTGCGGCAGAGCCTCCTCGGGACCGAGAACGTCCTGCGCCACGCCGCGGCCGCGCGCCGGCCCGTCTTCTTCGCGAGCACGTCCGAGGTGTACGGCGACAGCGACGGCGCGCCGCGCTCCGAGGCGGGCCCCGTGGGGTTCGGGGCGCCGGACCGGCTCCGCTTCTCCTACGCGGCGGGGAAGGCGGCGGGCGAGGCGCTCGCGTTCGCGTACGCGCACGAGTACGGGCTAGAGGTCGCGGTCGGCCGCTTCTTCAACGTGACGGGTGCGAGGCAGTCGCCGGACGGCGGCGCGGTGGTGCCGACGTTCGTGCGCCAGGCGCTCGCGGGCGCTCCGATCACGATCCACGGCGACGGCTCGCAGACGCGCTGCTTCCTCGACGCGCGCGACGCCGCCGAGTACGTCTGGCGGCTGCTCGACGGCGCGGCGGCGCCGGGCACGCTCGTGAACATCGGCCGCGACGACCCGATCACGATCCTCGACCTCGCGCGCCGCGTGCGCGACCTCGTCGATCCGCGCGTGAAGATCGAGGCGGCGCCGCCGAAGTACGGCGCGGGCTTCGTGCCGATCCGCCACCGCCGCCCGGACGTGCGCCGCCTGCTCGATCTCACCGGCTACGCCCCGCGCGTGCCGCTCGACGAGACGATCCGCTCCTGCGTCCGCGTCGCCCGCGCCACGCGGTAGGCGTGGCGCGACAGGGTCGGAGGTCCGCAGCGGGTCTGACAGCGTGAGGCCGGGGCACGCGCTCCCATGGGGCGCGCTGTTGCCTTCGAAGAGTCGCATCACTACAGTGCTCCGACGGATGGACGAGGACCTGCGGGCAGATCCGTTGCTCACGACCGTCCCCGAGGTCGACGGCTACAAGGTGCTCGAGCCCTGCGTGCTCTACGCCAAGGTCGGGCAGGGCGGCATGGGTGCCGTCTATCGCGGTCGCCACGTCAACCTCGGAGTCGACGTCGCGGTCAAGGTGCTCGATCCGTTGCGCGCGCAGCAGGACGAGCAATCCCTCGCGCGCTTCCGGCGCGAGGCGCAACTCGCCGCCTCCATCCGGCACGAGAACCTCGTCCGGGTCTACGACGTGCGGCAGGACTCGGGCCTCCACTACATCGTGATGGAGTACGTCACGGGCGAGACCGCCGCCGAGCGCGTCGCGCGGAAGGGTCGTCTGGCCCCGCGGGAGGCGGCGGCGATCTGCCTCGGCGCGGCGCGCGGGCTCGCCGCGGCGCACGCGCTCGGGATCGTCCACCGCGACGTGACGCCCGACAACATCCTGATCAGCCGCGATGGCGTCGTGAAGGTGGCGGACCTCGGTCTGGCCAAGCCGATCTGGTCGCCGGCGCATCTGACCGCGACCCGCACGATGATGGGGACGCCGCGGTACATGCCGCCCGAGCAGTGGGAGGATTCGCGGAGCGTGGGGCCCCCGGGAGACGTCTGGGCGCTCGGGGCGACCCTCTACTTCCTGCTCTCGGGGGAACATGCGATCGCGCTCGCCACGCTCCCCGAGGTCATCCGGCAGGTCTGCGCCCAGCCCTTCCCCGACATCCGGACGGCGGCACCCGACGTGCCCGACGCCCTCGCCGCCGTGGTCGAGCGATGCACCTCGCGGGACGCTCGCGAGCGTCTCCCGGACGCGACGGAGCTGGCCCGGGCGCTGGAAGCGGCATCCGGCACCATCGGCGGCGCGCTTACGCTCGACGACGCTTCTGCCGGCACGGGAACCCCGCGAGCCGCATCCGTCAGCCCGCCGCCGGAGCGTACGCTCGTCCGTGCAAAGGCCGCCGCGGAGGCAGGAACGCTGCATGGCCCTTCCAGGGGAGCCCCACGCAATCGCCGGGGTGCCGCGATCGCGCTCGCCGTCCTTCTCTTGGCCGCGGCCCTGTACCTCGTGCCAGGTTCGCGGGGCGGCCCGGCCGACCGGGGTCCCACCTCGCCCGAAGCGGATCCGCGCGCGGCCATCCACCGCGCCACGGCCGACAACATCCTCGCGGATCCCTCGCGGGAGCCCGGCCCACCCGCGAGCGCTCCGCGTGGCGGGACGGCGAACACGTACGTCGTGAGGCCTCTGGCCGGGCTCAATCCGCTGGTCACGGCCCGCTTCCCTCTCGAGTCCGTCGTGTCGCATGTCTACGAGCGCCTCGCGCAAAGGTCGCGGGTCGATCCCGAGCGGTACGTGCCCGGGCTCGCGAACCGCGTCGTCAGGAGCGCCGACAACCGCGTCTTCACGATCGACATCCGGAAGGGCATGCTCTGGCACCGGCCGCACCTGACGCCCGGGGAACGCGACGGCGAACTCGGGTGGCTGGCCGCGCTTCCGCCGCAGGAGATCACCGCGGACGACGTCAAGTTCACGTTCGACGCGGCGAGAGCCGGGCGCCTGTTGGCAGGTCATCTCGCCGGGATCGAGTCGGTCGACCTCCTCGACCGGTACACCGTCGCCGTACGGTGGCGCGAGGAGGGGTACTTCAACCTCGACTCGACGTTATCCCTGCTGCGCATCCTCCCGAGGTTCATCTGGGGCCGCGCCGAGGACGGCTCGGAGCTGACGACCGCGGAGGCCGCCGCGCGGCTCGAAGACCACTGGTTCAACGACCGGATGTGCGGGTCGGGTCCGTTCCGTTTCGCGGGCGCGGAGGACCGCACGATCCGGCTCGAGAGGTGGGACGCCTACTGGGGCGTCCGCCCCGCGATCGATGCCATCGTCGCGCGCCAGGTGAGCGGGAGCGACGAGGCGCTGCGGATGTTCAAGGCGGGCGCCCTGGATCTCCTGAGTCCGTCGGCGGACGAGTATCGACGGGAGTTCCTCGAGGGCGGCCCGGGAAGCCTGCGGGATCTGCTTGAGCGCGGGGAGGTGACGGTCCATAGGCAGGAGCGGAATACGTTCCTCTGCATCTGCTGGAACCTCGGCCACCCGATCCTGCGGGAGCGGAACGTCCGTCGCGCCCTGGCGTACGCCTTCCCCAAGGACCGCGTGATCCGCGAGGCTTTCGCCGGGCTCGCCGTCCCGCACGACAGCCCCGTCCTCCGTTATGAGGCCACGTACGTCCCCGACCTGGTCGAGGCATTCCCGTTCGACCCCGGACGCGCGGCGGCGCTCCTCGACGAGGCCGGCTGGCTAGGGAGAGACGGCGTTCGCAGGAGGACCGTCGAGGGCGTGTCGGCCGACCTCCGCATCGCGTTGGTGACTTCGACGGGATCGGGCATCCTCGACATGGCGGCAGCGTACCGTGAGGAGCTGGCGCGGATCGGTGTGGCCCTGGAGGTGCACTCATTGGAGGCGGCAGCGTGGTCGCAGCGGGTAAACCGGCGGGACTTCGACGCCCTTGCAATCGCGTGGTACGCGGCGCACGACCGAAGCCCCCGCGAGGTCTGGCATTCCGGCGGCAGCGCCAACTACGGCGGCTTCGCCGATCGCGAGGTGGACGGGATCATCGAGCAGCTGGAGACCGAGTTCGACGCCGACGAGCGCAAGCGGCTCTGGCGCGAGTTCCAGAAGCGGGTCGTCGCGGAGCAGCCCTACCTGTTCACCGTCAGCCCGGAGAGCGCCGTCTTCGTCCGCAGCCGGCTCAAGGCACCGTTCCTCTCGCCGGGCGGGATCTGGCTCGTGCCGAGCTACATCGAGGAGCCCCGTTAGGGCAGGGGAGTCAGCCGGACGCGGTCTCGTTCCTGACCCAGGCGAGGTAGGGCTCCGCGCCCGCATCGACGGGCAGCGCGAGAAGCTCCGGCACCTCGTACGGGTGGAGGCCCTTGAGCGCGGCGACCACCTCCGGCACGCGCGAGGCCTCGGTCTTCATCACGAGCAGCGTCTCCTCGTCGCGCTGGATCGAGCCCTTCCACCAGTAGCGGCTCACGACCCCCGGCAGCGCGTTCACGCACGCGACGAGCCGCCTCTCGAGGAGCCCCTTCGCGATCTTCTCGGCGGCGTCGGGGGGGCAGGTGCAGAGGAGCACGCGCGCGGTCGTCGCCATGCCCCGTCTTTACCGGCGGCGCGCCCGGCGCTCAAGGGGTTGCGTCTACAATCGAGGACCGAGGAGGCGCGCATGGCGCGGTTGCGGCGGTCCGGTCCCGCGGTGCTTGTCGCCGCGCTTCTCGCCGCGTGCGGCGAGGCCCCTCCCGCCCCGGCACCTAAGGGCGCCCCGACCGCCCCCGTGCCCTCCCTCGATCGGCCGGCCGCGACCGCGGAACCCCCCGGGAACGCGTTCGTGTGGGGCCGGCTGACCTCCGCCGCCGACGGCCGCGCGCTCGCGGGTGCGACCGTGACCGTCCGCGACTGGTACATGGTCGTGAGGGGCCGGGGCGTCGATGCGTCGGCGAGCGCGCCCGCGCTCGTCGTCGAGTCGGGCGCCGACGGCGTCTACGTCGTGCCGGTGACGGGGTTCGAGGGGCCGGTGGTTTCCGTCGCCGCGCGCGGGCACGCATCCGTGACGTGGCGCGAGGACAAGTCGCGGCCCGCCGGCGCGGCACCGCGGCGCGACGCCTCCCTGCCGCCCGCCGCGACGTTCCTCGGCACGGTGCTCGCTCCCGACGGCATGGCCGTCGCTGGCGCGCGCGTCTTCGCGGTCGAGTGGGACGCGCTCGAGATCGAGGAGCACGGCGATCCCCTCGCGGCCGCCGCCGACCTGCTCTGGGGAGATGGGCGCTACGCGAGCGACATCGCCTACCGCTTCGTCACGGCGACGTGCGACGCGAAGGGCATCTTCCGCATCGCCGACGCGGATCCGGCGAGGCGCTACGCGCTGCTCGCCGCCTCGCGCGACCTCGGCCCCTCGATGCTCGAGGGCCCGCGCGCGCCCTCCGAGCCGGTGGGCGAGATCCGCCTCGACCGCGCCGTCCCCTTGCGCGTGCGCGTCGTCGACGAGGCGGGCACGCCGCTGGCCGTCCGCCGTGTCGAGCTGCGCGCATCGCCGCGGAGGGTCGAATGGACGGAGGCCGGGGAGGGTACCTATGTTCTGCGGCCGGTCGCCCCCGGCACGCACGCGCTCCTCCTCGACACCCGCGAGCGCGGCCAGGTCCCTTGGGTCTTCACGCTCGAGCGCGGCAGGAAGGAGCCGAGGATCGACGTGGTCCTCGCGGAGGGCTGCGTCGTCACCGGCGTCGTCTACGACAGTGGCGGCCTGCCCGTCGCCCGCGCGCGCGTCAACGTGCAGACGTGGGACCCCGAGGCTCGCGAGATGCGCTCCTCGAACGTCCACACCGACGAGGAGGGCCGCTTCGCCGCCAAGGGCCAGCCCGCGGGCTTCGTGAACCTCTACGTCGTCGCGAAGGGCTACCGGACGGCGCAGTTCATCCGGATGAAGCAGCCGGTCACGGGCCTCGAGGTGACGCTCTTGCGCGCCCGCTCCCTGCACCTCCCGGTCGCCCTGCCCGAGGGGGTGGTGTGCGGGACGCTCCGGTTCTCGGCGCGCCCGCTCGACGGCGGCGAGTGGTCTCACGGCGCCGGCGTCGTGTGGAGCGACGACGGCGTCGCAAGCTTCGACGTCCCGGTCGGCCGCGTGGCGCTCCGGCTGTGGGCACCGGGCTGCGCGCTGCTCGAGCGCGAGCTCACCATCGAGGCAGGCGACCGACCGCTCGTGATCGAGGACGCGATGCGCCTTCTCCCCGCGCGGACCGCGACCGTGCGGCTCGTCGACGAGGAGGGCATGCCCGTGCCGGGGCTCAAGGTGCACGCGGTCGTCAGGGATCTGCCTCCGGTCGACTGGACGGAGATCGCGAAAACCTCGGACGCCGACGGGAAGGCCGTGCTGGAGCTGCACGGGGACCCGCCGTTCACCGTCTACATCGAGGAGGGGCTCGGCCGGCAGCGCGTCTACCGGGAGATCGCGGTGCCGGACGACCCGGCGACGGTCATCGACGTTCGCGTGGGCGCGCGCAGGCGGTGACTCACGCGGGGGGGGCCGGGGGGCCGCCTCCGCCCCGGCGGCGCCTGCGGCGGCGGCGCCTCCTCCTCCCCCCGTGCCCCCCTTCTTCCCTCTGGCCAAGGAGCGCCTCCCACTCCGGGAGCGGGTCGGGATCGACGTGCACGGCGGGACCGAGGATCCTCCTCAGCGCGAGCACCTCCTCGAAGAGGTCGTTGAACGCGAGGCGGCGCAGGGGGCGCGTGGCGGGAGGCTCGAGCAGCCGCATCTGCGCCGCGAGGCAGTGGCGCGCGATCGTCGCGTCGCGCCGCGCGACGGTCATCCTGAGGATGATCGGGCGCATGACGTCGGTCGCGACCGCCTCGTAGTCGTGCGCCGGCGTATCGATGAGACGCGGCAGCACGAGCGGCGCGAGCAGCACCGCGATCATCAGCGATTGCGGGACGCCCGTCCGGCCGCCGCCGCTCATCTCGGAGAGCCTCTCGACCGACGCGTAGAACGACTCCGGCGGCGGCGACAGCTCCGGCAGGATCACCGAGAACGCGCCGAGATCCTCGAGGATGCGGAACGCCTGCGCGCCGCCGCGGCCGGAGAGGAGGCGGTAGATCTCCTCGAGCACGCGCGGCGTCGCCGCCTTCCCGAGGTCCCTCGCGTGGACCCGCGCGGCGTCGCGGAGCTCGGGCGTGAGCTCGAAGCCGAGGCGGCCCGCGAACTTCGCCGCGCGCAGGATGCGCACCGGGTCCTCGCGCAGCCGGAGGTCGGGGTCGCCGATCATCCGCATGCGTCGCGCCGCGAGATCGTCGAGGCCGCCGACGTGGTCGATCACGCGGCCGCGCTCGAGATCGTAGAAGAGCGCGTTGATCGTGAAGTCGCGCCGGAACGCGTCCTGCTCCTCGGTGCCGAAGACGTTGTCCTGCCGGATCATCGGGTCCGCCTCGTCCGGCTGCGGCGGCGCGCGGAAGGTGGAGACCTCGAGGATGTGGTCCCCGAACTGCACGTGCACGAGGCGGAAGCGGCGGCCGATGATCCGGCTGTTCCGGAAGAGGCGCTTGATCTGCCGCGGCCGCGCGTTCGTCGCGATGTCGAAGTCCTTCGGGTGGAGGTCGAGCAGCAGGTCGCGCACGCAACCGCCCACGAGGTAGGCGTCGAAGCCGGCGCCGGACAGGCGCCGCAGGACCTTCGTCGGGTCCGGGGGGATCTGTTCCGGGGCAATCCGGGGGGCCGGAGCGGCTTCCATGGGCTTCGTCGGGCGGCCGCGACCGGCCTCCGCGGCCGTCCCGGCCGCGCTTTGTCCGTCGCGGATTCGTAGCGTATGTTCTTCGGGCCGTCAACGATCCGCCGGCCGGGGCCGGCCCGGCACGGGCCCCGCCGGGGGGCGCGGCAGGACGCGATGCTCTTCTTCGGGGGACAGGACCTCACGCCCTTCGGGTTCGCGTGCCTCGCGTCGGCGGGGACGCTCGCGGCGGGCGCCGCGGCGTTCGCGCTCGCGGGCCCGGCGCACCGGGTGGGGCTCGTCTCGCGCCACCGGCGGGACCGGTTCGGGGCCGGCCGCATCCCCCTCGTCGGCGGCCCGGCGCTTCTCGCCGGCGCCCTCGTGCCGCTCGCGGCGCTCGGGTTCCCGCTCTCGCCGGGCCAGGCGATCGCGTGCGCCCTCTTCTTCGCGGTCGGCCTTCTCGACGACATCCTGGAGCTGAAGCCCGCCCCGAAGTTCGCGCTCCAGGGGGCTGCCGCGCTCGCGGCCGCGTGGTACCTCGTGCCGCCCGCGTACGCGGCGTTCGCGGCGCTCCTCCTCCTCTTCCTCGTCAACGCGTGCAACTACCTCGACAACATGGACGGCCTCTTGCCCGGCATCGCGCTGGCGCAGGCCGTCGCGCTCGCGCTCATGGACCTCTCGCCCTCGACCGGCGCCCCGCTGCTTATCTGGGCGCTGCCCGCGATCCTCTTCCTCGCGGGAAGGATCTACCTCGGGGACTCGGGCAGCCACCTCGTCGGCGCGCTCCTCGGCATCGACGCGCTGCGCTGCCTCTTCGACGCCGGCGGCGTGCGCGACCGGTTCCTGCTCCCGGTCTTCCTCCTCTTCGCGCCCCAGATCGCCGACGTGCTCACGGTGACGGCGAGCCGCCTCGTCCGCAGGCGGCCGGTCTTCCGGGGCGGCACCGACCACCTCTCGCACCGCCTCGTCCGCGCCGGGTTCCCGGTCCCGAAGGCGGTCCTCGTGCTCGTGCTAGCATCCGCCGTGTGCGGCGCGGCCTCGTTCCTGCTCGCCCGGTGAGATCCGTGCCCCCGCGCCCCCTCCTCTTCCTGCTCGCCGCGGCGTGCGCGTCCGAGGCGCCTTCCCTCCGCCTCGCGTCCAGCTCGCTTCCGCTCGACCCGCGCGCGCCCGCGCCGCTCG
Source organism: Planctomycetaceae bacterium (assembly GCA_011525755.1). Lineage (GTDB taxonomy): Bacteria > Planctomycetota > PLA2 > PLA2 > PLA2 > PLA2. Next base: position 108,691 of record WYBS01000020.1, read on the forward strand.
CCGCGCCCGCGGAGGGGCGCTCGGACTCCGCGTCGTCGCGCCCCGTCACGCTCGTCGTGCGGGCCGGCGGCGCCACGGAGCGCCTCGAGGCGCCGTGCCGGGTCGGCGTGTGGACGACGCTCGAGCGCGTGCGCGCGCGGGCGTTCGTCCAGCGGGAGTCGTGGGGGCGGCTCGGCGACCGGCCGCCGCGGCTGCTCGCCCGCGTCACCGACCAGGTGATCGAGGGGGTCGTCGCGCGCGTGCGGCCCGAGGAGGACGGGTCGCTCTCGTTCGTCGTCGAGGTGGCGAAGTGCGAGCGCGGGCCCGGGCGGACCGTCGCGATGTTCCACGGGCGGCGCGTCGCGCTCGGCGAGCCGTGGCGGAGCGGCTACCGCTTCGTCGGGAGCGCGCCGGCGGGGTTTCAGGGCGCTGTCGCGCGCTGGGGCGACGCCGTCGAGATCGAAGCGGGGGGGGCCGGGGGGCCGCCCCCGCCGGGCACCGTCCGCTTCGCGTCGCTCGGCGAGGCGGGGTTCGTCGCGGGCGAGGCGCCGGCGGCGGAGGCGTTCGCGGAGGATTGGGAGCCCGCGGAGCCCTTCCGCCTCGAGGCGGACGGCGTCGAGCGGATGGACTTCCGGCTCGTGAAGCGGCGCTCGGCCGCGGGGTTCCGCACGAGCGCGCGCGGCGCGTTCGAGGAGTACGGGCCGCCGTTCTCGATCACGCGCGATGGGTAGGCTCCTCCTGCTCGCGGGGCTCGTGGCGGTCGCCGTCGCGGAGGATCTCCGGACGCCCGGCGAGCAGGTGCACGCGGAGCTCTCGGCGGCGCTTGCCGCGACCGATGCCGCGCGCGCGGTGCCGCTGCTCGACGAGGCCGCGGATCTCCACCTTCATCCGTGCACGTCGGCGGAGGCGGAGGCCCTGCTCGCGCTGATGGGCGCGGGCACCAGGTCCGCGGACAGGGGGATCGCCGCCGCGGCGCTCCACGCGCTCGGCCGCACGGGCGCGCCGGCTGCGGCGGCGCACGTGGAGCCCTTCCTGCGCGTGGTGAAGAAGGGGGAGGAGGGGCTCGTCATCGCGGCCGCGGAGGCTGCGGGCCGACTTGCCGCGGGCAACCTGATCCCGAACCTCATCGATCTCGGCCGCGACTCCCCGGATCTCGTCGTGGCGGAGCAGGCGCTGCTCGCGCTCGGCGGCTACGCGAAGGCGCCCCGCGACGTCCGGGAGCGCGCGTTCCGGGAGACGCTGCAGGTGGCGCAGCTGCTCTCGAAGCGGGCGCAGCGCTGGCAGAGGCTGCAGTGGCCCGCGCTCCGCGCGCTGCAGCGCCTGTCCGGCAAACGGCTCAACAGCGTGGAGCAGTTCTCGGACTGGTGGCGTCACGCGAAGGCCCGGAGAGACCCTTTCGGCTAGTCGGCCTGTGCGGAACGAATTCCGCACCCCGCGGATCCTAATCCGTGGCACCGCAACGGGTTGCGTCGCGCGCGCACGTTAACCGTTGACCTGGAGGACCACGCGGAGGGTGGTGGTGGGGGGCAGGCGGTCGAGGGTGGTCGCGTGGTGGCCCTCCGCGGTCACGCGCAGGCGCGCGTGCGTGCCGCCGAGCCCCGCGAGCCGGAAGCGGCCCTGCTCGTCCGACGTCGCCGTGATCACGGGCCGGCCGTCCTCCTCCGGCAGGCCGACCGCGCTCACCTTGGCGTGCGGCAAGGGCAGCCCCGCCGCGTCCACCACGAAGCCGCCGATCGAGAAGCCCGGCGAGAGCACGATCTCGATCGGCTCCCCGCCGACCTCCACGTCGGGCAGGACCCGCCGCGCGCAGCCGGGCGCGTAGGCCTCGACCGCGTAGCGCGCCGCGGCGAACCCCGCCGCCGCGAACTCGCCGTTCGCGTCCGCCTCCACGCGCAGTCCCGGCAGGGGCGTCGCGAAGTCCGCGTCGAGCATCGGGCGGAAGAGGAGCACCGCGCGCGCCGCCGAGGACCCGTCCGCGCGCCGCACGACGCCCTTCGCATGCGCCGGGGCAGGCAGCGCGATCTCCCCCGGCGCGATCCGCACGGGCAGCCCGCGGAAGGTCCCGAAGGCCTGCGCGCCCTCCGGCAGCCGCCCCCGGAACGCCCCGTCCTTGCCCACCTTCCATGTCGTGCGGAAGAGCAGCATCTCGTCGCTCCCGGGCGACGGCACGAGCCCCATGACCGCGAGGTCCCCCGCGCCCCCCCCGATCAGCGTGCCCTCGATGAGCCTCCCCTCGCGGAGCACGAGGTCCCCGCTCTCCGCGACGGCCGGCGCGAAGCCGTTCTTCGTCGCGCAGACCGACCCCGCGAGGTCCGGCAAGTCGTAGCGCCCCTGCGCGTCCGTCTCCGCCGATGCCGCCTCGGTCCCGTCCTCCGCGAGGAGCACGACGCGCGCCGGCGCGGGCGTCACCTTCCCGGTGCGGCGCCGCTCGGGCCCCACCGCGAGCAGGACCTCGCTCGTGACGCCGGGGTCCGCCCACGTCTCCACCTTCTGCCCGTCGACCGTCGTCTCGACGCGCACCGGCCCCGGGCCGAGCCCCTTCACGTGCACGCGGCCGCGCGCGTCGCTCTCCGCCTCCGCCTCGCCGCCGGAGAGCCGCTCGAGGAGCACGCGCGCGCCCGCGACGGGCGTCCGGTCCTCCGCGCGCAGGACGGTCACGCGGAGCGAGCCCGCGGCGTCGCTCGTCTCGGGCCTGCTCGCGGGCTCCGCGCGCGACCTCCCTCCGGGCAGGAAGCCCCCGAGGAGGTTCCCCAAGGGGAGCAGGAGCGCAAGCAGGATCAGGAGGAGGAGGGCGCCAAGGAGGCGCGGGCGGCTGCTCTTGCGCGACATGAGGGGGCTCCGGGGGCCGGGGCTATAATTCACCCATCGGCAGGAGTGAATCCCCCATGAAATACGCTTCCATCACGCTCGCCTGCCTCCTCGGGGTCGCGTCCGCCCAGGAGGAGGAGAAAAACCCCCCGGAGCAGGCACCCGAACAGCCCGCGGAAGAGGGCGCCGACGAGGGCGAAGAGAGCGAGAAGATGCCCCCGCCCGCCGCGGCCCCGAGCGACCCGAAGAAGATCATCGCGGACCTGACGCTCGCCAACGCCGCGAAGGACGTGGGGCGCATCGACAGCGCCGCCAAGGAGGCGCTCGCGTGGGCGAAGGGCGCGAAGGACGAGGCGACGGCCGAGACCCTCGCGACGGAGCTCACCGACTCCATCAAGGCAGCCAAGGGCAACTACGGCACCCTCAACGTCGTCGTGGAGGCGCTCGGGGAGCTTCGCACCAAGGAGGGCCTGAAGGCGCTGAAGAAGATCGCCTTCCAGAGGAAGGCGAAGGATGCGCAGGAGGAGAAGCTCCAGGGGATCGCGCTCCTCGGCGTCGGCAAGTTCGGCGACCCGAAGGACGTCGCGGCGTTCGAGGAGGCCGCGAAGAGCGAGAGCGTCGTGGTCGCCAAGGGGGCCTACGAGGCGCTCGGCCTCTACGGACCCGCGAAGGCGAAGGTCCGGAAGCAGTGCGCCGAGCTGCTCATGAAGCGGCTCGACATGGAGTACCCGAGCTCCGGCGGCCAGGGCGGCAAGAGCGTCAGCGCGGAGAAGCAGGCGCGCTGGGCCGAGGTCTCGCCGGCCATGGTCAACTCGATGAAGTCCCTCTGCCGCGAGAACACCATCAACGACATCGACAACTGGCGCGAGTGGTGGAAGGAGAACAAGAAGAAGCCCTGGAAGGACGACGACGAGAGCTGATCATGAAGAGACCGGCGATCCTCGCCGTGCTCTTGCTGGGCGCGAGCGCGTCGGTCGTCGCGATCGGTCTCACCGTCCTCTCCAACTGGTTCTTCCGCGGGCAGGCGGGCATCTCGGGCGACCAGGTCGCGCGCCTCGTCATCCTCGGCTTCGTGATCGGCACGATGCCCCTTGGGCTCCTCTGGGCCCGCTCGCGGAAGAGGGATCGGTAGCCGTCCGCTCGGTGCCTGTGAAGAAATCCCGGCGTCGGCCGGAGGCCGCGCGAGAAGCCGATCCCGAAGGGACGCCGCTCTGCGCGGCCGCGCAAGCGGTCGCGTTGCGGCGCCGGCGAGGCGCGACGCCGACCTGGGTTGACGGAGAAACCCAGCGAGGCGGCGCGCCGAAGCCGGGCCGCTTCGTAGCCGGCCGAAGCCAGCGGGGATTTGTTCACAAGCTCTCAGTCCCGCCGCGCGAGCGAGAGCATGTAGAGGAGCTGCAGGACCGCGGTGACCGCGGCCGCGACGTACGTGAGCGCCGCCGCGCCGAGCACCTTCGAGACGCCCGCCTCCTCCTCCTGCGTGGTGACGATCCCGCTCGACGCGAGCAGCGCCTTCGCGCGGCTCGATGCGTTGAACTCCGTCGGGAGCGTCACGAGCTGGAAGAGGATCATCGCGGCGAAGAGCGCGATCCCGGCGTAGATCATGCCGGTCGCGTTCGCGAAGATGCCGATGAAGAAGAGGATCATCCAGAGGCGGTCGCCGATCATCGCGACCGGCACGATCGCGGACCGGAGCTTCAACGGAAGGTAGGCGTCGGCGTGCTGGATGGCGTGGCCGGCCTCATGGGCGGCGACGGCCACCGACGAGATCGAGCGGCCCTGGTAGACCTCGGGCGAGAGGCGGAGCGCCTTCGCGCGGGGATCGTAGTGGTCGGTGAGCATGCCCCGGTGGGGCTCGATCCGCACGTCCGAGATCCCCGCGGCGCGGAGGATGGATGCGGCCGCCTCGGCGCCGGACATCCCGCTCCGCACGCCCACCCTGGCGTAGCGGTGGAACGTCGAGCGCACCCGGGCCGCGGCCCAGAGGGAGGGGATCGCGAGGAGCGCGGTGACGAGGTACCAGCCAAGCATGGCGGGACCGGCCGCGAACCCCGTGCCGACCTTTTGCCCGGCCTGTCGCGGCTCCCCCGGGTGGACGCGGCGCAGGGCTTCCCCCGCCTCTTGCCCCCTTCCCGGCGGAGTCGCGGCCCCCGGAGCCCCCTCCCTTCGCCGCCGCCGGCTCTGCCACCCTGCGCCAAGGGCTTGTCATTCTGGCAAGGCCCCGGCGGTGCCTGCGGCGCCTAACCTTTTGCGCCGCAACGACTTGCGATCCGCACGGGCATCGGCACCGCGTTCGCTTTCCTGCACGGCTTCCAAGGAGGAAGTACGGATGGCGAAGCAGCTCGCATTCGAGCATGAGGCGCGGGAGCACCTGCGGAACGGCATCGCGAAGCTCGCGAAGGCCGTGCGGACGACGTTCGGTCCCCGCGGGCGCACCGCCGTCATCGACAAGGGTTGGGGCAACCCGACGGTCACGAAGGACGGCGTCAGCGTCGCGGAGGAGGTCGAGCTCAGCGACCCCTACGAGAACCTCGGCGCGCAGCTCCTGAAGGAGGCCGCCACGAAGACGTCCGACGTCGCCGGCGACGGCACGACGACCGCGACCGTCCTCGCGGAGGCGATCTTCAACCAGAGCCTCCGCTTCGTCTCCTCGGGCGCGAGCGTCGCGGCGATCGGCCGCGGCATGCGCATCGCCGTCGAGAAGGTGACGGGCTTCTTCGAGGGGTTCGCGCGAAAGATCGAGACGAAGGAGGAGATCCGCCAGGTCGGCACCATCGCGGCGAACGGCGACCTCGAGGTCGGCAAGATGATCGCCGAGGCGATGGAGAAGGTCGGCCGCGACGGCGTCATCACCGTCGAGGAGGGCAAGGGCATCGAGACCACCGTCGAGGTCGTCGAGGGCATGCAGTTCGACCGCGGCTTCGCGAGCCCGCACTTCGTGACCGATCCCGACCGGATGGAGTGCGTGCTCGAGGACGCCTACGTCCTCATCTACGACGACAAGATCTCGGCCGCGGCCGACCTCGTGCCGCTGCTCGAGCAGATCTCGAAGGCGGGGAAGCCGCTGCTCGTCATCGCGGAGTCGGTCGAGGGGGACGCCCTCGCGACTCTCGTCGTCAACAAGCTCCGCGGCGTGCTCAAGGGTTGCGCCGTGAAGGCGCCCGGCTACGGCGACCGCAGGAAGGCGATGCTCGAGGACATCGCGGTCCTCGTCAAGGGCAAGCCGGTCTTCAAGGAGCTCGGCCTGCGCCTCGACAACGTCTCGCTGAAGGACCTCGGCCGCGCGAAGCGCATCGTGATCGACGCCGAGAACACGACCATGGTCAAGGGCGCCGGCGCGCCGGCCGACATCAGCGCGCGCTGCTCCCAGATCCGGCGCGAGATCGAGCAGAGCGACAGCGACTACGACAAGGAGAAGCTCCAGGAGCGGCTCGCACGGCTCTCCGGCGGCGTCGCCGAGATCCACGTCGGCGCGGCGACCGAGAGCGAGATGAAGGAGAAGAAGGCGCGCGTCGAGGATGCGCTCCATGCGACGCGGGCCGCGATCGAGGAGGGAGTGCTCCCCGGCGGCGGCGTCGCGCTCGTCCGCGCCCGCGACGCGGTCCTCAAGAACCTGAAGCTCGACTCGCACGACGAGCAGCTCGGCGTGCGCATCATCCACGACGCGCTCTCCGTCCCCGCCGCGGCGATCGCGGAGAACGCCGGCCACGACGGTGCGCTGGTCGTGAAGAAGATCAGCAAGGGAACCGGCGCCATGGGCTTCGACTCGGCCACCGGCGAGACCGGCGACATGTTCAAGCTCGGGATCGTGGACCCCGCCAAGGTGACCCGCTCGGCGCTCCAGAACGCGGCCTCGGTCGCGTCGCTCCTGCTCTCGACGGAGGCGCTGATCACCGACGTCCCGGAGAAGAAGGGCGAGGGCGGCGACGAGGGCCACCACCATCACGACGAGTTCGGCGGAGACGAGGACTGGTAATCGGAGGAACTGGGACCATGACGAAGATTCGACCCCTAGAGGACAGGATCGTGGTGAAGCCCCTCGAGGGCGAGCAGAAGACCGCGGGCGGGATCTACCTCCCGGACACGGCCAAGGAGAAGCCCATCCAGGGCGAGGTGATCGCCGTCGGGCCGGGCAAGTACATCGAGTCGAAGGGGGACCGCATGCCGCCGGCGCTCCGGGTCGGCGACAAGGTCATCTTCGGCAAGTACGCGGGCGCGGAGGTGCGTATCGCGGGCGAGGAGCTGAAGATCCTCGAGATGAAGGACGTCCTCGCGAAGGTCGAGTAGAGGGGGCCCCGGGGGCCGCCGAAAGGGAGACAAAGACGTGGCGAAGCAGATTCTCTTCGATACGGAGGCGCGCCAGCGCGTCTTCGAGGGCGTGAAGAAGGCCGCGGGCGTCGTCAAGGCGACGCTCGGCCCCGGCGGGCGCAACATCATCCTGCAGAAGTCCTTCGGCAAGCCGGTCATCACGCGCGACGGCGTGACCGTGGCGAAGGAAGTGGAGCTCGAGGAGCCCTTCGAGAACATGGGCGCGAAGATGGTGAAGGAGGTCGCCAGCAAGACGAACGACGTCGCGGGCGACGGCACCACCACCGCGAGCCTGCTCCTCGAGGCGATCTACGCCGAGGGGATGAAGGCGCTCGCCGCGGGCGGCGCGCCGGTCCTCCTCCAGCGCGGGATCGACAAGGCGACCGCCGCGGTCGTCCAGGCGCTCGAGAAGATGACGACGCCCGTCCAGGGCCGGAAGCAGATCGAGCAGGTCGCGACCCTTGCCGCCAACCACGACAAGGAGATCGGCTCGATGATCGCGGACGCGATCGAGAAGGCCGGCAAGCAGGGCGTGATCACCGTCGAGGAGGGGAAGGGCATCGAGTCGACCCTCGAGACGGTGGACGGCCTCCAGTTCGACAAGGGCTTCATCTCGCCCTACTTCATCACCGACGGCGAGTCGCTCAACTGCGTGCTCGAGGACGTCTCGATCCTCTTCTACGAGAAGAAGCTCTCCTCGCTGCGCGAGCTCGTGCCCGTGCTCGAGAAGGTGGCCCACGCGGGCCGGCCGATCCTCGTGATCGCCGAGGACGTCGACGGCGAGGCCCTCGCCGCCCTCGTCATCAACCGGCTGCGCGGCGTCCTCAAGGCGTGCGCGGTCAAGGCGCCGGGCTTCGGCGACCGCCGGAAGGCGATGCTCGAGGACATGGCGATCCTGACCGGCGGCACGTTCCTCTCCGAGGACACCGGCACGAAGCTCGAGAACGTCGCCCTCGAGCACCTCGGCCATGCCGAGAAGGTGATCGTCGAGAAGGAGAAGACGACGATCGTCGGCGGCGGCGGCAAGAAGTCCGCGATCGAGCAGCGCATCAAGCAGATCAAGGCGCAGATCGAGAAGGCGACCTCCGACTACGACAGGGAGAAGCTCGAGGAGCGCCTCGCGAAGCTCAGCGGCGGCGTCGCGGTCGTCAAGGTCGGCGGCAAGACCGAGAGCGAGATGAAGGAGCGCAAGTTCCGCGTGGACGACGCGCTCCATGCCACCCGCGCGGCCGTCGAGGAGGGGATCGTCCCCGGCGGCGGCGTCGCGCTCCTCCGCGCCCGCGAGGCGGTCGAGAGGATGAAGCTCGAGGGCGACGAGCGCATCGGGGCGCAGATCCTCAAGGACGCCCTCTCGCTGCCCGTGAAGACGATCGCCCACAACGCGGGCGAGAACGGCTCGCTGGCGGTCGCCGAGATCCTCGACCGGAAGGAGAAGAATTTCGGGTACGACGCGCTCAGCAAGACCTACGGCGACATGATCGAGATGGGGATCCTCGACCCCCTGAAGGTCGTCCGGGTCGCGCTGCAGAACGCGGCGGGCCGCGCGGGCCTCATGCTCACGATGGAGACCGTGATCACCGACCTGAAGGAGAAGGAGAAGGCCGCGGTCGGCGCGACGGCCTGACCGGAAAAGACATGTTCCGGGGGGGCCCCCGCGCCCCCCCGGCATAGAAACGCGATGAGCCCCGTGTCCGACAAGCGCGACTACTACGAGGTCCTCGGGGTTCCGAAGAACGCCCCTCCCGAGGAGATCAAGAAGGCCTACCGCCGGATCGCGCTCAAGTACCACCCGGACAAGAATCCGGGGGACAAGGAGGCGGAGGAGATCTTCAAGGAGGCGGCGGAGGCGTACGAGGTGCTCTCCGACAAGGAGAGGCGTGCCCAGTACGACCGGTTCGGCCACAAGGGGGTCGGCGGCGCGCCGCACTTCGGCAGCGTCGAGGACATCTTCAGCGCGTTCGGCGACATCTTCGGCGGTCGCGGCGGCTCGATCTTCGAGCAGATCTTCGAGGGGTTCGCAGGGGGGCGCGGGGGGCAGCAGCGCGCGCAGCGCGGCCGCGGCGCCCACCTGAAGGTGGACCTCGAGATCACGCTCCAGGACGTGGCGGACGGCGTGAAGAGGACGATCCAGATCCAGCGCAGCGAGCCGTGCGACGACTGCCGCGGCTCGGGGGCGCAGCCGGGCACGTCGCCCGTCCGCTGCACCCAGTGCGGCGGGCGCGGATTCGTCGCGGTGCAGCAGGGGTTCTTCGCGATGCGCTCGACGTGCCCCCTTTGCCGCGGTGCGGGCGAGGTCATCGAGCGCCCCTGCCGCGCGTGCGCCGGGAGCGGCCGCGTCCCGAAGGCGCGCGAGGTGAGCGTCTCGATCCCGCCCGGCGTCGAGGAGGGCATGCAGCTGCGGCTCTCCGGCGAGGGCGAGGCGGGGCCGCACGGCGGCGGCCGCGGCGACCTCTTCGTCGAGGTGCACGTGAAGGAGCATCCGCTCTTCCGCCGGAGCGGCGAGGACGTCCTCCTCGACCTCCCGGTCGGCTTCGCCCAGGCGGCGCTCGGCGCGGAGATCGAGGTGCCGACGATCAAGGGGAAGAGCCAGCTGAAGATCCCGAAGGGCACGCAGTCGGGGACGACGCTCCGGATGCGCGGCCAGGGGCTCCCGAGGCTCGACGGCTACGGCGTCGGCAACCAGCTCGTGCGCGTTCTCGTCGAGGTTCCCACGAAGCTCACCGCGGAGCAGAACGACCTGCTGCGGAAGTACGCGGCGCTCGAGCAGCAGAATGTGGGCGCGCGGCAGAAGGGCTTCTGGGACAAGGTGAAGGAGCTCTTCGAATGAAGAAGAAGCACGAGGGGGCGGCGGGGGCCGAAGAGGCCGCGGCGGAGGCCGCGGGCACGGCCCCCGGCACCCCCCCCGATCCCGCCGCCGAGTGGCGCGACAAGTACCTGCGCGCGCTTGCCGAGCTGGACAACTACCGGAAGCGCCAGGAGCGGGACCGCGAGATCGCGCGGACCTACGCGACCGAGGCGCTGCTGCGCGACGTGCTGCCGGTCGTGGACGACCTCGAGACGGCGCTCTCGATCCAGGGCAGCCTCGAGTCGATCCGCGAGGGGGTCGCGCTCGCGCTCCGGCACCTCGTCAACGCGCTCGAGGCGAAGGGGATGAAGGCGATCGAGGCGCTCGGGCAGCCGTTCGACCCGCGGTTCCACGAGGCGATGGGCTTCCTGCCGGCGGCAGGAAAGGCAGCGAACACGGTCGTCGCCGAGCTCAAGAAGGGCTACGTGTTCCACGACCGCGTGCTGCGGCCCGCACGGGTGCAGATCGCGATGGGGCCGGTGCCGCCGGCCGGCGACGCCGATCAGGCGAACGGCGCCGGCGAGGCGGAAGAGGGCTAGGATGCCGACCTACGACTACCGCTGCGATGCGTGCCATCACGAGTTCGACGCGTTCCAGTCGATCATGGACGCGGCGCTCAGGAAGTGCCCGAAGTGCGGCAAGAACAAGCTCCGCCGGCTGATCGGCGCGGGCTCGGGCATCATCTTCAAGGGCTCGGGGTTCTACGAGACCGACTACAAGCGCTCGCGCGCGGGCTCGACCGGGCCCGCGGAGAAGCCCGCCGGGAAGAGCGAGTCGAAGCCGGAGTCGAAGCCCGAGAAGCCGTCGAGCAAGAAGAAGAAGGACTGAGAGCTTGTAGATCCCTGCTGGCTTCGGCCGGCTACGAAGCCGCCGCCGCAACGCGGCCGCTTGCGCGGCCGCGCAGAGCGGCGTCCCTTCGGGACCGGCTTCTCGCTCGGCCTCGGGCCGACGCCGGGATTTCTTCGCAAGCTCTGAGCGAAAGGCGCAACGGCGCAACCGCGCCGGACGGGAAGGACGATCCCGCCCCGGCCGCCGGCTGTTCCGGCGTGCCACCGGGAGGAAGGATCCGCGCGGCGCGCACCGCCGTCGCTGCTACCGGGACGTAACGGCGCGAGCGGTGTGGACGCTCTTCGTTCGAGGCGTCGTGCGGTACGCTGGTGACCCTTCGGAGGACCATCGTGAAGCACATCCGACCCCTCCTCCCCCTCCTGCTTCTCGTCTCCGTCGCCGCCGCGCAGGGCCGGCAGGCCACCCCCCCGAGCGACGGCAAGGGGCCGCTCGAGCCGCCCCGCGGCGCCGCGCGCGAGCAGATGTGGCCCGCCGCGGATGCCGAGGGATGGAAGAAGCCCGTCCTCATCACGTGGCAGCGCACGTGGGAGGACGCGGTCGCCGTCTCCAAGGAGACGGGGCGCCCGATCCTCGTCTGCATCAACATGGACGGCGAGATCGCGAGCGAGCACTACGCGGGCGTCCGCTACCGGGAGCCCGGGATCGCCGCGCTCTACGAGCCCTACGTCTGCGTCATCGCGTCGGTCTACCGCCACACGCCGCGCGACTACGACGACGAGGGGAACCGGATCCCCTGCCCCCGCTTCGGCGGCGTCACCTGCGGCGAGCACATCGACATGGAGTCCGTCGTCTTCGAGAAGTTCTGCGACGGCCAGCGCGTGGCGCCCCGCCACATCATGGTCGAGCTCGACGGCAAGGAGACCTACGACGTCTACTACCGGAACGACACGGCCTCCGTGTTCCAGACGATCACCGAGGGCATCGCGAACCGCCCGGCGCCCCCGGCGCCGGTCGTCCGCGGCGACCGCCCGATCCTCGAGCGCGTGGAGAGCCGCGACGTGACGGACCGGAGCGCGGTCGAGGCGGCCTTCCGCACGGGCACGTCCGAGCAGAAGCAGGCGCTCCTCGACGCCGCGATCAAGCAGGGCCCCGACGCCCAGCTCGAGCTCCTCCGCCTCGCGCTCTTCGGCATGAACGTCGACCAGGGCCGCGAGGCCCGGAAGGCGCTTGCCGCCGCGACGAACCCCGCGGCGGTGCCGCTCGTCGCCGACGCGCTCCGCGTCCCGATGGACGCCGCCGAGCGCGACGCGCTCCTCGCGACCTTGAAGCGCCTCGGCGAGATGTCGCCCGTCGCGCGCTACCTCGCGGTCGTCCATGGCGGCCTCGCCGAGAAGTCCGCGACCGTCGACGCGAAGGGATGGGAGTCCGGCGGCGGGACGTACGAGGCTCCGTGGTACGCGACCCCCGGCCTCGCCGAGCGCATCGAGAGCAGGGCGGAGGCCGCCGCCGCGCGGCCCGAGGACCCGGTCGCGCTCCTCGAGGTCGCGGAGGGCACGCTCGCCCTCGCGATGCGCGCGCCCGAGAGCTACAACGACCCGCGCACCGCCAAGGTCCTCTCCCGCCACCTCTGCGGCGAGGCGCTCCGCTGCGCGAAGGAGGCGGAGGGCCGCGGCGCGAAGGGATGGCGCGTCGACACGACGATCGCGCTCGCGTCCTACTACGGAGGCGAGGTCGACGAGGCGTACAAGCGCGCCGCGATCGCGGTCAAGGCGATCCCCGCCGGCGACTCGAGCTGGGCGTCGATGGCCGTCGTCACGGTCTTCGCGGAATCGCGCTGGAAGGCGATCAAGGCCGCCATCAAGGAGCAGAAGAACTGGCCGCGCGAGTGGCTGAGCGACCTGCACGCCGCCTACACCGTCCTCCTCAACCACCCGCTCGGCACCGACGGCCAGGTCGCATGGCACTACGACTTCCTCGACTGGCTCGGCGCCGACCACCGCTCCGAGGCGCTGCTCCGGAAGGGGCTCGCCCGGTTCAAGACGTCCGCGGCGCTCCACGAGCGCTTCCGCGACAAGATGATGAAGCTGAAGGGGCCCCTTGGCCTCGAGGCGGCCTACACCGAGATGCTCAAGGAGCCGGACGAGGCGCTCGAGCCCTTCGCCGGCGCCGCCTCGGTCGCCGCCGCCGAGCACTATCGCCGGCAGGGCGACTTCGCGAGCGCGCTCGCCTCGTACCGGAACGCGCTTGCGCACTTCGAGAAGTCCGCGGCCCTGGACCCGAGGAACGCCGAGGAGCCGACCGCGCTCGTGCTCGCGGGCCTCGCGCGCGTCGCCCTCCAGACGGGCGACCACGAGCACGCGACCGAGTGGATCGTCGCCTCCCTCGCGCGGAGCCCCGCCTCGGCGGGCACGCGCGACGGCATGGGCATCTCGCCCGGCGAGACCGCGACGATGCTCCTCGAGGCGCTCAAGGCGGGGAAGAGGGACGATCTCGCGAACAAGCTAGAGGAGGCGTCGAAGAGGATCGACCCCGAGCTCCTGCGCCCGCCGGACGAGTAGCCCTTCGGCCCCCGGAGCCCCCCCGATGCCCGATGTCGAAGCCGTCGCCGCCCGGATCGAGCGCGAGAGCGTCTTCCTGAGGAACGTCCTCGAGGAGGTCGAGCGCGTCATCGTCGGCCAGAAGGCGCTCCTCGACGGCCTCCTGATCGGGCTGCTCGCGGACGGCCACGTGCTGCTGGAGGGGCTTCCGGGCCTCGCCAAGTCGCTCGCCGTGCAGTCGCTCGCGACCGCGCTCGGCGGCACCTTCCGGCGCATCCAGTTCACGCCGGACCTCCTGCCGAGCGATCTCCTCGGCACGCAGGTCTACGACGCGAGGAGCGGGACCTGGTCGGTCCGGCAGGGCCCCGTCTTCGCGAACTTCGTCCTCGCGGACGAGATCAACCGCGCGCCCGCGAAGGTGCAGTCGGCACTCCTCGAGGCGATGCAGGAGCGGCAGGTGACGCTCGCGGGCGAGACCCGCGCGCTGCCCGCGCCCTTCCTCGTGCTCGCCACGCAGAACCCGGTCGAGCTCGAGGGGACCTACCCGCTGCCGGAGGCGCAGATCGACCGGTTCATGCTGAAGGTCGTCGTCGGCTACCCGACGAAGGACGAGGAGAGGGCGATCGTCGAGCGCATGGCCTCGATGCACACGCCGACGGTCAGGCGCGTCGCGTCGCCGGAGCAGGTCGTGCAGATCCGCGACCTCCTCGACGCCGTCTTCGTCGATCCTAAGATCACGAAGTACGTGATCGACGTCGTCTTCGCCACGCGCGAGCCCGCGGCGGCGGGGCTTCCCGCGCTGAAGCCGCAGGTCCTCTACGGCGCGTCGCCGCGCGCGTCGATCGCGCTCGTCCGGGCGGCGCGCGCCCGCGCGCTCCTCGATGGCCGCGGCTACGTGACGCCCCACGACGTGAAGTCCGTGGGCTTCGACGTGCTCCGGCACCGCGTGATCACGACCTACGAGGCCGAGGCCGAGGGGCTCACGTCCGTGGACGTGATCCGCGCCGTGTTCGACACGGTCCCGGTGCCGTGAAAGGGGGGGGCGCGGGGGACCACGAGAGGGAGCTCGAGGAGCTTCTCGCCGAGGTCCGCCGGATCGACGTGCAGAGCCGCCGCCTCGTCGCCGGCGCGATGGCGGGCGGCTACGTCTCCGTCTTCCGCGGCTCGGGCATCGAGTTCGAGGAGGTGCGCGAGTACGTCCCCGGCGACGACCCGCGGAGCGTGGACTGGAACGTGAGCGCCCGGATGGGGCGGCCGTTCGTCAAGAAGTACCGGGACGAGCGCGAGCGCACCGTCGTCTTCCTCGTCGACCTCTCCGCGTCGATGACCGGCGGCTTCGGCATCTGGTCGGCGCGGCAGACCGCCGCGCGCGTCGTCGCCTGCCTCGCGCTCTCCGCGGCGAGGAACGGCGACAAGACCGCGCTCGTGACGTTCTCGGAGGATGTCGTGTCGCACGTCCGGCCGCGGAAGGGCCCGGCCCACGCGCTCCGGATCATCCGCGACTGCCTCGCGCTCCCGGGCACCGGCGGCACGTCGCCCGCGCGCGCGATCGAGTCGGTCTCCCGCGGGTTCCGCCGGGGCGCGATCGTCTTCCTCGTGTCCGACTTCCTGTGCCGCGGGTGGGAGCGGCCGCTCATGCTCTGCGCGCGGCACCACGACGTGGTCGCCGTCCGCATCCGGGTGCCCGAGCTCGCGCCGCCCGACGCGGGCCTCCTCCGCGTGCGCGATCCCGAGACGGGCGCCGTGCAGGTCGTCGACTTCGGCAGCGCGCGCGTCCGCGCCGAGTACGCGATGAACGTCGCCCTCTGGCAGTCCGGGACGGAGCAGGCGCTGCGGCGCGCGAAGGTCGACCTCATGGACGTCCCCGTGCCCCGCGCGCCCGACCGGAACGCGATCGCGGGGCCGATCCTGCGCTTCTTCACGATGCGCGAGCAGCGGGGGGCGAAGAGGTGAGGCGGATCGCGCTGCTCGCGCTTCTCGCCGCGTGCGGCGGCGGCATGCCGATCCCGGAGACCGACCTCCTCCTGCGCATCGATCCCGGCGCGTTCGAGGTCGAGCCCGGCGAGCCCTTCCCGCTCACCGTGACGCGCGTGTGGAAGAAGGACCTCGTGCCCGCCGAGTGGAGCGGGAAGGAGCTCGCGCCCCTCGCGCTCCGGCTCCTCGGGGAGTCGCGCCGCGACGACGGGACGCGCGTCGAGGAGACCTTCCGCTACGCCGCGCACGCCTTCTCGCTCGGGGACGTCGTCGTCCGAGGCGTGAAGCTGGCGGCGCGGCCGAAGGACGGCGGCGCGGAGCGGAAGGTGGCCGCGACGGGCTTCCGGATCCGCGTGAAGCCCGTGCTCGACCCGGAGAGCCCCGGGCCTCCGGAGCTGCCGGGCGATCCTCCGCCTTCCCGCGCGTGGATGTGGTGGGGCTCCGGGGCCCTCGCGCTCCTCGCCGCCGCGGTCCTTCTCCTCGCGCTCCGCCGGAGGCCGCACGCGACGGCGCCCGCGCCCGCGGCCCCCGAAGCCCCCCCGGTTCCGCCGCACGAGCGGGCGCTCGAGCGGCTCCGCGGCGCGTCCCTCGAGGAGGCCGCGGACGTCATCCGCGCGTTCGTCGCCGAGACGAGGGGCATCCGCGCCCTCGAGATGACGACGGAGGAGGTGCTCCGCGCGATCCCGCGCCTCGCCCCGGTGCTGCGCCCGGCGGACCTCGTGAAGTTCGCGGCAAAGGAGCCGACGCCGCGCGAGCGCGACGAGGTCGTGGCCGCGGCGGAGGCGTTCCTCGAGGAGGCGGCGCGATGATCCTCCAGAGCCCGTGGCTCCTCTCGCTCGCGCTGCTCCTTCCGCTCGCGCTCCGGCGGCGCCGGCGTAACCTCGCGGCGGCGCCGTTCTCGCCGGCCCCGCTCCTCGCCGTCCCGCGGTCGTGGCGCGTGCGGCTGCTGCCGCTGCCGCGCGCGCTCGAGGTCCTCGCGCTCCTCCTCGCGATCGTCGCGCTCGCGCGCCCCGCGAGCCGCGAGATGCTCCCGCTGCGCGCGGAGGGGATCGACATCCTCCTCTGCCTCGACACGTCGTCGTCGATGACCGCGCGCGACATGGACGGGCAGCGGACGCGCCTCGACGTCGCGAAGGCCTCGGCGGCGGAGTTCGTGCGCGGCCGGCCGGAGGACCGGATCGGGCTCGTCTCGTTCGCCCGCTACCCGGACGTGCGCTGCCCGCTCACGCTCGACCACGACGCGCTGCTCGCGATCCTCGACGGCGTGACCACGGTCGCGAGCGACGGGCCCGAGGACGCGACCGGCCTCGGCACCGCGGTCGCGCGCGCCGCGCAGGTGCTCCAGGGCGACGACCGGCGCGAGCGCGTCGTGATCCTCCTCACCGACGGCGACGAGAACGTGGCGATCGAGGGCGCGGCGGGCGAGATCGCGCCGTCGCACGCGGCCCAGCTCTGCGCGGCGCTCGGCGCGCGCGTCTACGCGGTGTCGGTGGGGGTCCGGGGGCCCCGCGTGGACACGGGGGCGCTGCAGCGGATGGCCTCGAGGACGGGCGGCGAGTTCCGCGAGGCGCGCGACGCGGGCGCGGTCGCGGCGGTCTACCGGCAGATCGACGCGCTCGAGAAGACGGGCGTCGAGCGCCCGCGCTACGTCATCGAGGACCGCTTCCTCCCGTTCCTGCTCCTCGGCATCCTCCTCCTCCTCTTCGCGCGCGCGCTCGACGCGACCGTGCTCGGGGTGTTCCCGTGAGGACCGAGCTCCTGCCCCTCCTCCTCGTCGCGCCCGCGGCGTGGCTCCTCCTCGTCCGGGCGGACCGCGCCCGCGTCAGGAGGGTCGCGCCCGCGCTCGGCCCGCGCGTGCCGCTCGTCCCGCGGCGGTTCCTTCCGCTCGCGGCGGGGCTCCTCCTCGCGCTCGTCGCTGCCCTCGGGCCCGCGTGGGGCGCCGCGGAGAGCGAGGTCAGGGGCGCGGACCTCGTGATCTGCCTCGACGTGTCGCGGTCGATGCTCGCGCGCGACGTGGAGCCCGACCGGCTCTCCCGCGCGAAGGCGGACATCAAGGCGCTGGCGGTGGAGGCGAAGGGCGACCGGCTGGGCCTCGTGGCGTTCGCCGGCGAGGCGCGCGCGATGATCCCGCTGACGGAGGACACGACGTCGTTCTCGGAGCTCCTCGACCTCGCGGATCCGACCTCCGTCGGCCGCGGCGGCACCGACCTCGGCGCCGCCCTCGAGGCGGCGCTCGCCGTCCTCGGGGGGCGCACCGGCACGGTGCTCCTCTTCACCGACGGGGAGGATCTCGGGGGGAAGGGTCTCGCGGCGGCGAGGCTGCTCAGGGAGCGCGGGATCACCGTCCACTGCATCGGGCTCGGCACCGAGCTCGGGAGCAAGATCGCCACGGAGGGCGGGTTCCTCCGCGACCGCTCGGGAGCGGAGGTCGTGTCCGCCCTCGACGCGTCGGGGCTCCGCGCGATCGCCGGGGCGACGGGAGGGACCTTCGGGAGCCGCGCGCCGGAGGTCTCCGTCGCGCGCCGCGCGCCGAGCCCGGGGCGGCGCGAGAACCGGTACCAGTGGTTCCTCGCGGGCGCGGTCCTCCTGTGGCTCCTCGACCTCGCCCGGAGGCGGCCGTGACCGCCCCCCGCGCCCCCCTGCTTCTCCTGCTGCTGCTGGGCGCATGCAGTGATCCGTATGAAAATACGGTTGTCGCGCTGCGCGCCGGGGACCTCGACCGCGCCGTCGCCGCGGCGGAAGGCACCGAGTGGGAGGCGTTCGTCCGCGGCAACGCCGCGTTCGCGAAGTCCGAGGCCGCGGAGCAGCTCGACCTCCGGATCGCGCTCGCCGAGGACGCGTTGGCCGCATGGCGGACGGCGGCGATGACGCGCGA
>WYBS01000021.1 GCA_011525755.1 Planctomycetaceae bacterium
CCGGCGCGCGCTCCCGCAAGGAGAGGACCAGGAGCCCCACGATCGCCGCGACCGCCACCGCCGCGAGCCAGCGCATGCCCGTCCAGTGTAGTACGGGAACAGGCGGCGGCGCTCACCGCCACCAGACGCCCGTCGCGAAGTACCACGCGAGCACGGCGCAGCAGGCGAGCTTCAGGCCGACGCCCAAAAGCGTCCCCACGAACACGCCCCACGCGGGCCGGATCGAGCCCCTCCCCTTGCCCGCGAGCAGCTCGCCGAGGAGCGCGCCAGCGAACGCGCCGAGCAGGAACCCGAACGGCGGCAGCACGAACATCCCGACCACGAGGCCCGCGACCGAGAGCCATACGCCCGCCTTCGACGCGCCGTACTTCCGCGCGCCGAGCACCGGCATCAGCGTATCCACGGCCGTCACGGCCGCGGTGAACGCCCCGAGCAGCACGATCTCGAGCGTCGTGTAGACCGCCCAGCCGCGGTCGATCGTCACGCAGAAGAGCGCGAGATAGGCGAGCGGCGGCCCGGGCAGCATCGGCAGGATGCACCCGGCGAATCCGGCGAGCAGCAGGAGGACGCCCAGCGCGATCAGGAGGATGGAGCCCACGCTCCGGGTATTCTGCACGTCCCATGGACCCGCTGCTCAAGGAACTCCTCACGGTGCCGGGCGCGCCCGGCTACGAATCCGCCGTCCGCTCGCTCGTCGGGGCGCACCTGCCCAAGGGCGTCGCCGGGCATGTCGACGCGATGGGGAACCTCGTCGCCACGATCGGCGAGGGCGAGCCGAGGACGATGTTCGTCGCGCACATGGACGAGATCGGGTTCGTCGTGAGCGACGTGCGGGAGGACGGCTTCCTCAAGCTGAAGCCGCTCGGCGGCATCGACCCGCGGTCGCTCGTCGGCCGGCTGCTGCGGATCGTCACGGCCAAGGGCCAGCTCCTCGGCGCGGTCGCCGTCCGGCCGCCGCACCTCATGCGCGACGCCGCGGCGGAGATGAAGGAGGTCCCGCCGGTCACCGAGATCTGCGTGGACATCGGCGCGAAGAGCCGCGCCGAGGCGCACGACATGGGCGTCGCGGTCCTCGACTTCGCCGTCTACGAGAAGGACCCGCGCGACCTGAACGGCAAGCTCGTCTGCTGCCGCGCGCTCGACGACCGCGCCGGCTGCTGGATCCTCCTGCAGGCGCTCGCGGAGCTCTCGAGGAAGCCGCCGAAGGGCACCGTGCACTTCGCCTTCAGCGTGCAGGAAGAGGTGGGGCTCCGGGGAGCGGCGCTGCTCGCGCGGAAGCACCATCTCGACTGGGCCTTCGCCGTGGACAGCTGCTCGACGGGCGACTTCCCGGGGCTCACGCCCGACCAGGGCCCCGCGAGGCTCGGCGAGGGGGCGTGCCTCCGCGTCCTCGACAACGCGACGATCATCCCGCCCGAGCTCTGGAAGGAGGTCGCGGCGGTCGCGAAGGACAAGGGGATCCGGCTCCAGGTGGTCTTCAGCGGCGGCGGCACCGACGCGAAGCCCTTCCAGGCCGAGGGGCCGCGCGTCGTCTCCCTCGCTTTCCCGCTGCGGTACACCCACTCCGCCGTCGAGCTCGTCCACCCGGGCGACCTCGCGGAGACCGTGAAGCTCGTGGTCGAGCTCGCGCGGCACTTCGGGAAGTGACCGTGCCCCCGGACCCCCTGTAATGAAGCGCCCGCGGACGTCCGAAAACGAGGTATGGCCAAGTCCGTCCTCGTGACCGGCGGCGCCGGGTACATCGGCTCGCACGCATGCGTCGAGCTCTTGAGCCACGGCTACGACGTCACGGTCGTCGACAACCTCTCGAACAGCTCGCAGGAGTCGCTCCGCCGCGTCGGCGAGATCACGGGGAGGAAGCTCCAGTTCGGCAAGCTCGATCTCCTCGACGGCGCGGCGCTCGACGCCGTCTTCGAGGCGAAGCGGTTCGACGCCGTGCTCCACTTCGCGGGGCTGAAGGCCGTCGGCGAGTCGGGCGAGATCCCGCTCCGCTACTACGCGAACAACGTGACGGGCACGCTCGTGCTGCTCGAGACGATGAAGCGGCACGGCGTGAAGGACCTCGTCTTCTCGTCGTCCGCGACCGTCTACGGCGAGCCCGCGCGGCTCCCGCTCACCGAGGGCTCGGCGCTCGGCCCGACGAACCCGTACGGCAGGACGAAGCTCGTGATCGAGGACATCTGCCGCGACCTCGCGCAGGCGGAGAAGGACTGGCGGATCATCCTGCTCCGCTACTTCAACCCGGTCGGCGCGCACGCGAGCGGGCGGATCGGCGAGGACCCGCGCGGCATCCCGAACAACCTCGTGCCGTATATCCTTCAGGTAGCGGTGGGGCGGCTGCCGAAGCTCCGGGTCTTCGGCGCCGACTGGCCGACGCCCGACGGCACCGGCGTGCGCGACTACATCCACGTCGTCGACCTCGCGCTCGGGCACCTCGCGGCGCTCGACGCGCTCGCACGCACGAAGGGCTGCGTCGCGTACAACCTCGGCACCGGCCGCGGGAGCAGCGTGCTCGAGATGGTCAAGGCGGTCGAGGATGCGTCGGGGCGGAAGATCCCGTACGAGGTCGTCGGGCGGAGGCCGGGCGACATCGCGTCGTGCTGGGCCGATCCCTCGCGCGCGGCGGAGGCGCTCTCGTGGCGCGCGACGAGGGGCGTCGCCGAGATATGCGCGGACGCCTGGCGCTGGCAGAGCGGGAACCAGAACGGGTACTCCGCGTAGCCTGATTCCGTACGGCGGTTTCCGCATTTCCCGCGCGGCGAGCGGATTTCCGGCGTTGCACGCCCGGTGTTGCGCGACGATTCTAGGTGCCGCTCCCCGCGGGGATAAAATGACCCGTACGTGAGCAAAGCCAACCTCGAAGTGGAATCCATCGACAAAGGCCTCGTTGTTCGCGCCCTCGACGGGCTCGGCGTGGGGCTCGTGCTGACGAACGCGCAAGGGCGCGTCACGTGGCTCAACCGGGTGGCGCAGCGCGTGATCGGCCTCGACGCCGAGACGAGCCGCGGCCGCACGCTGCAGAGCCTGCTGCAGGATCCGAAGCTCGCCGAGTTCTGGCGCGGCGCGTCCTCCTCGGACGAGGTCGCGATGGCGGAGCTCTCGATCGCCGCCCCGCGCGCGTCGCGCCTCAGGGCCAACGCCGCAGCGGCGCACGACCCGCACGGCGCCCTCGTCGGCCGTGCGCTGCTCTTCTGCGAGATGCCCGCGGCCGTCGCGGAGCGTCCCGCGGAGCGCCCGCTGCCGACGGGAACCCCGGAGGGGCTCACGCCGCAGGAGCTGAAGGTGCTGCGTCTCGTCGGCGACGGCCTCTCGAACCGGCAGATCGCCGAGAAGATGCAGGTCGCGCCCTCGACGGTGCGGTCGCACCTGAAGCACCTCTACAGCAAGCTCGGCCTGCGCTCGCGCTCCGAGGCGGTCAGCTACGCGCTCCGCAGCGCCGGCACGCTTCCGCAGTAGAATCTCGGCGGGAGGTGCCCGCCATGCGGAAGCTCGCGCTCCTGCTGCTCTTCGCCGTCTTCGTCTGCGCGCAGGAGGAGGAGGGGGCTCCGGGGGAGGAGGAGGCCGAGGACGGCGGCCTCGGCGCGCTCGGCGGCGTGCTGTCGCGAAAGCCCGAGCGGATCGACTTCACGAAGGTCGACCGGACGATCCGGAAGCTGCCGGAGCTGAAGTCCACGAAGCCGCTCTACGGCCTCTTCCTCTTCGGCGTGGACGGGA
>WYBS01000142.1 GCA_011525755.1 Planctomycetaceae bacterium
AGAGCCGACGGAGTAGAATGGAACTGCATCGGGCTTTCCTCCGGCGTGTGGCGGCAGACCTACCACCATGCTTCGGACGGAAAGCCTTTTTCGTCCCCTCCCACCCCTCAAAACCGCGAAACTCCAGTGGACGCCAGGTCCGCATCCCCGCGCATCGCCGGGGCACGGTTCCCCCTCCCCCGGAACCCCACCCCCTCCCCTTAGAATCGGGGACCGATGACGCCCGACGCGCGCGACTTCGCCGTCACGCGGCTCGGCCCCGGCCGGCTGCCTTCGCCGCTCAAGGACGTCCCGTTCGTCGACGACGCCGCCCGCGTCCTCTTCGACGCGTCCCTCGAAGCCATCCGCGCCGCCGGCGACCCCCCGCAGTTCGAGATGGCGGGCCCGCGAGCGCGCCTCCACTTCGACCCGACGACACTCCGCTGCGGCATCGTCACCTGCGGCGGCCTCTGCCCCGGCCTCAACGACGTCATCCGCGCCGTCGTCCTCGCACTCCACTACCAGTACGGCGTCAAGGGCACGGTCGGCTTCCGCTACGGCTACGAGGGGCTCTCCCCGCGCCACGGCCACGCGCCGATGGAGCTCACGCCCGCGGTCGTCTCCAGCATCCACGAGCACGGCGGCACGATCCTCGCCTCGTCGCGCGGCAGCCAGGACGTCGGCGAGATGACCGACACGCTCGAGCGGATGAAGATCGGCATCCTCTTCGCGGTCGGCGGCGACGGCACGCTCAAGGGCGCGCACGCGATCGCCGAGGAGGCGCGCCGCCGCGGCCTCGACCTCGCCGTCATCGGCATCCCGAAGACGATCGACAACGACATCTCCTGCATCCAGACGTCGTTCGGCTTCCAGACGGCGGTCAGCGAGGCGCGCCGCGCGACGCAGGCCGCGCACGCCGAGGCGAAGGGCGCGCGGAACGGCGTCGGCCTCGTGAAGCTCATGGGGCGCGACTCCGGCTTCATCGCCGCCTTCGCCACGCTCGCCGACCCGCAGGTGAATTTCTGCCTCATCCCGGAGGTACCTATCCATCTGGAGGCACTCCTCGCCGCGATCGAACGGCGGCTCGAGACGCGCGGCCACGCGGTCGTCGTCGCCGCCGAGGGCGCGGGCATGGACCTCCCCGACGCCGTCGTCGGGAAGGACGCGTCGGGCAACGTGAAGCTGCGCGACGTCGGCCCCTGGCTCCGCGACGCGATCGGAAAGCGCCTCGGCAAGGGCGGCAGCGTCAAGTACATCGACCCGAGCTACACGATCCGCAGCGTGCCCGCGAACCCGTTCGACGCGGCGTTCTGCTCCGTCCTCGGCCAGAACGCGGTGCACGCGGGCATGGCCGGGTGCACGGACATGGTCGTCGGCCACTGGAGAAACGAGTTCACGCACGTGCCGATCCCGCTCGCGGTGCGCGAGAGGAAGAGGATCGATCCCTGCGGCTGGCTCTGGCGCGCGGTCCTCGCGTCGACCGGACAGCCGGCGCGGATGGAATGAGAGGGGGTCCGGGGGCATGGGAGCGAGGAAGAAGGCAAAAGAGGATTCCGCCGCGCCGATCGCCCGCGACGTCCTCGAGAACCTCCGCTACGTCCAGGGCCGCGTGCCGGAGCTGGCGACGCGCCACGACTGGTACAAGGCGTTCGCCCATACCGTGCGCGACCGCCTCGTGGACCGGTGGATGGAGACGATCCGCGCGCTCACCGGGGAGAAGGCGAAGTCGGTCTGCTACCTCTCCGCCGAGTTCCTCATGGGCCCCCACCTCGGGAACGGGCTCCTGAGCCTCGGGATGCTCGACGCGGCGCGCGAGGCCGCGGCGGAGCTCGGCCTCGAGCTCGACCGGATCCTCGAGGAGGAGGAGGAGCCGGGGCTCGGCAACGGCGGCCTCGGCCGGCTCGCCGCGTGCTTCATGGACTCGCTCGCGACGCTCGGCGTGCCGGCGATCGGATTCGGCATCCGCTACGAATTCGGCATCTTCGACCAGGCGATCCGGGACGGCGCGCAGGTGGAGCTCACCGACAAGTGGCTCCGCCGCGGGAACCCGTGGGAGATCGAGCGGCCGGAGATCTGCTTCGACGTGAAGCTCGGCGGGCGCACGGAGACGTCTCTCGACGAGAAGGGCGCGCGGCGCGTCCGCTGGATCCCGCAGCAGGTGGTCAAGGGCGTCGCGTACGACACGCCGGTGCCGGGGTACGGGGCGCGCACGGTGAACCTCCTGCGCCTCTGGAAGGCGGAGGCCACGGAGTCCTTCGACTTCGCGGCGTTCAACACCGGCGACTACCTCGGCGCCGTCCAGGAGAAGGTCGCGTCGGAGACGATCTCGAAGGTCCTCTACCCGAACGACGAGCCGGCGATCGGGAAGAGGCTGCGCCTCGCTCAGCAGTACTTCTTCGTCTCCTGCTCGATCCAGGACATCATCCGCGTCCACCTCGCGCGCGGGCGGAGCCTCGACGACCTGCCCGGCGCGTGGGCCGTGCAGATGAACGACACCCACCCGGCGGTCGCCGTCGCGGAGCTGATGCGGCTGCTCGTGGACGAGCACCGGCTCGACTGGGAGCGTGCCTGGGACATCACGCGGAAGACGCTCTCCTACACGAACCACACGCTGCTGCCCGAGGCGCTCGAGCGCTGGCCCGTGCCGCTCTTCGGCGCGACGCTGCCGCGGCATCTCGAGATCGTCTACGAGATCAACCGGCGGTTCCTCGAGGAGGTCCGCGCCCGCTTCCCGGGCGATGACGCGCGCGTCGCGCGGCTCTCGCTCATCGAGGAGGGCGGGGAGAAGTCCGTCCGCATGGCGCACCTCGCCTGCGTCGGGAGCCACGCGATCAACGGCGTCGCCGCGCTGCACTCGGAGTTGCTCAAGAGGACCGTGCTCTCCGACTTCCACGCGATCTCGCCGGGGAAGTTCCGGAACGTGACGAACGGCGTGACGCCGAGGCGCTGGGTGGCGCTCGCCAACCCGCGCCTGTCGGCCCTGATCACGAAGTCGCTCGGGGACCGGTGGCTCACGCACACCGAGGAGGAGCTTCGCCGGCTCGAGCCGCTCGCGCGGGACGCGTCCTTCCGGCGGGAGTGGCGTGAGGTGAAGCGGCGGAACAAGGAGGACCTCGCGGCGCTCATCCGCGAGCGCACCGGCGTCTCCGTCGATCCGTCGTCGCTCTTCGACGTCCAGGTGAAGCGCTTCCACGAGTACAAGCGCCAGCACCTGAACGTGCTCCACGTGATCACGCTCTACGACCGCCTGCGCCGCGGGCTCGACGCGCCGCCGAGGACGGTGATCTTCGGGGGCAAGGCGGCACCGGGATACGCGCTCGCGAAGCTGGCCATCCGGCTGATCCACGGCGTCGCGGACGTCGTGAACGGCGACCCCGCCGTCGCCTCCCGCCTGAAGGTCGCGTTCGTGCCGGACTTCAACGTGAAGGTCGGGCAGCGGATCTACCCGGCGGCCGACCTCTCGGAGCAGATCTCGACCGCCGGCAAGGAGGCTTCGGGCACCGGCAACATGAAGTTCGCGCTCAACGGGGCGGTGACGATCGGCACGCTCGACGGCGCGAACGTGGAGATCCGGGATGCCGTCGGCGAGGAGAACTTCTTCCTCTTCGGCCTCACGGTGGACGGAGTGGCCGCGCGGAGGGCGGAAGGCTACTCGCCGCGCGCGTGCTACGAGTCGGACGGGGAGCTGCGCGATGCGATCAACCTCGTCGGCTCGGGCTTCTTCTCGCGCGGGGACCGGGATCTCTTCCGGCCGATCGTGGACTCGCTGCTCAACCGCGACGAGTACATGGTGCTCGCGGACTACCGCGCCTACGTCGACGCGCAGGCACGTGCCGGGGAGGCCTACGGGGACGAGGACGCGTGGACCCGCATGTCGATCCTCAGCACCGCCCGATCCGGGCGGTTCTCGTCCGACCGCTCGATCCGCGAGTATTGCGAGACGATCTGGCACGCGCGCCCGCTCGGCGCGAACGGGTGAGAAGCCCCACGCGCCCCGCTTGGCCCCTTCGCTACAATCCGCGCATGCGCCGGGCCACGCTCGCGATCCTCTCCCTGTCCGTCGCCTGCGCCTCCATCGGTCCCGGAACGGTCGCGCGCGACCGCTTCGACTACAGCGCCGTGATCACCGACTCGTGGAAGCGCCAGATGCTCCTGAACATCGTCAAGTTCCGCTACATCGATCCCCCGATCTTCGTGGACGTCGGCCAGATCGTGAGCGGTTACACGCTGGAGTACGGCGCGGCAGCCGAAGGCGAGATCACTTCGGGCGCCGACCTGCTCACGATCGGCGGGCAAGCGCGATACACGGACCGCCCGACGATCACGTACGTCCCGCTCACCGGGGACAAGTTCCAGCGCGCGATGATGGCCCCCCTGACCCCCTCCGGCGTCTTCTCCGCCATCCAGGCGGGCTGGCCCGCCGAAGGCGTCATGTTCGCGTCCGTCCAAGCGATCAACGGGCTCAGGAACGAGCACGCGAGCGCGCTCGGCGTGGTGGCCGGCGACGACGGATTCACCCGCGTCGTGCAGATCCTCGGAAGGCTGCAGCGCTCCGGCGCCGTGGCCCTCCGCGTGAAGTCGGGGGGGAACGGGGACGCCGTGCTCGCCTTCCGGAAGGAAAATCTCCCGCCGGAGGAGGCGGCGGACGCCGCGGAGCTGCGCCGCCTCCTGCAACTTGACCCCGAAGCACGGGAGTTCCAGCTCGTCTACGGGCAGCTCCCGTCGGACAACCGGGAGCTGGCCGTGCTCACCCGTTCGGTCCTGCACATGATCATTGCGCTAGCGGCCCACGCGGAGGTCCCGGACGAGGACGTCGCGGAGGGGCGCGCCGCGCCGGGATGGGAAGCCGCAGGACCGGGGGTCGAGAGCCGCGGCAGCTTCCAGATCCACTGCTCGAAGGGGAAACCCGAGGACGCGTTCGTCTCCGTTCCCTACCGGGACCACTGGTTCTGGATCGACGACCGGGACATCGCGTCGAAGCGCCAGTTCGCCCTCGTGCTGTTCCTCTGCACCCTAGCGGACACGGCGGAGCGCGGAGGCGAGCCCGTGCTCACGATCCCGACGTAGCCCCCTCCCCGCCGCCCCTCCCCTTCCCTACGATGGGGGCATGTATCGCGCGCTCGACCCCGGGAAGCTCATCGAGACCCTCGGCCGGCTCCAGACCCGGATCGACGAGCGGTTCCCCGGCTCGGGCCTCGGCCGCGTCTGCGCCGAGCTGACCGAGACCGCCCGCACGTCGGCCGCCGAGGCGGCACGTCTGGCGAGGCCGTCGTGGCCGTGGCGGATCGCCGTCGGCGCGCTGGTCGTCCTCGGCGTGTGGGCGCAGGTCGCGGCGGCCAAGTTCCTGCACCTCGAACGGGTGAAGGCCGACGTCGACCTGCTCCAGGTCCTCGAGGCCGCGGTCAACCTGCTGCTCCTCTTCGGCGGCACCGTGTGGTTCCTCCTCTCGGTCGAGAAGCGTCTCAAGCGAGAGCGCGCGCTCGACGCGCTGCACAGCCTGCGCGCGCTGGCGCACGTCATCGACATGCACCAGCTCACGAAGGACCCGACCGCGGTGCTCAAGGCGCACGAGCCGACGGCGGCGTCGCCCGTGCGCGTGATGAGCCGGTTCGAGCTCACGCGCTACCTCGACTACTGCGCCGAGATGCTCGCGCTCATCGGCAAGCTCGCCGCGCTGTACGCCGACGAGATGCGCGATGCCGTCGTGATCGACGCCGTCAACGAGATGGAGAACCTGACGACGGGCCTCGCGCGGAAGATGTGGCAGAAGATCATGCTCATCGACGCGGCCGGGAATGCCGGTGCGTGACGCTCACCGGGCCTGCGGCGGCAGCAGGTAGAGCGTCATGGCGAAGATCAGGTACACCGTGAGCACGAGCACGCCTACGAACCACGCGGAACTGCCGCTGTTCGTGACCAGGGCCGCGGTGATGGTCGCGACGAGGATCATGAGCACGGCGCCGGGCCAGAACTGCAGGTCCATCGGCGTCGGCCCGAGGACATAGCTCACGAGCACGAGCACCGGCGCGACGAAGAGCGCGATCTGGGACGCGCTCCCGAGCGCGATGCCCACGCTCAGGTCCAGCCGGTTCTTGCGCGCGCCCGAGAACGCGGAGGCCATCTCCGCCGCGCCCCCGACCAGCGCCACGACGACGAATCCCACGAAGGCGGGAGTCATCCCGAGGGACTCCGCCGCCTTCTGCACCGACTCGACGAACACTTCGCTCACCAGCGCCACGATCACCGTGACCCCGGCCAGCGTGGCGAGGGCGACGCCGATCGGCCACGACGCCTCCTGGGCCTCGCCGTGCTCCGCGCTGGCGAACAGCTCGCGGTGCGTCCGGAGCGAGAAGAGCATGCCCAGCCCGTACGCCACGATGAGCAGGACAGCCAACCCCACGCTCAACGTCTGGGTGAACACCCCTCCCGCCGCGAAGTCGGCCTCGGCGACCGCCGAGGGGATCACGAGCGCAATGCTCGCGAGAAAGAGGAGGCCCGATTGCACGCGGGCGCTGACCCGGTTGAATTCCTGCACGTGGTACTTGAGTCCGCCGAGGAGGAAGGACGCGCCCAGCATGAAGAGCGTGTTGGTGACGATCGCGCCCGCGATCGACGCCTTCACGAGCATGTACTGCCCGGCGCGCAAGGCGGTCAGCGCGATGACCAGCTCGGTCAGGTTCCCGAGCGTGGCGTTGAGCAGGCCGCCGACCGCATCGCCGGTCTTCGCCGCCACCGACTCCGTGGCGTGGCTGAGCAGCGTCGCGAGGGGCACGATGGAGAGCACGGACAGCACGAAGAGGAGCGTGTGCGCCCCGGGCGCGAGCTTCTCCGCGAGGAAGACCGCGGGCACGAACGCGAGCAGCCAGAGCAGCGGGTTCCTGCGGATTTCCTTGAGGAGGATGGCCATGGCGTCCCCATCCCACCCTACGGCGGCGACGCCAAGAGCTCCCGAGCCGCCGACGTGGCCATTCCCGCGTTCGAGTGGCCGACGCCGGGCACCGTGACGAGCCGCCAGGTGAACTTCGCACGGGCCGTTCGGGCAACCCCGGTCGCGGTCCGGAAGTAGTTCGTGCCGCGTTCGAATCGAGTCAACCCTTGAGCGTCGGCCTGCGGCGTCTTCCGCAGGTCCGGATCGTCGCGGCTGGTGTCCTCGGCGCCGAGCAGCAACACGAAGTCACGCGCGAAGACGGCCGGCGTGATGCGTTTGGCGATGGGCGTCCCCCGCAGTCCGTACGGGTAGTCCGCGTCCCGGGTCGGGAAGGTGTAGTAGCCGGGGTTGGCGGCGATCGCTCGCGCGTACCTGGCCTCGGGCATGAAGAGCACGAACCGGTGGACGAACTGTCCTCCCGCGGAGTGTCCGTAGAGGTGGTATCTCTCGGCCTTGCTCCCGGTCAGCGCCTTCACGTGGTCGAACAACCTCTCGATGACGGGGAAGGTCCACTTCTCCGGCGGGGTCGGCCTGCCCGCTTCGTCGCGGATGTTGCCTTGCTGGTAGGCTCTCCCCGGATACTCGTCCTCCGGGAACTCCGGGACCACGAGGAGGAAGCCGCCCGAACGGCTGTGCGGGATCCACGAGTCCCGGTAGGCCTTCCCATCGCGCCTCGCGCCGTGCATGACGAACACGATGGGGCTCTTCGGGCCGAACCCCTCGGGACGGTACGTCCACACCTTGAGCCTGCGCTGCGTTCGCCTGGCATCCGGCGCGAACTCGAACGCGCCCTCGCCGACCTCGACCCCGGCCTCGGCTCGGGACTGATCGGCGATTGCCAAGCATGCGAGCACGAAGGCTCCGCTTCCGAGGATGAGGCGTCGAACCCGTGTCACGGACATGCTTGTCTCGCGTCTCCCGACGTGCGGCCGACCCCGCGGAGCGACCAGCGTGTGCCCGGCATTGTAGCGGCGCGGACGCCCCGGAACCCTCCGAGCGAGCCGCCCGTGACGGCCCGGGGTCGCCTTCAGGGGATGTCCTTGTCGCGGGCGCGCCGGCCGGCCCGGCACCAACCGTTCGACGCGGCCGCGCAGCGCGACCCGGAACGCCCGACGCCGGCGACGGCGCGGGGTAGCGGCCTCGCCGGCCATCCCGCGGGTGCTTCCTCCGCCACACCCGACGCGCCCGGTCCGCGCGATCACGGGATAATGTCTACGGGTGCGTCGCGTCGTCGTCCTCCTGGCCGTCCTCGCCGCTTGCGGCAGGCCGGTGCCTCGCCAGCCGAGCGTCCTGCTCGTCACGATCGACACCCTCCGCGCGGACGCCGTCGGCGCCGGGACGCCGGCCATCGACGCCTTCCTCCGCGAGGCCACGCGCTTCCCGCGCGCGCGCACCGTCGCGCCGCTCACCCTCGTCGCCCACCTCAGCATGTTCGCCGGGCTCTCTCCGACCCGGCACGGCATCCGCGACAACGCCACCGCGCCGCTCCCGCCGCGCGGCGCGCGGCCCTTCCAGCTCCTCGCGGAGCAGTTCCGCGATGCCGGCTACGAGACCGCGGCCTTCGCGGCGAGCGCCGTCCTCGGCGAGGCGACGGGTGTCGGCGCGGGCTTCGGCCTCTACGACTGCCCGGAGAGCGAGGCGCAGTGGGCGGAAGAGGGCGGTTACATGCCGGCGGAGCTGCGCGTGCGCGCGCCGCTCGCGTGGATGGACGGCCGCCCCGGTCCGTGGTTCGTCTGGGTCCACCTCTTCGACCCCCACATGCCGTACCGCGCGTTCCCCGGCGACGCGCGCCGCGCCGCCACGCGCGAGACCGATTCCGACGAGACGCGCTACGCGGGCGAGGTCCGCCGCGCCGACGCCGCGTTCGAGAAGCTCCTCGCCGCCGCCAGCCCCGACACGATCGTCGTGCTCGCGTCCGACCACGGCGAATCGCTCGGCGAACATGGCGAGCCGATGCACGGCGCGCTCTGCTACGGCGCGACGATCGACGCCGTGCTCGCCGTCCGCGCGCCGGGCTTCGCGCGCGGCGCGGAGGACGAGGGGCTCCGCGGCGTCGCGGACATCGCGCCGACGCTGCGGCGCCTCTGCGGCCTCGAGGCGCGCGACGGCGACGGCCGCGACCTCGCGGGGCCCCCGCACGACACGCTCGTGTCCGAGTCGCTGCTCTGCCACGGCGTCCACGGATGGGCGCAGGTCTTCGTCGCGACCGACGGTCGCCACACCCTCGTCGAGGCGGGCCCGTCGTTCGAGCTCTTCGACCGAGAGAGCGATCCGCGGGAGACGGCGCCGCTCGGCCTCTCGAGCCCTGCCTACGAGAAGCTGGACCGGGCGCTGCTCACGTACCGGCAGGCGGAAGGGGGGGGCGCGGGGGGGGATGGCGACCTGCTGCTCACCGTGTCCGCCTACGGCGGGCTGCGCCGGCACTACGCCGGATGTCTGCCGCGCCACGAGAACACGAAGCTCCAGAACCCCCGCGACCACATGAGGGACTGGGGTGGGCTCGAGATCGTGCCGGCGCTCATCCGCGCGGGCCGGGCGCGGCGGGACCCGGTGCCGCTCCACCAGGCGCTGCGGGGCCTCGAGGAGATCGGGAACCGGATCCCCACGAGCCCGCGCGTGGACCACTATCGCGCGAGCGTGCATGCCGCGCTCGCGGAGGTGACCGGCGTCGTCGAGCGTTACGGCGACGCGGCGGCGTCTGAGATCGCCGCGATCGGCAAGGGGTACGTCCACCCGACCACGATCCTCTCCGCCATCGACTACGCCGTGGCCGCGCGCGACGCGGCCGCGCTGCGCGCTCTCGCGGACCTCCTCCGCGGCACGAAGCTCGACCGCGAGAGCGAACGCGCGCTCGCGGAGGGGATGCGGGCGCTCGGCGTCGCTCCGGAGGTCGCGGTGACGCGGCCATCGGTCCCCGACCCGTCGGCCGCGGACGGCGCCCCCAGGTAGAGAGGGCACCTCGGGGCTCACCCCTCCCCCGCGCCTCACGGCCTCGGATCATCGAATGATCCAAGGCCTCCTTTCGTCAGTGCCCGTGGGGCTCCGGCTTCTCCGCCGGCGGCTCCCCGTGCCCCTCGGCTTTCGGCGGAACCTTCTGCGCGTACCCCTTCCCGCGGAAGAGGCTCTCCACGAACGTGTAGTTGCCCGGGATGATGAACACGCCGAGCGCGGTCGCGACGAGCATTCCCCAGAAGACCGCCGTGCCCATCACCGTCTGCGCGCCCGCGCCCGCGCCGCTCGCGAGCATCAGCGGCACGACGCCGAGGATGAACGCGAACGCCGTCATGAGGATCGGCCGGAAGCGCAGCCGCGCGGACTCGAGCGCCGCCTCCTCGAGCGGCGTCCCGCCGTCGTGCTTCGCCTTCGCGAACTCGACGATCAGGATCGCGTTCTTCGCCGCGAGGCCGATCAGCATGATCAGGCCGACCTGCACGTAGACGTTGTTGTCGAAGCCGCCGAGCCACACGCCGAAGAAGGCGCCGAGCGCCACGAGCGGCGAGCCGAGCAGCACGGCCCACGGCAGCCGCCAGCTCTCGTACATCGCCGCGAGCAGCAGGAAGACGGCGACGATCGCCAACACCAGCGTCGGGCCCGCGGGCGGCGCGATCTTCTGCTGGTAGGAGAGCTGGCTGTAGGCGTAGCTCATCTCCTTGGGCATCGTCTCCCTGAAGACCTCCTCGAGCGCGGCCATCGCCTGGCCGGAGGTGTAGCCGGCCTTCGGCGCGCCGCTGATCTCCACGGAGCGCAGCAGGTTGAAGCGGGTCGTGATCTCGGTGCCCGCCACGTCGGTCACGCTGACCATCGTCGAGAGCGGGATCATCGTCCCCGTCGTCTTCGAGCGGACGTAGATCCTCCCGATGTCCTCGGGCTTCAGGCGCTGGGCCGCGTCGGCCTGGACGTACACGCGGTAGAGGCGGCCGAAGCGGTTGAAGTCGTTGACGAAGGTGCCCCCCATCACCGCCGACATCGCCTGGAAGACCTCGTTGATGGGCACGCCGAGGGTGCGCGCCTTCTCGCGGTCGAGGTCGACCTTGACCTGCGGGTAGTTCGGGTCGAACGACGTGAAGAGGTTCCCGAGCTCCGGCCGCTGCCGGCCCGCCGCGAGGAACTTCTGCGTCTCCTGGCCGAGCTCCTGCACCGACATCGTCCCGGTGCGGTCCTGGATGAGGAAGTTGAACCCCGACGAGGCGCCGAACCCGGCGAGCGTCGGGATGTTGAACGGGAAGACGATGCCCTCGGGGATGCCCTGGAACTCGCGCGAGAGCTTGGCCATGATGCCGAAGACCTTGAGCTCGGGCGTCTGGCGCTCCTCCCACGGCTTCAGCCGGATGAAGATCGACCCGTAGTTCGGCTGGAATGTGTTGGTCACGAGCCCGTAGCCGCCGATCGTCTGGTAGGAGTCGATGCCCTCGGCCTTCATCCTCTCGAGGATCGCCTCGACCTTCTTCAGCACCTCGCTCGTCCGCTCGAGCGACGCGCCGGGCGGGAGCTGCACGTTCACGCCCATGATGCCCTGGTCCTCGTCCGGGATGAACCCGGCCGCGAGCTTCCCGCCGAAGAACCATGCGCCGAGGACGATGCCGCCGACGAGCGCGATCGTCATGATCCCGTGGCGGACGAGCAGGCGCGACACGCTCACGTAGCCGCTGGTCGTGACGTCGAAGACCTTGTTGAACCCCTTGAAGAAGAGCCCGAGCGGCCCCCGCATGGGCTTGTGCGGCTTCAGGAAGATCGCGGAGAGCGCGGGCGTCAGCGACAGCGCGTTGAACGCCGAGATCAGCACCGAGATGGCGATCGTCAGCGCGAACTGCTTGTACATGCGGCCCGTGAGGCCGCCGATGAGGCCGACCGGCAGGAAGACCGCCGACAGGATCAGCGCGATGCCGATGACCGGCCCCGAGACCTCCTTCATCGCCTGGATGGTGGCGTCCTTCGGGCTCTTCCCGTGCTCGATGTGGTGCGCGACCGCCTCGACCACGACGATCGCGTCGTCCACGACGATGCCGATCGCGAGCACGAGGCCGAACATCGACAGCGTGTTGAGCGAGAAGCCGAGGAGCGGGAAGAAGATGAACGTCCCGATGAGCGAGACGGGGACCGTGATGAGCGGGATGATCGTCATCCGGAAGTTCTGGAGGAAGATGAAGACGACCAGCGTGACGAGGATGAGCGCCTCGACGAAGGTCTTCTTGATCTCGTGGATCGACGCCTCGACCGCCGGAGTCGTGTCGTAGACGATCTTGTAGTCCATGTCGGGCGGGAAGAGCTCCTTCGCCCGCTCCATGGTCTCGTACATCGTCTCCGCCGCCGCGAGCTGGTTCGCGCCGGGGAGCAGGTAGACCGCCATCGCGCCGGAGGGCTTCCCGTCGAGCCGGCCGAACGACGTGTAGTTCTGCGCGCCGAGCTCCGCGCGCCCGATGTCCCTGATGCGGACCACGGCGCCTTCCGCGCTCTGGCGCACGATGATGTTCTCGAACTCGTCCGTGGTCACGAGCCGGCCCGGCGCGCTGACCGTGTAGGTGAACTGCTGGTCGGGCGGCGTGGGCGCGCCGCCGACGCTGCCGGCCGGCGCCTGGAGGTTCTGCTCCTTGATCGCGGAGATGACGTCGGAGGGCACGAGGCCGAGCTTCGCGAGCTTCTGCGGATCGATCCAGATCCGCATGCCGTAGTCGGTGCCGCCGAAGAGGTCGACCTGCGCGACGCCGGGGATGCGCAGCAGCTGGTCGCGCAGGTTGATGCCGCAGTAGTTGATGAGGTAGTTGGCGTCGTAGGTGCCCTCCGGCGAGTAGAGCGAGATCACCATCAGGATGCTCGGGCTCTGCTTCTTCACCGTGACGCCCTGCTGGATGACCTCCTGCGGGAGCCGCGCCTGCGCCGCGGACACGCGGTTCTGCGCGAGCACGTTCGCGATGTCCTGGTCCATGCCGACCTCGAAGTTCACGTCGAGCAGCATGCGGCCGTCGCTCGTGTTCGAGGACTTCATGTAGATCATCTTGTCGACGCCGTTGACCTCCTGCTCGATCGGCGTCGCGACCGACTGCTCGACGGCCTCGGCGGACGCGCCGGGGTAGTTCGCGGTCACGCGGATGTTCGGCGGGGCGAGGAACGGGTACTGCTCGGTCGGCAGGCGCGAGAGCGTCATCACGCCGAGCAGCACGATCAGGATCGAGATGACGATGGCGACGATCGGCCGCCGGATGAAGAAGTCCGCCATCGTTCAGTTCCTCTTGACCGTCGGGGGCTCCGCGACGGGCTCATTCGGGGGGGGCTCCGGGGGCGCCGGCGCGGCGGGCTCCGCCTGCGTCTCCACCCAGCCGCCGCCGAGCGCGCGGTAGAGCGCCACGAGCGCGAGGATCTCGTTCCGCTTCGCCTGCGCGAGCCCGAGCTGCGCGTCGAAGAGCTGCCGGTCCGTGTCGAGCACCTCGAGGTAGGCGGTGACGCCTCCCTTGTAGCGCATGTTGGAGAGCCGCTGCTGGTCCTCGAGCGTCTTCGTGAGGATCTCCTGCTGCTCCCGGAACTCGCGGAGCTTCCGGTAGCCGACGAGCGCGTCGGCGACCTCCCGGAAGGCCAGCTGGACCGTCTGCAGGTAGAGGATCACGGCCTGGCGCTGCCGCGACTCGGTGGCGCGCACGTTCGCGCGGAGCCGGCCGCCGTTGAAGATCGGCTGCACGAGCGCCGCGCCCACGTCCCAGAAGCCGGAGGAGCCGTTGAGGAGCTCGGAGAGGTCCTCGCTCGCGAACCCGCCGGTCGCGGTGAGCGAGATCCGCGGGTAGAGGAGCGCCTTCGCCTCGCCGATCCGCGCGTTCGCCGCGACGAGGTCCTGCTCGGCGGCGCGGATGTCGGGGCGCCGCTCCAGCAGCGCGGAGGGGAGCCCCGGCGGGACCGCGTCGGGGATGCCCTGCTCCACGAGCGCCCGGCCGCGCACGACGGGACCGGGGTTCCGGCCGAGCAGCACGGAGATCTCGTTCTCCTTCTGCTCGATCCGCCGCTCGGCGTCCGGGATCTGCTGCTGCGCGGTCGTGACGAGCACCTCCGCCTGCCGCACCTCGACGGAGTTCGACACGCCCTCGTCGCGCCGGAGCGTGACGAGCTCGAGCGACTTCCTCCGCGACTCGAGCGTCGCCTGCGCGATCTCGAGCTCCAAGTCCAGCTCGCGCAGCTCGAAGTAGGCGCGCGCGACCTCGGTGACGAGCACCTGCACGACGAGCCGCCGGTTCTCCTCGGCCGAGAGCATCTCCGCGCGCGCGGCCTCGGTCGCGCGATCGAGCCGGCCCCAGAAGTCGAGCTCCCAGGAGAAGGAGCCGCCGAGCGCGTACTGCATGCCGTCGCGGTCGCCGGTCGGGAAGGGCGGGATCCCGTTCCGCGAGAGGCCCGTGTAGGTCGCCGAGGCCGCGCCGTCGACGGTCGGGAGCTCGGCGCCCCGCGCGATCTGCCAGAGGGCGCGCGCCTCCTCGATGCGCTCCGCCGCGAGGCGCGCGTCGTAGTTCTCCGCGACGGCGATCCGGATCAGCTCGCGGAGCGCGTCGTCATGAAACATCTCGAACCAGCGCAGGTCGCCCATCACGGGCACGCCGGGGGCCGCGGGCTCGACGTCGCCCCGGTGCGCCTCGGGCACGTCGTACGCGGGACGCGCGTAGTCGGGCCCCACGTGGCACGCACCGGCCACGGCGAGGAGCGCGACCCAGCGACGCGCGGTGCGGAACGGGCCCGCGGCGCCCACGCTAGCTCCCCTCCCCGGGCTTCTCGGCCTTCCCCTCCGCGGGCACGACCGGCTGGCCGGGGCGGGTCTTCATCATCCCCTCGACGATCACGCGCTCGCCCGCCTTCACGCCGTCGCGCACGACCACTCCGTCGCCGAAGCGCTCGCCGAGCTTCACGGCGCGCATCTCGACCGTCTTGTCCTCCTTCACGACGTAGACGATCCTGCTGCTCTGCTGCTCCATGACCGCGCGCATCGGCACGACGACCGCGCCCTTGATCGTCTCGACGACGACCTTGACGCGGCCGAACTGCCCGGGCCGCAGCAGCCCGTCGGGGTTCGGGAACCTCGCCTCCACGACGAGGGTGCCCGTGCGGATGTCCACCTCGCGCTCCGCGACGATGAACTTCCCCTCGTGCGGGTACGCCGTCCCGTCCGCGAGCGTCAGGTGGAAGGGCGCGGGGTCGCCTTTCTCCTTCCCTGCCTTCCCGAGCCGGAGGTACTCCTGCTCGGAGATCGTGAACGAGGCGCGGATCGGGTCCACCGTGCTCACCGTCGCGAGCAGCGTGGACTCCCCGCGCCCCACGAGGTTCCCGGTCGAGACGAGCCCGCGCCCCACGAGGCCGTCGATCGGCGACGTGATCGTGCAGTACGAGAGGTCGAGCTCCGCCTGCGCCACGTCCGCCTTCGCGCCCTCGACCGCCGCGGTCGTGACGAGGACGCCGACCTCCTCCATGAGCTTCGCGTTGACGAGATTCGCCTGCGCGGCGTCGAGGTCCGCCTTCGCGACGTCGAGCGCCGCCTTCGCGGTGTCGAGGTCCTGCTCGGGAACGGCGTCCGCCGCGGCGAGCGGCGTGAGGCGGTTCACGTCCTCCGTCGCCTTCCGGAGCTTCGCCGTCGCCTGCTCGACGGCCGCCTCCGCGGCGCGAACGGTCACCTGCTCCTTCGCGAGCTTCAGGTCCGCCTCGGCCTTCGCGAGCCTCGCCTTCGCGGCGAGCAGCGCGGCCTCGTACTCCTGCGGGTCGATCGTGAAGAGCACGGTGCCCTTCGTCACCCGCTTGCCCTCCTCGAACTGCTGCGTCATGAGGACGCCGGCGACGCGCGCCCTGATGTCGACCGTGTCCTCCGCCACCGTCTGCGCGACCGACTCGATGTAGACGGGCACGTCCTCCTGGACGGCGGGGGCGACGACGACGCCCGGCGGCGGCGGCGCGACGGGCGGCGGCTCCTTCTTGGCGCACGCTGCGGGCAGGAGCATCAGCAGAATCGCACCGGTGCGCGTGGTCCGTGCAAGAACATCCATCAGCCTGCCCTCCGCCTCGGGACGCAGTGTACCGCAGGTGCCGGAGCCGGCCACATACGCGCCCGCCGATAATCCCGCGGGGTTTTACGCGGGAACCGGATAGTCAGTGATCGTTGGTTCGCCGGATGCACGACCCGCAAACCGGGGACCGACATCCCTGGCCGCATTCTTGGCTGCCGGTCCGCGCGCGTGACATGATACGGACAGCGAAGGGAGGCTCGGCATGATCCATCGCAAGCTGCTCAAGGCGATCCGGGTGAAGCCCGGCAGCAAGGTGGATCTCGACGACTACGACCCGGGCCTCCACATCCTCCCGGAGCTCGAGGAGTTCGACAAGGACGAGCTGAAGTCGATGGCGTCCGAGAAGCTCCGCGAGAACGTCGTGGAGCTGGCCGAGGCGCAGGAGCTCCTCTACGCGAGCGACGTCTACTCCGTGCTCATCGTGCTCCAGGCGATGGACGCGGCCGGCAAGGACGGCACGATCAAGCACGTGATGTCGGGCGTCAACCCGCAGGGCTGCCAGGTCTTCGCCTTCAAGAAGCCCTCCGCCGAGGAGCTCGACCACAACTTCCTCTGGCGCTACATGCGCGCGCTTCCGGAGCGCGGCCGGATCGGCATCTTCAACCGCTCCTACTACGAGGACGTGCTCGTGGTGAAGGTGCATCCCGAGTATCTCGGGAAGCTCCCGAAGGGCAAGGTCGACGAGTCCTTCTGGCAGAAGCGCTACGACGACATCAACCGCTTCGAGCGCCACCTCGTCCGCAACGGCACGATCATCCTCAAGTTCTTCCTCAACGTCTCGAAGGGCGAGCAGAAGCGTCGCTTCCTCGAGCGCCTCGAGAACCCGGAGAAGCACTGGAAGTTCTCGGAGGCCGACCTCGCGGAGCGCGACTGGTGGAAGGACTACCGGAAGGCCTTCGAGGACTGCTTCTCCGCCACGAGCACGAAGTGGGCTCCCTGGCACATCATCCCGGCCGACCACAAGTGGGCGGCCCGGGCGCTCGTCTCGGGCGTCATCGCGAAGGAGGTCAAGGACCTCGATCTCGAGCCGCCGCCGCTCACGCCCGAGCGCAAGAAGGCCCTCGCGCAGGCGAAAAAGAAGCTGATGTCGGAGTAACCCCTTTCCCCGGGCGCAGGAGGTCCCATGAGCAACGCCGAGCGTGAACGTCTCGCGGAGGCCGCCGCAAACGGGATTCCCTGGAGGAAATGGGGCCCCTACCTCTCCGAGCGCCAGTGGGGCACGGTCCGCGAGGACTACAGCCGGACCGGCGACGCATGGACCTACTTCCCGCACGACCAGGCGCGCTCGCGCGCGTACCGCTGGGGCGAGGACGGCCTCGGCGGCATCAGCGACGACGGCCAGCGCCTCTGCTTCGCGCTCGCCCTCTGGAACGGGAAGGACCCGATCCTCAAGGAGCGGCTCTTCGGCCTCGACAACTCGGAGGGCAACCACGGCGAGGACGTGAAGGAGTACTACTTCTACCTCGACTCGACGCCCACGCACTCGTACATGAGGTACCTGTACAAGTACCCGCAGGAGGCCTACCCGTACGCGAAGCTCGTGCAGGTGAACGCGCGCCGCTCGCGCCTCGAGATGGAGTACGAGCTCCTCGACACGGGCGTGTTCGAGGGCGACCGCTACTTCGACGTGGTCGTCGAGTACGCGAAGGCATCGCCGGAGGACATCCTGATCCGCATCTCCGCGACGAACCGCGGAAGCGATCCGGCGGAACTCCACCTGCTGCCGACGCTCTGGTTCCGGAACACGTGGGCGTTCGAGGAGGGCGCGACACGTCCCTCCCTCGAGGAGGTGGAGGGGGCGCGGGGGAGGAGGACCGTCCGCGCGACGCATCCGGAGCTCGGCGCGCTGGAGTTCCACGTCGACAGCGAGGCGCCGCTGCTCTTCACCGAGAACGAGACGAACCAGCGGCGGCTCTTCGGCGCGGAGAACCCGGCGCCCTTCGTCAAGGACGCGTTCCACGAGTACGTCGTCCACGGCCGGAGGGAGGCCGTGAACCCCGCGCGCAAAGGGACGAAGGCCGCGGCGCACCATGTCGTGACGGTGGCGCCCGGCGCGACCGGGACGCTGCGCCTCCGGCTCCGCGCGGGCGCGGCGCGGTCCACGCCGTTCGGGCGCGGGTACGACGACCTGATGCGCGAGCGCGCCGCGGAGGCCGACGCCTTCTACGACGCGCTCATGCCCGACTCCTTCGACGCCGACCGCCGCCTCGTCTTCCGGCAGGCGCTCGCGGGGATGCTCTGGAGCAAGCAGTTCTACCACTTCGACCTCGAGCGCTGGATCACGGAGCACGGCGGCGAGGGGGGCCGGATCCCGCGGAACGGCCAGTGGCCGCACATGGTCAACGCCGACGTGATCTCGATGCCGGACAAGTGGGAGTATCCCTGGTACGCGGCCTGGGACCTCGCGTTCCACGCGCTGCCCCTCGCGCTCGTCGACGAGCACTTCGCGAAGGAGCAGCTCGACCTGATGCTGCGCGAGCGCTACCTCCACCCGAACGGGCAGATCCCGGCCTACGAGTGGAACTTCGGCGACGTGAACCCGCCGGTCCACGCGTGGGCCACGCTCTTCGCTTTCCAGCTCGACCGCGCCCGCGGGGGGAAGGGCGACTACGACTTCCTCAACCGCGTGTTCCAGAAGCTCCTCCTGAACTTCACCTGGTGGGTGAACCGGAAGGACCCGACGGGGCGGAACGTCTTCGAGGGCGGGTTCCTCGGCCTCGACAACATCGGCGTCTTCGATCGCAGCTCGCCGTTGCCCACGGGCGGGTTCCTCGAGCAGGCCGACGGGACCGCGTGGATGGCGTTCTTCTCCCAGTGCATGCTCACGATCGCGCTCGAGCTCGCGAAGGAGGACCCCGCGCACGCCGCGATGGCCTACAAGTTCTTCGAGCACTTCATCCGGATCGCGTCGGCGATGGACCGGATGGGCGACCGCCACGACGAGATGTGGGACGAGGAGGACGGGTTCTTCTACGACCTTCTGCGGATGCCGGACGGCTCGGCGACCCGCCTCAGGGTCCGGTCGATGGTAGGGCTCCTGCCGCTCTGCGCGGCGTCGGTGATCGAGGAGGATGTCCTCGAGAAGGTGCCGGAGCTGAGGGCGAAGGCGCGCTGGTTCCTCGAGAAGCGGCCCGAGCTCGTGAGGAACATCGCGCTGCCCCAGACGCCCGGCGCGAAGGGCCGCCGGCTCCTCGCGATCCTCGACGAGAGGAAGCTGCGCCGCGTCCTCGCCCGCATGCTCGACGAGAACGAGTTCCTGAGCCCCTACGGGATCCGGGCGCTGTCGCTCCACCACCGCGACCACCCCTACGTCTTCCGCGTCGGCGCGCAGGAGTACCGCGTCGGCTACCAGCCGGCGGAGTCCGAGACCGGGATGTTCGGGGGCAACTCCAACTGGCGCGGCCCGATCTGGATGCCGGTCAACGCGCTCATCGTCCGCGCGCTGCTCCAGTACTACACGTACTACGGCGACGCGTTCACGGTGGAGTGCCCGACCAGGTCCGGCCGGAAGATGACGCTCTACCAGGTGGCCGAGGAGATCTCGCGCCGCCTCGGCGCGATCTTCCTGCGCGATGCGGACGGGAAGCGGCCGGTCTACGGCGGCGAGCGGAAGTTCCAGGAGGACCCGCACTGGCGCGACCACGTGCTCTTCTACGAGTACTTCCACGGCGACAACGGGGCGGGGCTCGGCGCGAGCCACCAGACCGGCTGGACCGGCGTCGTCGCCGTCCTCATGCACCTCTTCGCCACGGTCCCGGCGGAGGACGTGCTCGAGGGCGGGAGGGGCGCCGTGTTCGACGCAGGCCGGCGGCGCGCGAAGCGGCCTGCCGCGCGGAAGGCGTAGGCCTCAGAACGAGATCCCGACCCCGATCATCACGTATGGATCGTCCCGGTCGAGGTTGAAGACGTAGACCGTCGCGCTCACGGAGCGGACGTGGAATCCCACGAGGAGGCCCCGGTCGACCTCGACGTCGGTGTCGTAGGCGCGCGTGCGCTGGGCGACAAGGCCGAGGCTCAGCCACTCGGTCGGGCTGACCGTGAACTCGGCCCACATGTAGAAGTAGCTGTCGTCCTGCCCGTCCACGTCGAAGACGTACTCCGCCTCGACGTAGAGTTCGAGGGCCTTCCAGACGACGTCGAGCTCGAGCCCGGGCGCGACCCCCTGCGTGTGGCCGAAGACGGCGCCGAGCATCGGCACGACCGAGACCTCGACCTCGCCCGACCAGGCCAACGTCCATCCGCCCCAGAGCGAGCCCGTGTCCAGGTCCTCGTAGTTGTAGCGCGCCTCGAGGTGGAGCGCGCCCCGGTCCGCGCGGAGGATCGCCGAGCCGTAGGGGTCGTCGTCGGGCGGATCGACGAAGTAGCCCGTGAGGTCGAAGGCCCAGCCTTCCTCCCCGGCGCCCTCCTCCCCCGGAGCCCCCTCCTCCCCCGGAGCCCCCTCCTCCCCCTCGCCGGCGGCGCAGAGGATCTGCCGGGGCGCCCGGAGGCCGTCGAGGGTCGCCTCCCTGCACGCCTCCTCGACGTCGCGCGCGAGGTCGGCGCTTGCCGCCGCCGCGAGCACGAGCAGGACCGGGAGCGCGCGCGACGTCATCCGCCCAGCGCGATCGTGAGCGCCACGAGCACGACGCCGATCGCGAGCATCGAGGCGCCGGTGAGCAGCGGTCGCATCCCCGCGTGCTTGCCGAGCGCCCACCCGATCCCGAAGAGCATGGCGAGCGCGACGGCGTTCGAGACTCGCAGCGCGCGCACGGCGTCGCCCATGAAGAGGAACGGCACGACGACGGGGAACGTCGAGATGGTCACGAGCAGGAAGACGCCCAGCGCGCCGCGGAGGTCGCGCAGGGTCAGCGTGCGCACGCGCTGCTCCGGGAGGCCAGAGAGCCAGCGACGAAGGGCCTCGAAGTCGTGCGGCGTCATCACCTTCACGGCGGCCTCCGGGAGCACGTCCGAGAGGACCGCGGCGGCCTCATCGCGCGTCGCGGTGCGGCGAACGTGCTGCAGCGCCCGCAGCGCGCGGTTGCGCGTGACGACCACGGTCATCACGTACATCACGGCGTCCACGATGCCCCACGCGATGTTGCACCCGATCGCGCCCGCGAGCGTGGCGCGGATCTCCTCGTGGCCGCCCTCCGCGGCGTGGATCGTCCCCGTGAACGTGAGCGCCATGATGAGGCCGAAGAGGATCTCGGAGAGCCGCTCGACCGGGTCGAGCACGCCGCCTCTGGGTTCGTCGCGCACGGCCGCCATGGTAGCGGGAGCCTCCCCCGTCAGCCGTTCCCGCGGGCGATGCGGTCGATGTGGTCGACCACCTCCGCGACCGAGTCCGTGACGAGGAAGCGGCCCACCTCCCCCTCCTCCGCCGCTCCCTCGCGGAAGATCGTCTCCGAGATGAAATCGAGCATCCCCTGCCAGTAGTCCTTCCCCATCATGACGATCGGGAAATGCTTGATCTTCCCCGTCTGCACGAGCGTGACGGTCTCGAAGATCTCGTCGAGCGTGCCGTACCCGCCTGGCATCAGGACGAAGCCGAGGGAGAACTTCACGAGCATCACCTTCCGGACGAAGAAGTAGTCGAAGTCGATCGTGCGGTCGAGGTAGGGGTTCGGCTCCTGCTCCTTCGGCAGGATGATGTTGCAGCCGATGCTCAGCCCCTTGCCCTCGCGCGCGCCGCGGTTCGCGGCCTCCATGATGCCCGGGCCGCCGCCGGTCAGGACGGCGTAGCGGCGGCGCGCCAGCTCGCGTCCGAGTTCGCGGGCGAGCCGGTAGTAGCGGTGATCCTCCCCGAAGCGGGCGGAGCCGAAGACCGTGACCGCGGGGCCGATGTCGTGGAGCGCCCGGCACCCCTTCACGAACTCCTGGAACACCCGGAACGCGCGGTCGAAGTCGACGAGCAGGTCGTCGCTCCCGCGCAGGAGCGCCTCCTCGGCGAGGCTCTCCGGTTCGGTCGGCGCCGGATTCATCACGGCGGGTCCTCCTCTCCGCCCTTGTAGCACGCGCGTCGAGACGCCTACGCGAACTCTGCCCTGAGCATCGCGGCGGCGCGGGAGAGCGCGGCGAGCTTCGCGGCGGCCGTGCGAGCGTTGTTCACGGGGCGGTCCGCGAACGTGCCGAAGCCGCAGTCCGGGTTGAGGAAGATCCGCGCGGACCCGAGGAGTTTCGCGACCTCGCGCACCCGCGCGACGATCGCGTCCGGCGCCTCGACCT
Source organism: Planctomycetaceae bacterium (assembly GCA_011525755.1). GTDB lineage: Bacteria > Planctomycetota > PLA2 > PLA2 > PLA2 > PLA2. The sequence continues at coordinate 22,135 of WYBS01000142.1, forward strand.
CCGCCGTCCGCGGGTTGACGACGCCAAACCCGACCTGCGCGCGCGCCGGAAGCCGCGCGAGCGCCTCGACCGGCCCCGCGCGGTCCGTCGCGTACTCGAGAACGAACTGGTCCACGTCCATCCGGCCGAGGTGCGGGAGCAGCGGCGCGTAGCCGCCCGAGAGCAGCACGCCCTCGTCGCGGCTCCAGTTGCCGCGGCAGATGTGGAGCGCGCGCAACGGCCCCCGGACCCCCTCGAACACCCGGTTCACGAGACGCACGGCGAGGTCGAACTCCTTCTCCGGCGACGCCTGCGCCGCGAGCGCGCCGCACATGAACGTGTGAGTGGCCGACTTCCCGGCGAACGCGAGCTCGGTCAAGACCGGCTCGTCGAGCTGGATCATGTCCGCGCCCGCCTCCGCGAGCGCGAGCACCTCGGCGCGGAGGATCCGCACGACGTCATCCCCGAGCTCGTCGCGCGTCGGGTAGGCGGCGCCCGAGAGCGACTTCACCCAGCTCGACCGCGTGATGAGGTACGGCCCCGGCAGCGCCACCTTGATCGGCTTCCGCGTGTGCGCGCGCGCGAAGCGGAAGTCGTCGAGCGCGAGCGGCCGCGCCGCGCGGAGCTTCCCGACGACGGTCGCGTTGCGGATCGCGAACGCGGGGACGTCGAGCGCGGAGAGGATCCCCTCGAACGACGCCTTGTCCTCCACGTGCTCGAGCAGGTCCGCCATCGACAGCAGCTTCATCCCCTCGATCGAGTCCGCGATGAACGAGCAGAAGTTGTCCCGCCGCTGCTCGCCGTCGGAGACGATGTCGATCCCCGCGTCCTCCTGCTGTTTCAGCGCGAGGAGCGTCGCCTCCTCGACGCGGTCGCCGAGGTCCTTCGCGCCGCGCTTCCGGGCGTCGAGGAGCCACGGCGGCCGCGGCCAGCTTCCGACGACGGTCACGGGAAAGAGCGGGAGCTTCGTCATCACGCCCTCCGGAGATCCACCTTCACGGGCACGCCGCGAAGCAGCGACTGCGCGACGGGCGAGCGGAGCACGGTCTCGTCCCAGAGCGCGGAGAGGTCCTCGTCCTCGCCGTCCGCGTCCACGTAGACGCGGCCGTGCACCTCGTCGAGCCCCGGGTTCCCCTCCTCCATCCCGAGGAACGCGAGGATGTTCGATGACTTCGCGCGCAGCGAGACCTCGAGGTCGCGCACCTCGATGCCCCGACGCGACGCGCGCCACTGGAACCCGACGGCGAGGCATCCCGCGAGCGCCGAGAGCAGGAATTCGATCGCGCTCGGCGCCTCGTCCCCGGTGTCGAACGACGCGGGCTGCCCGACGGTGAACGAGTGGTTGCGGACGAACGCCTTCGCCGGCTGCGCGCCCTGCCGCCGAACGCGGACCTTCCACTCGTAGTTGCGCGCCGCCTCCACGTGCCTCGCGAGCTCGTCGTCGCCCGCCTTCTTGCGGACGAAGTAGCTCTCGCCGACGGCGGCGACGAGCGTGTGGCCGACCATCCGGCACCACGCCGGCAGGTCCTCCTTCACGCTGATCTCGCGGCTCCTCACCTCGAGGATGCCGCCCTCGGGAAGAGGCGCCATCGCGTTGCGGATGATCAGGAGAAGACCGCTCCCGCAGTCGAGGTCGCCGCCGTCGCAGACGGCGTCGGGAAGGGGATGGGCCCCGGGAAGGGGTTCGCTCAAGCCCGCATCCTTCCGCCTCCAGCCTTCCAGCCTGGAGCCTGCGGCCTTCCTAGTACGACACGCAGGGCGTGCCGTCGCCGAGGAACTCGACGAGCTTCGCCCCGCCGACGATCGTCGCGCCGTCGATCAGGTTCTTCTCGTCGAGGTTCCGCTTCTTGAAGCACGGGCTGCAGACCCAGATCGCGCCGCCCGCCTTCGTGAAGTTCGTCATGAGCTCCTTCAGGGGCGCGAACCCGGACTCGTGGATGTCGTCCGCGAAGCCCTTCTGGCAGAGGCGGACGCCCTCGATGGACAGGAAGACGAGCGTCTTCTTGTCCGACGCCACCGCGGCGTTCGCGACGACGAAGGCGACCGTCGCCTTGTCCGTGTTGTCCTTCGAGCTCGCGAGCGTGATGCAGAACTTTCCGGCCATGTCACGTCTCCTCTTGCTTGCGGCAGGGCATCGCGCCCGGCCGTTCAGTCCCTCCTGCGTTCGATCCAGTAGCGTGGCGGCTCGGCCTTGACGAGCCTGTTCCCCGTGAGCCCGCACCATGCGGGCAGGTCCTCGGGCGCGCCGTGGTCGAGAGCCCGCACCTCGAGCACCTCTCCCGGCGCGAGCGCGTTCACGCGCTTGCGCAGCTCGAGGACGAGGTCGCCGCAGCCCATGTCGCCCGCGTCAAACACGCGGGCGCCGTCCGCCGGGGACGGCTCCTGTTCCGGTTGCGACGCGCCCATGAGCGACTCCTCCGCGAGCCACCGCGCGCCGGGCTCGGGCCCTTCGCCGTGCCCTTGACGGCGGTCCGACCACTCCCAGCCCGCGCGGAAGCAGGCCCGCGAACGGATGTAATATCCGAGATGCTCGAGGAAGGCCTTCCGCTCGCGGCCGAGGGCGCCGGCGAGGCAGCCGGCGCACCGCGGCCGGTCCTTGAACCCGAGGGCCACGCTCGCGACGAAGGCGTGGGGGCCGAGGGCGCCCCCGCACCCCCCGCACTTCGTCCCGCCGAGTCCCTCGAGATCGCGGATCAGCGCGTCGGTCTTCCCGTCGTCATCGGTCGCGGTCACGGCGCCTTCCGGATCTCCTTGAACGTGAGCTTCCGTTTGTACCCGTCGAAGGGCTTCCCGTCGATCTCCACGTAGGCCTTCGCCATCGCGTTCACCGGGCCGCCCGCCTGCTTCGGATCGAGCGAGAGGTCGCGGCCGTGCGACCAGACCACGCGGCGCTCGTCGATGTTGCCGAAGTAGTAGTCGACCATGTTCGGGTCGGGGCCGCCGTAGCCGTCGGCCGTCGTGAGCGTGATCTTCGGCTTGTTCTCGTCCGTCAGCGTCACGCCGTCGACGAAGATGTCCGCGATCGCGACGTCGAGCGGCACCCAGCCCACGCCCGGCGCGAGGTACTCGAGCCAGCAGTGGTAGCTCTGGTCCGCGTCCTGGCCGTCGAGCGGCCCCTTGAAGAACGAGCCGTAGGTGATCCGCGTCGGGATCCCCGCGGCGCGCGAGATCGACATGTAGAGCGAGTGGAAGTCGGTGCAGTTGCCCGTCTTCGTGGCGAGGCAGTGCTCCGTGCTCCCCGTCGGCGACGCCTTGAGCTTCGTCGGGTCCTTCACCCAGTACTCGATGTTCCCGAGGACCCAGTCGTAGATGAGGCGCGCGGCCAAGGTCGGGTTCTTCTCGTCGCCGACGATCTTCGCCGCGAGATCGCGGATCCGGTCGTCGATGATCACGTACTGCGTCGGGCCGAGGTACTTCTCCATGCCCTTCAGGTCGGCCTCGGTGTAGGGCCGCGTCGCCAAGGGGTCGACGCTCATCCGCACCTCCTTGCGCGTGATCTCGAAGGTGGTGACGGCCCTGAACGTGCCGGCCGCGGGCTTCACGAGCTCCCAGTAGAGGTAGGTGCTCCCCTCGTCGTCCCTCGCGGCCTTCGGGTTGCCCGCCGCGCACTCGATCTTCATCCTGCGCACGTCGCTCTGGGCGTCGGCCTGCGGCTCGGTGAACCAGATCCGCACCGACTGCGCGCCCTCCGGGATCGCCACCTCGAGTTCGTGCCTCGCGTCGAACGTCGCCTGCTTCACGCCGTCGCCGCCGCGCGCGGCCGAGGCACCGAGCATGGCGATCGCGAACACGCTCCAACGAACGCTCCTCACGACGCTTCCCACGGGACCCTCCTTCGCCCTTTCGGGGACTCCGTTTGCCGGCCGGCGCGTCCATCGCCTAGCCCGATATGCACATTCGGATTGACAGATAGGACGATACCCGTAGGCTGCGCGCGTTCAAGGACGGATTCGGCAGCAGGAGGAAGCGTGATGCGGATGCGGATGCGGGCTTGCCTTGTCTTCTCGTTGCTCGGCCTCGCGGCAGCGGCGCGGGCGGGGGACCAGGAGACGGAGGAGCGGCTCCGGCAGATCGAGGAGCAGAACAGGGAGATCCTCGAACGGCTGAAGCAGAGCGAGGGGAAGAACACGAAGCTCGAGAGCGAGGTGGACCGCCTCCGCACCATCGAGAACCGGATGCTCGAGCAGGACGTCGAGCAGTACCTCGACACGACGCGCGCGCTCGAGGGCGCCCAGCCCGCCGGCACCGCGACCAAGAAGGGCGCGTTCGTCACCCTCTACGGGTTCCTCCGCTTCGACGCGTACTACGACACCGCGCGCTTCGACAGCGTGATCGTCCCGACCCGGGTGATCGCCGAGGACGGCGTCGCCGCGGACGCGAACGACGACCAGTTCGCGATCGACGTGCGCCTGACACGCATCGGGTTCGACTTCAACTTCGGCAAGGTGGTCAACGCCGACGCGACGGGCAAGCTCGAGATCGACTTCGCGAACTTCCCCACGGGCCCGGCCGAGTCGCGCCCGACGCCGCGCATCCGCCTCGCCTACACGCAGATCGAGACCGGCAAGTGGTGGATCCGCCTCGGGCAGGACTGGGACGTCGCGTCGCCGCTCTTCCCGACGGTCAACTCCGAGACCCTCATGTGGAACGTCGGTAACCCCGGCGACCGGAGGCCGCAGGCCGAGTTCCTCTGGAAGGGCAGCGGGAGCATCACGCTCCAGGTGGCGCTCGGCCTCCAGGGAGCCGTGAACAACCAGGACCTCGACAGCGGCGCGCCGCCGTTCACGACGACGGAGCGCGACGGCTTCGACGCGGGCTGGCCGAACTTCGAGATCCGCGGCGCTTGGACGTCGAAGGGCGAGCGCAAGATCGTCATCGGCGTCTGGGGCTACATCGGCGGCAACGAGACCGACTCGTCCTTCGGAGGCAGCACGGACTACCTCAGCGCGATGGCGGGCGCGGACTTCACGGTGCCGATCGGCCCGAAGTTCGTCGTTCGCGGCGAGATCTGGTGGGCGCAGGCGGGCGGCGACATCCGCGCCAACATCGGCCAGACGATCAACACCGCGACCGGCGACGAGATCCAGGGCTGGGGCGGGTGGATCGAGCTCAAGTTCCTCCAGAACGAGAAGTGGAACTGGTACGCGGGCGCGACGGTGGACGACCCGGAGAACGGCGACCTCGCCGGGACGGGCATCACCGAGAACTTCGCCGCCTACCTCGGCGTCGTCCGCATGTGGACGAAGACCTTCCGGACGGGCTTCGACGCGACGTTCTGGGAGACGCTCTACGGCAACACGACGCGCGGCAACGCCATCCGGTTCAACTTCTACGCGGTGATGGACTTCTGACGGCGGCGTACGCCGGCTTCCTCGGGGGTGGGTCCCGCGTCCCGGGCCCGCCCCCTTCTTCGTTTCGGCGCCGTCGTAGCATGGGCGCCTGATGCGCCGCGCGCTCCTCCTCCCCCTCCTCGCGCTCCTCCCCCATCCCGCCCTCGCGAAGGACGGGCCCGACCCGAAGACGCTCGAGAAGGTCGCGAAGGTCTGGACCGACTACGCGCGCTGGCTCAAGGAGAAGGGGCAGAAGGAGGAGGCGCTCCTCGCGATCGCGCGCGCGCGCGAGGCGGGCGGCAAGGACCTCGACGAGCTCGCGCGGGAGGTCGAGGCGATCGAGGCGGCGGACCCGGACGCCGCCGTCGCGAAGCGCCGCGAGGAGGCGCACAAGGAGGCCGCGAAGCTCTACGACCGGCTCGGGAAGTCGGACGACGGCTGGCTCCTGCGCGCGGCCGAGGTCGAGCCGTCGAAGGCGCGGTTGAGCAAGCTCGCGTCGGCCGTGAAGGCGCTCGCGGGCAACCGCCAGAACGCGGACAAGGCGGGCAGGATCCTCGTGCGCCTGCGGGAGCTCGACCCCGAGGGGAAGTGGGACGCGATCGAGCAGGAGATGGCGAAGGGCGACGTCGCGCTCGTGAAGGGGAAGCACGCGATGGTCGGCTGGCTCTCGCTCCCGAAGGGGTGGAAGAAGGGCGAGCGCCT
>WYBS01000143.1 GCA_011525755.1 Planctomycetaceae bacterium
AGCGCGAGGCCGATCCGCGCGAGCGTCGTTCGCGACACGCGGTCGGAGAACCGGCCGGCGAAGAGAGCCGTGACGACGTACGGGAGCCCGCCGAACACCGGCAGCGCGCCGAGCTCGAGCGGCGTCGCGTTCGCGTCGAGCTTCGCCCAGAGCGGGAGGATCGCCCAGACCGCGAAGAGCGACAGGTCCTGCCCGAGGCCCACGGCCGGGTAACGCATCGACACGCGCGCCATGAAGCGGCGGAGTCTACCGCCGCCCCCCAGACCCCCCTGCTTCCCGTCAGCCCGCCGTTAGGTGGCTAACGGCTGCTCGTCTCCGAAAGCCGGCCGCCCGCAGCCGAGAGGTGGGCATGGACTGTCGCGACTTCCTCCACCTGGCCGCGGCCTGCCGCGAGGGGAACCTCTCGCGCTACGCCTGCGCGCTCTTCGAGTGGCACCGGCGCACCTGCCCGCGCTGCGCCGCCGCGCTGGCGCAGGCGAGCGCCCGAAGGGCCCCCCCGCGCAAGCGCGCGCCGCTCGCCGCCCGCCCGGTCTGAGCCCGGCGCTACGGGTAGGACCAGTGGACCCGCTCGCCGTACTGGGCGAAGAGGTCCTCGATCCACTGCGCCTTCGTCGTGCCTCGCTCGGCGAGGAGCGTCTCGAGATCGGCGAAGGGCGCGTCCTCGAGCGGCTCGTCCGGGCGGAATGGGCCCGCCTTCGGCGTCACGTGGAGCGACCCCGTGCCGTCGCTGTACTCGAACCACACGTAGATGAGGGGATCCTCGCCCACGCGGAACTTGTACACGCTCGTGGGGCCGCGGTCGGCGTAGAGAAAGTGCGTCTGGTCGAGCGCCATGTTCGTTGAAAGGTGTCAGGCTCCGTACAACGAATTACATCGAGCGGCGGTACTTGCCGCCGACGTCGTAGAGGGTGCGGGTGACCTGGCCGAGGCTCGCCACCCGCACCGTGTCCATCAGCTCGGCGAAGATGTTCCTGCCCTCGAGCGCGGCCTCGCGCAGCCGCGCGAGCGCCGCCGGGGCCTCCTTCGCATGCTCCCTCTGGAACGCGCGCAGGTTGTCCAGCTGCGCGCGCTTCTCCTCGGGCGTCGCGCGGGTGATCTCCCGAGGGACGGGCGCGACGCGCTCCGGGTCGGGGTTCACGAAGGTGTTGACGCCGACGATCGGCAGCTCGCCCGAGTTCTTCCGCGTCTCGTAGAGGAGCGACTCCTCCTGGATCCGCGAGCGCTGGTAGCCGCGCTCCATCGCGCCGAGCACCCCGCCGCGCTCGTCGAGCCGCTCGAACTCCCTGAGCACCGCCTCCTCGACGAGATCGGTCAGCTCCTCCACGACGAACGAGCCCTGCAGCGTGTTCTCGTTCCTCATGATCCCGAGCTCGCGGTTGATGATGAGCTGGATCGCCATCGCGCGGCGGACCGATTCCTCGGTGGGCGTCGTGATCGCCTCGTCGTACGCGTTCGTGTGGAGCGAGTTGCAGTTGTCGTTCAGCGCGAGCAGCGCCTGGAGCGTCGTCCGGATGTCGTTGAAGGCGACCTCCTGCGCGTGGAGCGAGCGCCCGGACGTCTGGATGTGGTACTTGAGCTTCTGGCTCCGCTCGCCGGCGCCGTACCGCTCTCGCATGAGCACCGCCCACACGCGCCGCGCCGCGCGCCCGATCACGGTGTACTCCGGGTCGAGCCCGTTGCTGAAGAAGAACGACAGGTTCGGCGCGAAGTCGTCCACGGCCATCCCGCGCGAGAGGTAGTACTCGACGTAGGTGAGGCCGTTCGCGAGCGTGAACGCGACCTGCGTGATCGGGTTCGCGCCCGCCTCCGCGATGTGGTAGCCGGAGATCGACACCGAGTAGTAGTTGCGCACCTTGTGGCGCACGAAGTACTCCTGGATGTCCCCCATCAGCTTGAGGCTGAACTCCGTGCCGAAGATGCAGGTGTTCTGCGCCTGGTCCTCCTTGAGGATGTCCGCCTGCACGGTCCCGCGCACCTGCTCGAGCGTCTTCGCCTTCAGCTTGTCGGATTCGGGGGGGGTCGGGGGGCGGCCGTGCTCCTCGCGGAAGCGGTCGACCTGCTGGTCGATCGCGGCGTTCAGGAACATCGCGAGGATCGTCGGCGCGGGCCCGTTGATCGTCATCGAGACGCTCGTCGACGGCGCGCAGAGGTCGAAGCCATGGAAGAGCTTCCGCATGTCCTCGAGCGTGCAGATGGAGACGCCGCTCTCGCCGATCTTGCCGTAGATGTCCGGGCGCTCGTCGGGATCCTCGCCGTAGAGCGTCACGGAGTCGAACGCGACCGAGAGCCGGTGCGCCTTCTGCCCCTTGCAGAGGTAGTGGTAGCGCCGGTTCGTGCGCTCGGGCGGCCCCTCGCCCGCGAACATCCGCTTCGGATCCTCATCGGTGCGCCGCAGGGCGAAGACGCCCGCCGTGTAGGGGAACTCCCCCGGCACGTTCTCGAGCAGGAGCCAGCGGAGCCGGTCGCCCCAGTCGTGGACGCGCGGGAGCGCGATCTTCCGGATGCGCGTCCCGGCGAGCGACTCCGTGAAGAGCGGCTGGCGGAGCTCCTTGTCGCGCACGCGCGTGACCAGCTCGTCCGCGCGGTAGCGGGCGACCAGCTCGTCCCACCCGCGCAGCCGGAGAAGCTCCTCCCCGAGCTCGCGGCGGAGGTCCTCGATCCGCCCCCGGAGCCCGGCGGGCGTCGCGTCCCCGAGCGCCTCGGCGGCCCCCTCGAGACGGTAGAGCTCGCGCGCCGCGGCCGCCTTCCTCTCGACGAGCGCGTGGTAGCCGCGGACGGTCTCCGCGATCTCGCCCAGGTAGCGCTCCCGGTCGGGCGGGACGATCACGACGTCGTGGTAGGCCGGCGGCAGCTTCGCCGCGCGCTCGGCGCCGAACCGGGTTCCGGTCTTCTCGTCCACGACCCGCACGAGCCGGTCGAAGAGGCGGTTCACGCCGCTGTCGTTGAACCGGCTCGCGATCGTCGGGAAGACGGGGAGGTCGTCGTCCCTGACCGACGGCCCGAGCTCGCGGTTCCTCCGGACCTGCTTCCGCGCGTCGCGGAGCGCGTCGCCGGCACCGCGGCGGTCCGATTTGTTCACCGCGACGAGGTCGGCGAAGTCGAGCATGTCGATCTTCTCGAGCTGCGTCGGGGCGCCGTACTCGGGCGTCATGACGTAGATCGAGACGTCACTGACCTCGGTGACGCCGGTGTCGGCCTGGCCGATGCCCGAGCTCTCGACGAAGAGGAGGTCGTACTCGGCGGCGCGGCAGACGTCGAGCGCGCGGCCCATCGCGTCGCCGAGCTCGCTCACGCTGCCGCGTGTCGCGAAGCTGCGCATGAAGACGCGCCTCGGGTCGATCGAGTTCATCCGGATGCGGTCGCCGAGGAGCGCGCCGCCGCCCCGCTTCCGGCTCGGGTCGACGGAGAGCACCGCGAACCGCTTCGCCGGGAACTCCATCAGGAAGCGTCGCAGGAGCTCGTCCGTGAGCACCGACTTCCCGGCGCCGCCGGGGCCCGTGACGCCCACCACCGGGACCCGCCTCGCGGGCTTGCCGACCCCGTTGGTCGCCCCGAGCTCCGCCTGCGTGAGCGCCGAGGCGAGGCGGCGCGCGTCCGCGCCCCGGAGCGCGCCGTTGAGCCGCGGCGTCTCGAAGTCCGACTCCCGGAGGAGGTGCCCGATCATCCCCTCTAGGCCCATCCGTCGGCCGTCCTCGGGGCTGAAGATCTTCGCGACGCCGTAGCCCTCGAGATCCCGGATCTCCTCCGGGACGATCACGCCCCCGCCCCCCCCGAACACCTTCACATGCGTGGCCCCGCGTTCCTTCAGGAGGTCCACGACGTACTTGAAGAACTCGACGTGGCCGCCCTGGTAGGACGTGATCGCGATCGCCTGCGCGTCCTCCATGACCGCGGCATCGACGATCTCGGTCGCGCTGCGGTTGTGGCCGAGGTGGATCACCTCGGCGCCCGCGCGCTGCATGAGGCGCCGCATGATGTTGATCGCGGCGTCGTGCCCGTCGAAGAGCGCGGCCGCGGTCACGATCCGGACGCGGTGCTTCAGGGTCAAGCCGTCGGCCATGCCTTAGCCCTTGGCGCGCTCGCGGTGCTCCTCGTACGCCTTCTTCACGCGATCGGGGAGGTCGTCCTCGCGCTTGGCGCGGGAGCGCGCCTTCTCGAAGCCCGCCTTCATCTTCGTGAGGTCGAACGTGCGCTTCGCGCCGTAGACCTGCCTCCGGTCCCAGCCGACGAGGAACTCCTCGAGCGCGAGCGCGACGTCGGGCGTCCACCCCTCGACCTTCGCGCGCCGCTTCCGCATGCGGAAGGCCTCGTCGCCCGCCGCCGCGTCGCCGTGCGGGTTCGGGTAGTCCGGCGTCGTCTCCGGATCCGCGAGATCCTGGTAGGGGATGTCGTTGATGAAGAGGTGGAACTCTTTCTTCGGCTCGATCAGCGCGTCGTTGAAGTAGATCGTGAAGCCCGAGACGTGGTTCGCGAGGACGTGGAGCGTGTTCTCCTTCTTGTCCCAGCGCGCGTCCACGCGCGAGGACTTCATCGGCGTCCACCGCACGGTGATCCCCGTGTCCGACTGGAAGGTCCCATCCGCGTTCGGCCTGCGGATCGTGAAGTCGATGAAGTTCTCGCCCTCGGGCTCCTGCTCGAACCGGAAGGGCTTGCCGCCGTCATCCATCGTGGCGATGGCGTCCTCGATGTCGTGGATGTCCTTCACCTGCCTCCCGCCCACGGCGACGATGAGGTCGCCCTCCTTGAACCCGGCGCGCCCGGCGAGGCTCCCGGCGTACACGCCGGCGACCCGCACGCCCTCGGTCTTCGTGTAGGTGCGGTCCCACGCAGCGCCGAAGTCCTCGCGAACCAGCACGCCCGCGGGCCTCCGGATCTTCACCCAGCGCTCGATGACCCGGACGGTCCTCTTCACGTGCTTCGCCTTCCCGCCGCCCTCCTGGCCCTCGGCAGGCTTCTTCTCCGTGTCGTCGCTGATCTCGATGCCGGCGGAGTCGTCCTCCTGACCCCCGGCTCGCTCCTCCCCGGGCCCCTCCTCCTCGATCTCGTCCCACAGGTGCTCCGGGATCGGCTGGCCGGCGTCCCTCAGCTCCTTCAGCTTCGCGCGGTAGCGGCGGTAGCGGTCCTCCATGCGCTCGTGGCGCTCGAGGTCGTCCTCCTTGAGGTCGCGCGCGAGAAGCAGGCGCACCTCGCCCCCCCACTCCGTCCCGTCGAGCGCGGCGCGCAGGTCCTCGGCCTTGGAGACGGGGGCGCCGTTCACCTCGAGGATCACGTCGCCCGGGAAGATCTGCGACTTGCCCGCCTCGCCGGGCGCCGACCGGATGACGATGCCGGGCATCCCCTCGCGCACGTCGATCTCGACGCCGAGGCGCTTCTCCGCGCTCTTCCTGTCCGGCGGGGTCCACTTGAGCCACGTCGACCGGAAGCCGTGCATCGGCGGCGCCGGGCTGCCGTCCGGGTCGTAGCCCTCGTTCCGGAGCCAGAGCGACCGGAGCGGCGTGCCCGCCTCGGTCTCGATGTCCACCTCGTCCGGGTACGCCTCGCGCTTGCGGTCGCTCGCGAAGGAGCCGATCTGCGCGACGATCTTGTCGAGGTAGCTGAAGTCGGCCTGCGCCGTCGGCCAGACCGCGGTCGTGATCCGCATCCGCTGGTCGAACATCGGCTTCAGGTCGGCGAGGAAGCGCTCGGCGCTCTTCTCCCCCACGGTGCTGCTCGTCTTGCCGGGGATCCCCATGAGGATGTCCATGCGGTCGAGGGTCGCGAGGAAGATCGGGCGGATGAGGGCCGTGATCTCGTACGGGTCGCCGGTCATCGGCATGAGCGCCGACCAGGTCCCGGGCATCTCCTGGCCGAGGTACCAGACGGCGTCGCCGCCGCCGAGCGCCCCGATGAGCGCGATCCGGTCGTCGTCGACGCTGTAGCGCTGGCGCACCTGCTTCAGCGTCCACTCGACGAGCCTCTTCCCCTCGGGCGTCCACCACTCGGCGCCGCGCGACGTGTACGGGGTGACGAGGAGAAGGCCGTTCTTCTCGGCGATGTCCTTGAACCGCGTGAGGGCGGCGCTGGCCTTCTCGCCGCCCATCTGGACGTGCTCCATCTGCGGGTCGTGGTGCAGGTAGACGAGGAGCGGGAGCCTCTCCTTCGCGTCGTACTTCTTCGGGACCCACATCAGGAAGCCCCGCGGCTTCCCGTCCGTGCCAGAGAACACGATGTCGAAGGTGCCCTTCGAGGAGCGCTCGCCGTACGCGGTCTCGAGCGGCTTCTGGTGGTAGGGGCCCGCCTCGAGCCCCGCGCGGAGCGACGCCCAGTCGAGGTCGGGCCGATTCAGGAGCGCGGCCTTCATGGCGTCCCGCTCGTCCTCCTTCTTGGTGTCGAGCATCGCCCGGACCGCCTTCACGACATCCGGGTTCGGCTCTTCGGCGCGCGCCGCGGGGGCGAGCGCGAGAAGCGAGGCGAGAAGGAGGCGGCGGATGGCGGTTCTCACGAGCGGTACTCCTCTTCGAAGCCCCAAATAGTATAGGAGCGGGCGCGAGACCGCCCGCGAGCGATCCGGGGGGGGCCGGGGGGCGCCCACGCCCGCCTCCGGCGGGCCTCGGGTTGCAGGCGCCTTGCGGCGGGGTTTCTTCCTCGTTAGGTTCTCGGGATGCCGGTCGTCGAGGCCAAGGGCCTGATCCGCGAGTTCCGGGCCCCTTTCCGGCGGACGACCGTGCTCGCCGTCCGGGGGCTCGACCTCGAGGTGGGAAGGGGCCGGGTCTTCGGGCTCCTCGGGCCGAACGGCTCCGGCAAGACGACGACGATCCTCATGCTGCTCGGGCTCCTGAAGCCGACGGCCGGACAGGCGACCGTCCTCGGCTGCCCCGCCGGCCACCGGAGCGCGCGCAGGCGCACCGGGTTCCTGCCGGAGGAGACGCGGCTCTACGAGTTCCTGACGGGCATGGAGACGCTCCTCTTCGGGGGGCGCCTCTACGGCATCCCGGGGCGGGAGAGGCGGGCGCGCGCCGAGGAGCTCATCCGCCGGACGGGCATGTGGGACGCGAGGGACCGCCGGCTCTCGACCTACTCGAAGGGCATGGCGCGGCGGATCGGCCTCGCGCTCGCGCTCATGGCGCGCCCGGAACTCCTTGTCCTCGACGAACCGACGTCGGGTCTCGACCCCGTCGGGAACCGCGAGGTGCGCGACCTGCTGCGCGAGGTGGCCGCGGAGGGCACCACGGTGCTCCTCACCTCGCACATCCTCTCCGACGTGGCGGAGGTCTGCGACGAGATCGCGATCCTCCATCGCGGACGGAAGGTCCTCGCGGGCGAGGTGAAGGACCTCCTCTCGGACGCGCGAAGGCTCGCCTGGGAGACCGAGGCCGTCGACGCCGAGCGGCGGAGAAAGGTCGAGGCGTGGCTCCGGGACGAGGGGATCCTTCTCCATGGCGTCGCGCCGCCGAGGACCACGCTCGAGGATCTCTTCCTCGACACGCTGGCGAAGGATGAGGGCGGCGGCGCTTCTTAGGCTGCGGGAGCTTCGCCGGCGGGGCGGCCTCGTCCTCCTCGCCGTCGCGTCCGTCGCGGTCTTTCTCGTCGGGCTCTCGGCCTACGGGCTCGCGAGCGACATCGCCGTCACCCTCGGGTACGTGGCCGCGGTCTTCCTCGGGACGTTCCCCCCCGCGATCGACCGCGAACGGCGCCGCACGCACCTCGCGCTCGCGTCGCCCGTGTCCCCGTGGGCGTGGGCGTGCGGCAGCGCGCTGGGCGTCGGGGCCGGGGCGTTCCTCGCCACGTTCGTCCTCTTCGCCGCGGCCGCCGGCGGGGCCGCCGCGGCGGGCGGCGTCCCGACGTACGAGGTCTACCCGCTGAACGAACGGGCGACGATCTGGCTCCTCACCGAGCGGAAGATCGGACTGCCCGCCGATGCGCGGGCGCTCCGCACGCACGTCCGAGCCTTCGCCGCCGGCGCGGCGCAGGCCGACGCGCCGGGGGCCGTGACGCTTCTCGTGGATGGCCGCGAGCGGAACGTGCCGACCGACCAGGCGGTGATCCTTCCCGCAGCGCCGCCCTCGATCCGGATCGGGAACGCGGGGGATACGTTCGTCATCGGCATCGCGGGAGACCGGACGGGGGCCCTCGGGGCGGAACGCCCGTTCCTCGGGAACGCGCTCTTCGCGGGCCTCGCGCCCGCGCTCGCCGCCATGGGTCTCGCCGCGCTGGGCGTCGCCGCGGGCGCGAGCCTCTCCGCACCCGTCGCGGCGCTTCTTGCCGCGACGCTGCTTCTCGCCGCGTCGCTCAAGGGGTTCCTGCTCGAGACGTGGGAGCACGAGGGAAAGGTCGCCGCCGCGGTCGCGGAAGAGGAGCACGACGGGCACGACCACGAGCACGACCACGGCCACGATCACGGGCCGGTCGCCGATGCGCCGTCGTCCGTCCGGGCCGCGATGCGCGCGCTCCTCGGAATCCTGCCCGACCTTGCGGCGCTCGACGCCTCGGACCGCGTCGCGCGCGGCGAGTGGGCGGGAGCGGGGCTCCGCGGAAGAGCAAGGCTCCTCGATGCGGCACGGCTCGCGGCGGCGGCGCTCCTCTGCGCGGCCGCCCTCGGCGGCCTCGGGGTGCGGCTGCGGAGGACACCGTGAGGCGCGTCGCCGCCGCGTGCGCGCTCCTCGTCCTCGCGCTCGCGCTGGCGCAGCCGGCGCGGGACGCGCTCGTAACGGACTCCCCCCGGACCCCCCTCGCCTCGGCCGCCGGGGCCGAGGGCCTTGCCGGCAGCGTCCTCGCCGGGTCGTTCCGCCCGCTTCTCCTCACGTATCTTTGGCTGCGCGGCGACGTGCTCTACGGCGAGGGCCGCGACGAGGAGTGCTTCGAGCTCTACCGCCTGCTCCACCGGCTCTATCCGGGCAACGAACGCGCGCGCGAGTTCCTCGGGTGGTTCCTCGCGTTCAACCTGAGGCGGAAGGCGCCCGACCCGGCGCTCGGCTGGGAGTGGGCGGAGGCGGGGCTCGACATGCTGCTCCCCCTGCCCGACGGGCCGAGCGTCGTCGCCGACTGGATCCGGAAGCAGTGCGGGCAGAACTCGATGGCGCTCGTGCGCTACGCCGGCCCCGAGTGGGAGGACGAGCGCGCGTACCGGGAGCGGCTCCGCGAGTTCGGGGTAGTGCGCTTCGGCGAGGAGCTCTCCCGTTTCGCGCTGGGGGTGAGGGTGCTCGAGGGCAGGGGGGGGTTCCGGGACGAGGTGAGGCGCGCGATGCTCCTCCGGAGCCTCGCGTACGAGGAGCTGCTCCGGTACGGCGAGACCGCGCATGCGAAGGAGGCGGTCGAGGCCCTTCACGGGATCGCCGGGCAGATCGAGGACGACGAGGCGCTCACGGCCTACTTCGACCGGCTCGCGCGCAGCCTCGACACGGCCGCCGCCGGCCGGATACCCGAGGCCCTCCCGGAGACGGAAGCCTACCCGGTCGCGATGGCGCTCCTCGGAAGAGGTGTCCACGAACGGGACGCAGAGGCGCTGGCGAAGGCCGAGGCCCTGCTCGGCTCCCTCGGGGCAGACGACTTCCGCGAGGAGATCGATCTCGTACGCCGGTGGCGGGCGGATGTCGAATCGCCGGGCGGGCAGGTGCGTCCGCCGCTTCCCTTCGACGGCATGCGCTGACGATCCTGCCCGGAACGGTCCCGGACCGGTCGGGGGCGGCCGGCAACCTCGTTACACGAAACAACGTTTACGCAACAGTAATGCCGGCAATTATGTTGTCTAATACGCGAACAATGTGTCCGAGACTGTGCTGTTGGTCGGATTTTTGTTCCCACCGCCGTCAGCCGATGGCAGAATCAAGAGCGGTTGGTTGCTCAGTAAGGTTCTGGTCGAGGGAGGACCATTCACATGAAGTTGCGTTGGGCATGGCTGCTCGCAGCCGCCGTAGCCGCGTCGTGCGGCGGGGGCGGCAGCGGGGGTGGCCAGAACGGGTCGTTCCGGCTTATCCAGTTCCTGGAGCAGGGCCAGAACGGGATCCCCCGAAACCGTGTTCTCACGTTCGTCTTCTCCGCTC
>WYBS01000144.1 GCA_011525755.1 Planctomycetaceae bacterium
AGTAGTCGCTGAAGAGCACGGGCTGCTCCGTCCCGAGCGTGTTGTCCCCGCCCGAGAGGTTCAGCGTGTCCGCGAGGTCCCGGCGCGAGTTCTTCGGGACCCCCGCGTCCTGGAACCAGTCCGGAAGGAGCCCCGTCAGGAACGCCGGGTCCGACGAGGTGATGTCCTCCCCCGCGTCGGCGCCGTCCGAGCGGACCGAGCCGCGCGGCGACTGGAACCCGCCGAGCTGGACCTTCTGCTGGCCGGCCTGGAGCACGAAGAGGCCGCCGTCCGAGAAGTTCTGCTCGAACTTCGACATGTTCGCCGGCGCGCCGGGGACCGAGCTCTCGTCCACGTCCTCGTGCAGCGTCGCCTCGTCCACGACAGAGGTGTCGAACGCGGAGAGCTCGAGCTCCCGCGGGACGTAGATCGTCGCGGCGTTGTTGTTCGAGCCGCCCGCGATCAGGAACGGGAAGGAGAAGAACGCGTCGGGATTCGCGGGGTTCACGAACGGGACGACCTGCGGGAACGCCGGGACCGCCGGATCGGTGGTCCCCTCCTCCGCGGTCGGCGTGAGGATCGCGATCGTCCCTTCGCTCACGTTCACCGAGAACGACTGCGACGTCGCGAGGTCCGGCTGGTCCGGGTTCGGCGTGCCGGCGGCGAGCGCACCGGTCGAGATCGCCTTGACCGTGAAGGAGTAGGAGCCGGGCTGCCGCGGGACGCCGAGAAGCCGGGCGTTGCCCGTGTAGGCGCCATCCTCGTCCGGGATCCCGTCCAGGTTCCCGTCGGCCCGGTCACGGTCGAGCGAGACGCCCGCGGGGAGGACACCCGCCGTCACTTCGAAGCGGTCGGGGAGCGCCGCCCCGCCTTCCGTGGCGAACGCGATGACCACGTTGTAGAGGCGCCCGGCATCCGCGGCCGGGACGGTCTCCGTCAGGAACGCGATCCTCTGGACATTGGCTGTAAACGGCTTCGAGTCGTTGCAGCCGGCCAGAACGAGCGCGAGAACGATGGCGACCTGAGCGGTCGCGGTCCACCCTTTGGTCAACATCCACGGACCTCCACGAAATCTCTCTCGCCGTACCCTTCCTGCCGCCCGCGCGGCTAGGCATCCGCCAACAAACTATGCGGTAACCTAGGGCACGGTCAACAACTAATCAGGATTCCGCGGAATAACGCCTGAAAATGGGGGATTTCCGACCTCAACGTGCAACAAAACATCCGGATACGTGCTTCCCGAAACGTGACACTGGCCCGTTTCGAGCACCCGCCTCCGGACGCGTGAGGTGCGCCGCTACGCCAAGACGGCCGCGAGCGCGTCCAAGGCGGCGTCGATCTCGGCCCGGCTGATCACGAGGGGCGGCGCCAAGCGGATCGTGTGCGTGTGGGTCTCCTTGCACAGGAACCCCTTCCCCCGCAGCGCCTCGGTGTACCGGCGGGCGCCTCCTGCGGCCGGATCCAGCTCGATCCCGGCCCACAGCCCCACGACCCTCGTCTCCCTCACCCGGGGGGAGCGCAGGGCGGACAGCCTTGCCTGCAGGTGCTCGCCGAGCTCCTGAGCGCGCTCCGGGAGGCGCTCCTCCACGAGCACGTCGAGCGCCGCCTCCGCCACGGCGCAGGCGAGCGGGTTGCCGCCGTACGTCGATCCGTGGGATCCGGGCCCGAAGACGTCCATCACCTCGTCGTCCGCGAGGAACGCGGAGACCGGGTAAAGACCGCCGGACAGCGCCTTCCCGATGATCACGCCGTCCGCACGCACCTGCTCGCGCTCCTGGGCGAGGAGCTTCCCCGTGCGCCCGAGCCCGGACTGGATCTCGTCCATGAGCAGCAGGGCCCGGTGCTCGTCACAGATCTCGCGCAGCCGCCGCAGGAACCCGCGGGGCGGGACGATGACGCCGGCCTCGCCCTGGATCGGCTCCACGAGGACCCCCACCACGTTCGGGGTCATCGCCCGCGCCACCGCGTCGGCGTCGCCGAAGGGCAACGTCCGGAATCCGGGCGCGAAGGGGCCGAAGTCCGCACGGGTGCCGGGATCCGTCGAGAACCCCACGATCGTCGTCGTTCGGCCGTGGAAGTTGTTCTCGAAGACGAGGATCTCCGCCCGATCCCCCGGAACCCCCTTCTTCCGGTAGCCCCAACGGCGCGCCGCCTTGATCGCCGTCTCCACGGCCTCGGCGCCGGAGTTCATCATCAGCACCTTCCCGTAGCCGAGAAGCCCGGTGACCTTCCGGCAGAAGGGGCCGAAGCGGTCGTTCCGGAACGCGCGCGAGGTGAGCGCGAGGCGGCGCGCCTGCGAGATCAGCGCCTCCACGATGCGCGGGTGGTTGTGCCCCTGGTTGACGGCGCCGTATGCGGAGAGCAGGTCCATGTAGCGCCTGCCCTCGACGTCCCATACCCACACGCCCTCCCCCTTCTCCAGGACGACGTCCAGGGGGTGGTAGTTGTGGGCACTAAAGGCCGCCTCGAGGTCGAGCAACGCGCGGACGTCAGGCGGGGCGGTGCGCATCGCCCCACTCTACTCGACGCGCCGGCTCAGGCCGAGCGCGCGAGCGTGAGGCGGATGATCTCGGCCGGCGCGCGCGTGCGGAGCGGGAACCAGTTGCCGATCCCGTTCGACACGACGATCGACCGGTCCCCGCGGGTGTACGGCCCGGACCAGTAGCGGTAGAGGATCGGGCCCGCGCCGAGCCGCTCGTTCCACATCAGCATGCCCCCGTGCGTGTGGCCCGAGAGCGTGAGCGGGAACCCGAGCGCGTCGTCGAAGGCGTGCGGGTGGTGCGCGAGCAGGATCGGGAACGCGCCCGTCTCGATCCGCGCCCGCGCGCGGCGGGCCGCCTCGCGCCGCCCGGCCCCGTCGCGAGCCCACGTGACGCCGTGGACGCTCACGCGGCCGCTGCGCACCTCGACGGTGCGCGCCTCGTCGAGGAGCAGCGGGATGCCCCTGTCGCGTACCGTGCGGCGGAACGCTTCGGGATCGTCGATGAGGTCGTGGTTCCCCTCGCAGGCGAAGAGTCCGCCGCGCGCGCGCATCCGGCCGAGCGCGTCGAGCGCCGCAGGCAGGTCCCGGATCGAGAGATCGATGAGGTCGCCGGTGAAGAGGGCGAGATCGGCATCGAGGCCGTTCACCGCCTCGACCATGCGGTCGATGTCCGCGGGGGTCGTGAACTTGCCGTAGTGCAGGTCCGAGAGGTGCGCGATGACGAGGCCGTCCAGCTCCTCCGGCAGCCCGGGCATCGCGAGGCGGAGGTGCCTGATGCGGAAGTCCCCGAGGCTCGGCAAGGCGACCGCCAGCGTGCCGATCGCGCCGACCGGCGGCACGAGAGCGACGGAGGCGCGGAGGAGGCTCCTGCGGGAGAGATCAGGGGGGTCCGGGGGGCGGCGGGAGGCGATCCGCCGCGAGAGCGCGGAGACGCCGATCGCAAGCGCCGAGAGGGGCGCGACGATCAGGTTCCACAGGTACGAGAGGGCGATCAGGGGCATCGGGACCCACTCGTGGGCCCGGATCGACGTCGGACGATCGACGAGCATCCACACGATCTGGAGCATGGGGAGGGCGGCGAACCCGAGGAGGAGAGCCCTCGGAACGCGGCCCCGGACCCTCCGCGCCGTCCACGCCGCCACGACGAGGTCCGACACCACGATCAGCGCGAGGATCAGGGCGAACACGGCAGGAGTATAGGCGAGGACGGCGAGCGGGGGTGCGCGGGACATGCCCCGGGGGAGCAACCGCGATTCCGCTTAGACGATTTCCGGAAAGAAAAAGTGCTTCCATGCAACGCGGTAGCCGGTAATATTCATCTCGTTGGGCGTTCAGTAGGGTCACAAAGTCCAGGGAGGACTATGTCATGAAGGTTCGTTGGGCATGGCTGCTTGCAGCCGCCGTGGCCGCGTCGTGCGGCGGGGGCGGCAGCGGGGGTGGCCAGAACGGGTCGTTCCGGCTTATCCAGTTCCTGGAGCAGGGCCAGAACGGGATCCCCCGAAACCGTGTTCTCACGTTCGTCTTCTCCGCTC
>WYBS01000145.1 GCA_011525755.1 Planctomycetaceae bacterium
ACCGGCTGTCCTCGCCCAGAACACCCTCGCGATGTTCGTTGCGTGGATTCCCTCGCCGAACGGCGTCGGTCCGCGCGGTCCCGCTTGCCCGTCGGTCTCGATCCTCGTGAATAACTCGGGCTAAAGGACAACGCGAGTGGGGACGTGCACGGCGACGGCAACGACATCAACCACGACGAGAATACACCGGGCTCGACCGACGGATGGGCAGATGGCTCGGGAAACACCGTCAACAACGCCGATTCCGTGCAGCAGACCGGCCCGAATCAGCTACACTCTCAAAGGACGAATGCCTAGGCACGCTTCCCTGAAGCACGCGATCCGCACGATGGGCAAGCCGACCTCGTGCGGGTCGCGCCTTGGCTCCAGCGGGGCGACGACTGTGAGAGCCGTCGTGGTGGTAACCGCGCTTCTAGCCGTGGGCGTCTGGATCGGATCTCGGATCGGCACGGCTCGTACCTACCGCGCCGTATCAGACGAGCGGGAGCGCACGCCTCGCAACGTGGTCGCCGGCCAACACAATGATGCTGCGGCCAGTTGGCGTGGAGCACCCGATCGGCCGCCGGATAACGGCAACGAGCGCCGCCCAGAGTCGGCAAGCGGGATCGCGCCGTCGGGAGTGCCCGATCCGCCGGCCCCCAGGCTGAGCCCATCGGCGCTGAAGCTGCTGGCGCAGTTGGAGGATCGAACGCTTCGTATGGACAGCAAGGAGCTCGGGGAGATTCTCCGGGGACTGCTCCCATACCGCGCAGCCCTTCTTGCGGACGCAGCTGCACTTGGACGTCTACTCGCCGTCTTGAGAGACCCGGAGACGCCGTTAAACCATGTCGGCCGGGACTGGCTCGCCCTGCTGGGCGGCAACGAGAACGCAGACGTTGCTGCCGCAGCCGGGCTGCGCGTGGAGGACTTCCGACTGAGGCCCCCGGATCGAGCAGCTGATGCCCGAGCCATCGTGAGGCTGTTCGTGGAGACGGCCGGCGCGCAACGTGATGACGCCGTGTTGGGGCTGCTCGGTTCGCTCGGCAACGAGCCCGGCTCTGCGCTCGTTACCATGACAGTCGACAGCATCGAGGGCCGTGTTGGACCGGCAGTGGTCAGCAAGCTCGCAGAACTCGGCCGCGAGGGTGGCCCGGCATTCCGGGCGCTGTGTCGCATCGACAATCCGGAGGCGCACGAGGCGGCATGGAACCTCATCTTGCAGAATCCGATGGGGAAGCGACACGACTTGTCGGCATACGGGCCTCGGCTGACGGTGGAGCAGGCGCGCATCCTGCGGGACCGCCTTCAGGGAGCCGAGGGCGAGGCCATCTTCCTGAACGTCCTGCGAGACGCGCCGATGAGCACGGTCGAGTCGCAGCTTCCTGAGATGCGGACGATGATCGTCCAGGCGCTTGGGAATCCGCGCGACAGGTACCGGTACATGGCTGGTGCCACAGCCGCGATCCGCTATGCCGAGTTGAACGCCGATGCCGACCTGCTGGAAAGGATCCAGAGGGAACTGGAGACAACGAGTGATCCTACGGCGAGCAAGGCGCTGAAGCGCGCGGCCGAGCGCCTGGAGTCCACGTTGTACGGGCACTGAACCGCGTGTCCCGTTCCGCCTCCGTCAAGACACTTCGCGGTGTGCGAGGTTCTCCCGGCCATGACGACTTCGCGGCCACGCGCACGACCGCGATGTTCTCCTTGCGCCGCCCCGCCGGCGTCTGCCGGCCAAGCGCCTAGTGTGGACTGGCCTCTGGAGGACGCGCAGCCTCTCGGCCAGCGCGTCTCTTGGAGCGCGAAACCGCCCCTCTTCGGCCCGCGGACGCAGCGCGCGGCGAGGCGCCGTTCCCAGTGGCCCGCGAACGGGCCTACGTTCCGCGCCCCGTGATCCGCTTCAGGAGGTCCGTCACCGAGTGGTCCTTCGGGTCGCCGACGATCGCGATCTCCGCGCCGACCTCCGCGGCCACCGCCCGCTCCGGCACGTTCTCCTTCGTGTAGTCGCGACCCTTCGCGTGCACGTGCGGGCGGATGAGCCGCAGGAGCACCGCCACGTCGTCCTCCTCGAACACGTGCACGAGATCCACGCACGAGAGCGACGCGAGAAGCTCCGCGCGCTCCGCCGCCGGCACCACCGGCCGCCCCGCGCCCTTGAGCCGATTGACCGACGCGTCGCCGTTCACGCCCACCACCAGCACGTCGCCCCGGCTCCGCGCGTCCTTCAGCGCCCGCACGTGGCCCACGTGGATCAGGTCGAACGCGCCGTTCGTGAGCACGATCCGCTTGCCCGAAGCCTTCAGCGCCTCGCAGCGGCTCACAAGCGCCTTCCGGTCTACGATCTCGCCCACGGCCCCCGGACCCCCCCCGCAATCACTTCCGGACCGCCTCGGAGAGTTCGTCGAGGGTGACCGGCTGCGCGCCGGCCTTCATCACCGAGATCGACGCCGCGATGTTGCTGAGATGCGCCGCCTCGAGGTGCGTCGCGCCCGCGAGCCGCGCCATCGTCGCCGTCGCGACCACCGTGTCGCCCGCGCCGCTCGGATCGACGATCTCCGTGCTCCCCGCGATCGGGACCATGTGCACGCCCTCGCCGTCCGCGAGCAGCATCCCGCGGTTGCCGCGCGTGAGGAGCACGGCGGCCGCGCCCGCGCGGGTGCGCAGCGACCGCGCGAGGTCCGCGGCGTCCTCGTCCGTCTCTACGTTCACGCCCATGTACGCGGCCGCCTCCCACTCGTTCGGCGTCAGCATGTCCGCGCCCTCGAAGGCGCCGATCGCCAAGTGCGAATCCACGCTCACGAGCGCGCTCGTCGCGACCTCGCGCGCCGCGCGCAGGAGCCCGGGCGCCGCGGCGCCGTAGCCGTAGTCGGAGACGACGATCCCCTTCGCGCCCTCCGCGACCGCGGCGCGCGCGAGCAGCTCCAAAAGCGTGTCCTTCCCGGGCGCCTTCTCGGGCTCCATGTCCACGCGCACGATCTGCTGCTTCGGGCGGTGCGTGTCGCCGCTCATGAGCCGGATCTTCACGACGCTCCGGCCGCTCGTGACGATGCCGGTGTCCGGGATCCCCGCGTCGCGGAACGCCTGCACGAGGCTCGCGCCCGCCTCGTCGTCGCCGACGACGCCGAGCGGCACGACGTCGGCGCCGAGCGTGCGCAGGTTCATGATCGTGTTCGCGGCGCAGCCGGGCGTATAGCGCCGCCCCTCGTAGCGGAGGATCATCACGGGCGCCTCGCGCGAGAGGCGCGAGGGCCGCGTGTCCACGTAGCAGTCGACGGCGAGGTCTCCGAGGACGACGACCTTCTGCCCCTTGAACCGGTCGAGGAGGCGCGCGAGATCCATTGCCGCCATGCTACCGCAGGGGAGGGCGATTCAGGGGGGTCCGGGGGGCGCTAGGATGCACCTTCAAGGCCGCGCGCGGGAACTCCGACGCCACGGCAGGCCCGGAGCCTAGACCAGTCGATCCAGCAGGTCCTTCGGCACGCGGTCGCGGAGGTGCGGATGCGCCTCGATCAGCCGCGCGATGTCCGCGAGGTCCTTCTGCCGCTTGCTCGCGCGCCGGGTCTTGTCGGAGGCCGCCCAGACCTTGCCCTGGAGCACGTCCTCGAGCGCCGCCACGGGCAGCGTGTGCCCGAGAACCTCGCGCGGCATGGCCCGCTCCACGAAGGGCGCGTAGCGGGGGTCGGTCCGGATCCGGACGCGCAGGTCGGATCCCACCAGCGAGACGTTCAGGCTGTGCGCGAACCGCTCAACCCGGTAGCCGGCGAGCGCCACCTCGATCCCGGCGAGCTGCTCCGCGGCCACGACGACGTCAAGGCCGAGGCTGACCACGGGCTCCACGTAGGCGTTCACCCCTTGGCCGCCGATGATGCAGAAGCGGATCCCGCGCCTCCTGAAGAGACGTAGGAGCTTCCCGAGGAGGTCAGCCTCGTCCCTGGTCACGGCCTTCCAGAAGGTGGACGCTCTCATGCGGTACGCACGCCGATCGTAGAGTGAACGGCGTAGGCGCCGCCGAGGCGGGTAGAATCCCCCCTCCCCGCGCCCCACCCCATGCAAACCTCGTCGCTGCTCGGCCACGCCCAGGAGGCGTACGCCATGATCATGAGCCGGCCGCAGCCGGCCGACCTCCTCCTCCGCGAGTTCTTCCGCGCGCGGAAGTACTTGGGCGCGAAGGACCGGCGCTGGATCGCCGATGTGACCTACGCGCTCATCCGCTGGAAGCTCCAGCTCGACGAGATCGCCGCGCGCGTGCCCGCGCCGTTCGCCTCGCGGCCCGCGGCGCGCGCGGCCGTGCTCGCGGCGCGCGGGAAGGTGCGCGGGGAGGACCTCGCGGAGGCCGCCGCGACGCTGCTGCGGGTGGGCGGCAAGGACATGGTGGCTTTCCAGCGCTCGGCAGGGGATGTGAGGGGGCGCGGGGGAGAGGCGAGCTTGATCGCCTTCGACGAGTCGTTCCCGGTGTGGATGGTCGAGCGGTGGGTCGCGCGGTTCGGCGCCGAGGAGGCGCGGAGGCTCGCCGCGGCGCTCAACGTGCCCGCGCCGACGACCTTGCG
>WYBS01000146.1 GCA_011525755.1 Planctomycetaceae bacterium
GAGCTTCGGGGTCTTCACCGACCTCCCCGAACCGCGCGCCGTGGAAGGGTTCGCCTACCTCGGCCACCCGGGTCTCGGCCCGCAGAAGCTCGCGTTCTCGGTCCTCTACTCGGGGCTCCTCGCGTCGAGCCTCGGCGACGCGGCGTTCTACGCCTACCGCGAGACGGGCGGCAGCAACCTCGACCTCCCGGACGAGGTCGTGACGCCCGAGGGCCGTGCGCTGCCGCTGCGCGAGGCGCTCTCGCGCCACACGATCTCCCTCTTCATGGGGCGCTACTCCGCGACCGCGCCCGCGACCGCGCTCGCGAAGGAGATGGGGTTCCGGGGCGCGACGATGCACGGCGCGAACGAGAAGGTGCTCGCGACCGGCCTCTCCGTCGACTACGCGCAGGTGTCGGCCCGGGCGGAGCGGCTGCGCGAGGCGCTGACGCGCGCCGACTCCGCGAGGATGCAGTGCGGGGTCCGGGGGCGCGAGGTCGCGCTCGACATCGCGCTCCATGGCCAGGAGGCGCAGAAGAGCCACGGCCTCGTCCGGACGAAGGGCGACATCGCGAACCTTCCCGCGGGCGAGGTCTACTTCGTGCCCGCGGGCGCGGAGGGGATCATGCCCATGAAGTTCGAGGACGAGGCGGGGACGATCGCGCTCTTCCGCGTGAAGGACGGGGGCATCGTCGGCCTCGAGGAGCTCGTGCAGGGCGACCGCGGGGAGGTCGACCGCTTCCTCTCGGTCGTGCGGTACGACCCGAACGCGGGCCGGATCACGGAGCTCGGCCTCGGCACGCAGTCGCTCCCGTGGGCGGGCACCGACATCCAGGACGAGAAGATCCTCGGCACGGCGCACCTGGCGACGGGCCGGAGCGACCACCTGGGCGGCGAGATCGGGCCGCAGAGCTTCCGCGACAAGCGGAACGCGGTCCACAACGACGTCCTCTACACGCCGGTGAAGACGCCCGAGATCGAGCTCTCGCTCGTGACGATCACCCGCGGCGCCGAGACGATCCCGGTCGTCGAGAACTTCCAGCCGTCGGCGTTCGTGAAGCGGCTGCTCTGACCGCCGCCGTGCGCGCCCGACGGGGGACGGGTGCTCGCTCCGGGCACGCGCCATCCCGCGGGCGCGCCGTCCGCGCGAAGGCCGGGGCCGCGCGTTCGCGAGGATGGCCGGTCGCGGGCGCGACCGCCTTGTCGAAGGCGCCCGCGCGGGACTTCAGTCGTCGTAGAACCGCGGGTAGACGCGGACAAGTGTGCGCGTCTCGAAGAGCACGCCGGCGAAGAGCGTGAAGAGCGCGACCGCGGCGAGGATCAGCACGGCCCGCAGCCACGGCTGTCCCGCGTCCTCCCGCTCGATCGCGAGCACGAACGCCGCCCTCGCCCACTCGAGCGCCGCGACGAGGAGGAGCACCTGGAAGAAGCGCGCCACCCACCCCCGCGGCACGAACAGGAGAGGCATGCAGAGGAGCACGGGGAGCACCGGCAGGAGCCCGTAGTCGCGGAAGAGGTGCGCGCAGAAGACGAGCAGGCTCAGGACCGTCGGGAAGAGCAGCAGGAACACCATGGTCAGCCGAGGTCGAGCGCCCCCGCCGGGTCGTCTCCGGACTCGCGGTAGCCGCCGAGGCGGTAGACGTGCTCGCGGTAGAGGAGGATGTCGAGGACCGAGAGCGTCTGCACGCATCGGAGCGTCACGAGCATCTCGCTCGTCCGCTCCGGGTGCCGGAGGATCTCCGCGAGCACGCGCTCGCCCCGCTCGCGGGCGCCGTCGCCGTACCGGTCCCACGCGAGGAGCGCCGTGGCCGCGCCGTCCACGTCGCGCGCGATCGCGCGCCACGCCGCACGCCGCGCGCGTCGCCCGCCCGCGCCGTGCCGCCTCCAGTAGCGCCGGAACGCCAGGTGGAGCCGCGGGCGCGGGGCCGACGCCGCGAGCAGCGGATCGCGGGCCGCGCGCTCGACCACTTCGGCGAGGATCTCCTTCGCCGAGAGGAGGCTCCGGACGCCGTCGAGGTCGGCGAGATATGCGCAGGCCGCCGCCCGCAGGTGCTGGCGGGTGAGGGCCCCCTCGGTATCGCCCGCAAGCGGGCCCTCGCTCCCCCGGGGGGGCGACCCGGACCCCGAGTCCGGGTGCGCAAGCTGTAATTCATGTTCCGACAGCGATTTGCGACGGGCGAACAGTGTACCGAGTACGGGGTCGAGGCGGCGCATGTCGCGCTCCGCCCTCGCCCGCTCGCGTTCCACCTCCTCCTCGAGACCCGCGCCTGCATCGAGGAAGCGGAGGTCGCTCCCCGCGTCGCTCCCCTCGAGGCCGCTCTCGTCCGTCCCGGGCAGCCGGACGCCCAGGTACTCGACGTCGAGCCGGATGCGGAAGCGCAGCGCGGCCTCGGCGACCGGGAGCCGCGCGCGGCCGATCTTCCGCACCGCGGTCGCGAAGTCCGCGCCCTCCGCCGCCTCCATGTCCACCGCGACGCTCGGGCCCTTGAGCTCCCTCACGCATCGGCCGAGCCAGCGGAAGAAGTCGCGGACGCGCCGCATCGCGCCGAGCGCGAGGAAGAGCGGCAGGAGGAGCGCGCGCCCGCCCGCGAGCCAGCGCTGGTAGAGGCGGAAGGGGTTCAGCACGCGGTCGTCGCGCGGGAGCTTCCCGGCCGGGTAGGTGCCGAAGACGCGGCGGAAGAGCAGGCGCCGGTCGCGCCGGAGCCGAAGGAGCACCTCCGCGCCGAAGAGCGCCTCGACCTCCGCGTCCCGGCGCGGGTCGTCGTCGAGGAAGTGGAGCGCCGTGAAGTGCGTCGTCGCGTACCGCACGTGGCCGGGCGGGATCTGCGCCACCTCGGTCGTGCCGAGCCACGCACGGTGGCGCGCCCGCTCCTCCTCGCTCGCCGTCCCGTGCTGCGAGAGCGGGAGCGCGTGGCGGTTGTAGTCCACGAGCAGCCGCGCGACGCCGTGCGCGACCGCGCGGCACATGAGCCGGAACCAGAAGTAGGGGCCCTTCAGGAGCGACGTCGGCCGCTCGAGGTCGAGCTTCCCCACCTTGCGGAGGTCCTTCGCCGTGAAGCGGAACGACATCGCGCAGAGGTTCCGGAGCGACGGGTTGCCGAGGAGCTGGGCCGTCGTGCGCGTGTCGGAGTCGGTGAAGGGCGCTCCGTCGAGCCCGTCGCGGTAGAGGAGGAGCGCACGCTCGACGGCGGGCGCGAGCACGCCCGGCGGCTGCGCGGCCACGAGCCACTGGCGCACCTGCTCGAGGAACCCCTCCCCCGCGCCCCCTCCCGGTTCCCCGCGCAGGAGCCGCTCCGGCGCGAGCACGCGGCGGTAGAGCACGAGCGCGTCGCGCTCGAGCGTGCGCCCCTTGAACACCTCCGTCAGCGCGAGGTACTGCGCATGCGCCGCCTGCTCGAAGAAGGCGGTCGCCTCGCCGGCGGTCCGCTTGAGCCACCAGCCGATCCCGAGGAGCGCGAGGCAGATCGAGCCGAGGACGCCCGCGAACCGGAAGATCGCCGTGGCGAGGTAGTCGAGCCACGCGAGGCCGCTCACCTTGAAGATGCCGCGGAGCACGAGGACGATCAGCGCGAAGAGGACGAGGCGATAGGCGGGGCGGAAGGAGACCTTCATCATCGCCGTGCCCACGCGGTCCACGAACTGCGCCGGCGTGATCGTGCCGTGGAGGTCCGCGACCCAGAGCCAGCGGCCGTGGAGCCGGCGCAGCTCCTGCGCGGCGGAGCGCGCCGCCGCGGCGACCGCCGGGGCGTCCGCCGTGTCCTCGGCGAGGCGCGGGACGAAGCGCCGGATGACCGGGAACCACCGGATCGGGGGCAGCGAAAGCACGCGTGCGGCCCGGGCGACGCGCGCGACCAGATCCTGGCCGAGCGCCGCCTCCGCCTCCGCGGGCGTGAGCCGCTCGAGCCTCTTGAGGACGTCCTCCGCCATCAGGTCCCGCGCCGCGGGCTCCGCCGTCTCCGCGAGGCGGATGCGGAGGTCGCCCCGCCGCCGCGCCTCCTCGATCGCCGAGAGGCGCGCCGCCGCGACCTCCTCCGCGGCGGCGCCCGCCGTCCCGAGCAGCGCGAGCCAGCGCTCGTTCACGCGCGCCTCGAGCTTTCGCAGCCGCGCGACGGGGCCGTCCTCCGCCTTGAGCCGCGCCCGCTCCTCCCGCGTCGGGTAGAGCACGATGTCGCGGTTGAGCGCCTGGCCGTGGCCGCGCACGAGGCGGTCGACGCCGCGCGAGAGGAACGCGATGGCGCGCCCGAGCCGCAGGAAGGGGCGCAGAACGTAGAGGTACCGGCCGGCGCGGGAGAGGCGGGCGAGGCGGAGCGCGCGCAGGGCGTAGACCGAGTCGAGCGCGGTGGGCTGGAGCAGCAGCAGCGCGAACGGGATCGAAGGCAGCACATCCACGAAGAAGTGGCGCCAGAGCCAGCGGGCGCGGTCGCGCGCGAAGCGGAGCTTCACCGCCACGTCCCACAGGAACACGCCGCACGCGACCGTGTCGAAGGCGGCGAACCAGAAGAGCGTGCGATGGGGGAGGTCCGTGAGCGCCTCGACCGCGAGGAGCGCGAGCACGGCGACCGTGAGGCCGAGCACGAGGCGCTCGAAGATCGCGACGTTTCCCCGCCCGAAGCGCGCCTCGAGCCGTGCCAGCAGGTCGCGCTCCTGCGCCTCGGCGCGGAGGCGGCGGACGCGCCGTCCGAGCGCGCGCCGGCCGGGGCCGCCGTGGCGCTCCGCCTCGTCCATGTGCCAGAGGAGGTCGTCCGCGACGAGCGAGGCGATCTCCGCGGCGCGCGCGGGCTCGAACCCGTCGAGGGACGAGAGCGCGACGTCCGCGCGGTCGCAGAGCTCCTTCCCCCACGCGGCGCGCGTCTGGTCCGACGGCGGCCGCGTGCGTCGCGCGAGGAGGAATCGCTCCCGCAGCGGCGCCCGCGCCGCGGACAAGGGTGCCGGGCCGCGCGTGCGCGCGAGCGCCTCGAGGTCGAGCGCGGTCACGCGCGCGAGCGCGCGGAAGCACGCCTCGGCGTCGTCCGGCGGGGGCTCCGGGGCGTCGGCGGCGGCGTCCGCGACGAGCCCCTGGAGGATCTCCTCCGCGCGGGCGGCTCCTTGCGGCGCGCCCGACGCCGCACAGCGGTCGCGGAAGGCTTCCAGCGCGCCGAGCGCCGGGTGGCCGCGTCCCCGGGGCTCCTCCGCGGCCGCCGCGGCGCGGAGGTCCGCCTCGAGCGCGGCGAGGCGCAGGGCCTCGGCCGCGGGCGGGTCGCCCGTCGCGCCGAGGGTCTGCTCCGCGCGCCGTTCGAGGTCGTCGACCGTCACAGCGCGTCCGTGGCGGCGGCCGCGCCGGCGGCGAACGCGACCCGGTTCGCCGCGGGGTCGCAGGAGATCCCGCGCGAGGCGAGCGGCGATCCGGGGTGGATCGGGATGACCGGCAGGCGCCTCCCCTTGATCCGCCGCTCCGCCTCGGCACGCGCCGCCGGGTCGAGCCCCTCGAGCGCCGCGGCGAACGCCTTCTCCCCGACCGCCTCGCGAACCCCGAGGATCGCGTTGACGAGGCTCGCCGCGCGCACGTCCGCGTCGCGGCGCGCGCCCGCGGCCACGTCGATCGCGCGTTCGGCCGCCTGCGCGACGTCGCGGACCGCCGTCGCCGCGCGCGGCGCGCCTGTCGAGATCGCGAGCACGGCGTCTGCCGAGGGGCCCCCCGGCCTTCGCATCGCGAGAAAGACCGCACGGAGCGGCGCGTTGCCCGCGAGCGTGCCGTCCGCATACTGGAGGAACCCCACGCGCACGGGTGGAAGGAGGAGGAGCGGGCTCGCGGCGGCGACGATCCCCGACACGAGCTCCTCGTCGTGGTCCGTGCGGCTCGAGAAGGGGCGCATGGCGCCGGAGTGGAGGTCGACCGCGGGGAAGATCGCCTCGACGGGCGATCCGCGGAGCAGCTCCGGGTCCAGATGCGAGCGCACGAGCGTCCAGAGCCCCTCCGGCACGAAGAGGCTCGGCGTGTCCATGACGTTCGAGAGCAGGAACCGCGCGACGCCGCGCGGCAGCCAGGCGTGGCGCGGCCGCGCGAGCTTCCGCGTCGAGAGCTCGAGGAAGATCGTGCGGAGCTCGTCCCACTTGCCGAGCGCGACGAGGGCCGCGGCGAAGGCGCCGCTGCCGGAGCCCGCGACGACGGCGATGTCGTTGAGCCTGCCGTCGCGGTGGAGGCGGTCGAGCGCGCCCGCGAGGAAGGCGCCGTTGCCCCAGTCCCCGGAGAGCGCGAGCGCCATCCGGCGCCGGGTGTGGGGGGGCTCCGGGGGCCGCGGCTTCGCCCGCCGCGCGCGCGGCTTCCTCGGGGCCGTGGGAGGCGCTTCCGCCGCCGGGGCCTCGGGCTCTGCCTCGGCCTTGCGCGCGCGGGTCTTCCGCTTCGCCGCTCCCATCGCCGCCCATGGTACGGGATGGGGCCGGCGCGAAGCGCCGCAGCACCCCGCAGGATCTTTCGGATCTCAAGGTGCCCCCCGGCAACCGACTCGAGCGTCTCCGGGGGGATCGAGCCGGCCAGCACGGCATCCGCGTGAACAACCAGTGGCGGATCTGCTTCGCCTGGAACAAGGACGGTCCCGAGAGAGTCGAGATGGTCGATCGCCACTGAGAGGGCCCAATGCGGAAGACGCTGCCCAACGTGCATCCGGGCGAAGTACTCCTCGAGGAGTTCCTGAAGCCCATGGCAATCAGCCAGAATCGGCTGGCCAGGGACGTCGGCGTCTCTCCGCGGCGCATCAACGAGATCGTCCTCGGGAAGCGGGCGGTGACGGCCGAGACCGCCATCCGGCTGGCCCGCTACTTCGGGATGTCGGAGCGGTTCTGGCTGGGGCTCCAGACGGACTACGATCTCGAGGAGGCGCGATCGAGGATCGCGGCGCGCGTCAAGCGGGAGGTGCGGCCGCGGGCGTCCGTGGCCTGATGTCCGCCCTGCGCCACGTG
The DNA here is from genome assembly GCA_011525755.1 of Planctomycetaceae bacterium. Classification (GTDB taxonomy): domain Bacteria; phylum Planctomycetota; class PLA2; order PLA2; family PLA2; genus PLA2. Next base: position 6,916 of record WYBS01000146.1, read on the forward strand.
GGGCGCCGCGCCGCGCACGCAAGCACGATGACGACCATCACGCCGGCTCGGACGTGGGCGAGGAGCTTCGACCGACGGCGCGGACAGGCATGGCGATGCTCGTGAGGAAGGCCGGCGCCGTCATCGCGGTATCGACGATGCCGCGGCCGGCGGCGCGCCGGTCGTGCCAGGCGGCTCGACGTCGCGCACGAACGACCGCGAGCGTCCTCGGCGCGCGTCGGCCGCCTGACCGTCACCCGAGCGCCCGGGCGATCTCGTCCGCGGCGCGCTCGGGGTCGACGTTCGTGACCTTCAGGTCGAAGTCGTCCTGGCGGAGGAGCTCCCGCTTCGCGTCGGCGAGGCGGCGCTGGATCTCCTCCTCTCCGTCGGTGCCGCGGCGACGCAGCCGGCGCTCCAGCTCCTCCCACGACGGCGGCAGCAGGAAGACGAGGAGGCACGGGAACCCGGACGCGCGCACGCTGTCCGCGCCCTGCACGTCGATGTTCAGGATCGCGTGGCGGCCGCGCTTCACGATCTCCTCGACGCTCGCGCGCGGCGTGCCGTAGCGACGGCCGTGGACGGTCGCCCACTCGAGGAAGCGGCCCTGCCTGGCCCACGCCTCGAACTCCTGCTCCGCGAGGAAGTGGTAGTCCACGCCCGCCTTCTCGCGGGCGCGCGGGGGCCGCGTCGTCGCGGTGACCACCCGCTCGAATCCCTTCCGCGAGAGGAGGCGTCCGCAGACGGTCGTCTTGCCGGCGCCCGAGGGCCCGGAGACGACGACGAGGCGAGGACCACCCACCATCCGACCGTAGAGGGTAGCCCCGGCGGGCGACGGGCTCGCCGCGGAACCCCCGGAGGAGGCGGGCTTGCCTGCCGCAGCCTCGGCGGAGGCGGGCCCCCGGACCCCCTCCATGCCGCCCTACTCCAGGTTCTGGACCTGCTCCTTGAGCCGGTCCACGTCCGCCTTGAGAGCGATCACGGCCCGCGCGATCTCCACGTCCTGGCTCTTCGAGCCGATCGTGTTCGTCTCGCGGAGCATCTCCTGCGCGAGGAAGTCGAGCGTGCGGCCGATCTCGCCCTCGGTGCCGAGGTAGCGCTCGAACTCGTCCAGGTGCGCGGAGAGGCGCGTGACCTCCTCGGCGACGTCCGAGCGCTCGGCGTAGACCGCGACCTCCCGGGCGAGCGTCGTCTCGTCGAGCGGCGTGGCGCCCGCGAGAAGCGCATCGACGCGTTCCTTCAGCCGCCGCGCGTACTCCTTCACGACCTCCGGGGCGCGATTCCCGACGAGCGCGAGGTTCTTGCGCATGCGCCGGGCGATCGCGCGCAGGTCGCGGACGAGATGTCCCGCCTCGCGCGCGCGCATCGCGTCGAGCGCCTTGAGCGCGGCCTCGGCGGCGGACCTGACCGCGCGCCAGTCCTCGTCCCCGAGGGGCGCATCGGCAGCCGACTCGAACGCGCCCGGCAGCGCGGCGATGGCCTCGGGGGTCACCGGCCCCTCGACGAGCCCCTTCTTCCGGAGCGCCGCGATCGCCTTCGCGAAGCCCTCGACGACCTCGCCGTGCACGCGGACGACATCCTCGGGCCGGAGCAGCTGGAGCTTCACGCCGAAGGAGACCGAGCCGCGCGCGACGTGCTTGCGCACGAGCGCCTCGAGGTCGGGCTCCTTCGCGGAGAGGACCGCGGGCGTGCGGAACGTCACCTTGAGCGAGCGCGAGTTGACGGACCGCGCCTCGACCTCGGCGGAGACGCGGCGGGTCTTCGCCCGGCCCGCCCCGTAGCCGGTCATGCTGCGGGGCATGGGGCTAGTTGCCGGGCTTCTCGTCTGCCGGCGGACCCTGGTTCGCCGGGGCGCCGCCATTCGCGGGCGCGACGGCCGGGGGCGGGGCATCCATGACCGACGGCCCCTCGTCCGTCGGGTCCATCGCCGCGTAGAGGAGCGCGGTTCCCATGAAGACGCCCGCGACCCAGGCGGTGAACTTGTTCACGCTCCCGGTCTGGACGCCGAAAGTCTCGGCGCCCGCGCCGCCGAACGCGGACGAGAGGCCGCCGCCCTTCGGCTCCTGGAGCAGCACGACGAGCATGAGGAGGAGCGCGCTCAGGATGCAGATGAGCATCAGGAGGCCCTTGACGAAGCCCCCGATGCTGAACGCGGCGAGAAGCGTCATAAGCTCCCGATTGTACCCCGCGGGCAAGGGGTGGGAGGGGGTCGGGGGGAGGGGGTCCTGCGGGAGGCGTACAATGAGGAACGCGCAGGGTGGGCTCTCCCTGGCTGGGATTCTTGCGGCGGACGGTCCTGCTCCTCCTGTCGTGCGCCCTCTGCGGCGCGGTGCTCGTCTCGGCCGGCACCGGCACGGCGCGCGCCGTCGTCCACCGCCGGACCTCCTCGGCAGGGTGCGGCGAGGTGCCGTCGGCGCGGCCACCCGATCCGCTGCCGGAGCACATGGGCCCCCCGGACCGTGCGGCGGATCCCGAGCCCGCGGAGGCGAGGGCGGACGTCGGCGCGTGGCCCTACGCGGGCTACGAGGAGCGGCTCTCCGCGGCCCGCCGTCTCGCGTGCTTCGGCGCGGAGGGTGTTGCCGAGCTGCGCAGCGCCGCGAGGCACGGGAGGCCGGAGATCCGCGCCGTCGCCGCGAGGAAGCTGTCATGGGTGGTCGAGGACGACCTGCGGTGCCTCGATCTTCTCCTCGACGACGGCGACTGGAGCGTCCGCTTCGCCGCCGGGCTCTCCCTCCTCGAGCGCGCGTCGCACCCGGTGGCGTCGGGGCCGGCTCAGCCGCTCGTGCTGTCGGCGGAGCAGATCGCGGCCCGGCTGGCGAGGGGGCCGCGCCCGGCCCGGGCCGACGTCCGAAGGGTGCTCGCCCTCGTCCTCGCCGACGGGGCCCAGGAGAGCGCGCCGGGTCTCCTCGTCCTCGTCCCCGCCCTGGGCGCGCCGGCGGTGGATCTCCTGCGCGATCTCCTCGCCGCGCCCGAGCTCCGGCAGGATGCGATGCGCATGCTCGGGCGGTGCGGCGAGCTCGGCGCAGCGGTCGCCGCGGACCTCTCGCCGTCGCGCTACCTGAACGGGGACGAGAAGCGAGAGGCGGCGCGGGCGCTCCTCCGGCTCCAATGCCGCCTCGACGAGGCGCTGCCGGTGCTCGCCGAGGCCGTGAGCGAGGCGAAGGACGAGTGGCGCCCGTTCGTCCCGCTTCTTCGGAAGTCGCTCGCGGGCACGGGCCCGATCCCCTCGTGGGACGCGTTGTGGGTCGTCCGCAACATGGGTCCCGCGGCGGCGGAGTGCCTTCCCGACGTGCTCGCCCTCTCCGGGCAGGTCCCGCGGGACCAGATCATCAGCGCGCTCGCGACGATGGGCGGTTCCGCGAGGGCGGCGATGCCCTGGATCCTCGCCCAGCTCGGCGGCTACGACCCGCCCGGGACTTTGGACGTGCCGGCGACGGAGTTCGCCATCCTCGGACGGCTCAGGTACGGGCCCATGGACTGGACGATGGTCCTCTCCGACGAGCCGGACGACTGCGGGATGGCCACGTCGGACGCGGTGGTCCTGCGAGGCGCCGCCGAGATCGCGCCCGAGGATCCGGCGCTCGTGCGCGAGGCGCTCGCCCGGCTCGACGATGCCGAATCTCCCACGAGGGAGGCGGCGACGCTGGCGCTCCGGCATGCCCTCGCGACAGGCCGCATCGGTCTGGATCCGATCGTCGCCCGCATGGTCGGGGACTCGCATGACCGGATCCGGCGGACGGCCGCATCCGTCCTCGGCCATGCCGCGCGAGGGCGGGAGGACGTCGTCGCCCGGCTCGCGGAGCTGCTCGATGCCGGCGACTCCTCCTGCCAGCAGTACGCCGCGAGGGCGCTCGCGGACGCGGGCGCGCAGGAGGCTCTTGCCGCCGCGCTGGATGCGCGTAGCGTCGGCGCACGGACCTGGGCGGCGGCGGCCCTCCTGCTTCCACGGGGGGAGCACGTGGGGGGGCTCGCCGTCCTCGACGACGACGAGGCCATGAGGGCTGCGCCTTGGCGGGCTCATGCGTTCGCGGTCATCGAGTCCTCCATGCGCGCGGAGGACCCGGCGATCCGGCGGATCGCCGCGCACGTCGCGGGGTCCCGCTACTGGCCGGGCGGGTGGGACGCGCTCGCGACGGCGGCGCGGGACCCCGACAGCGAGGTCCGTCGCACCGCGGAGGCGTTCCTCAACGGCGCGGTCAACTTCTCGTCGCTCTACCCTCCCATGGAGCTGGAGCCCCGCTCTCTCGATTTCGATCGCGAGCCTGACCTCTCCTGCGCCGAAGTCGAGCGCACGCTGCGCGCGAGCTTGGCGTCGTCGGTGCGCGCGGAGGAACGGTGGATCCCGGTCGACCTTGTCGAGCTTGCGGACGGAGGCGGCATCGAGGAGCCGGCCGCGAGCGCCCTTTTCGAGGCGATCGCCGCGGACCCGGACCTCCACGCCTTCGAGCGGTGGTGCGCGGCGCGGGCGCTCGACGAACGGAGGTGACTACCCCGCCGCGCGGACGATGCGGACGAAGCTGTCGGCCTTCAAGGACGCGCCGCCGACGAGGAGGCCGTTGACCTCGGGGGTCTTCAGCAGCTCGCGGGAGTTCTCGGGCTTCACGCTGCCGCCGTAGAGGATCCGGACCCCCCTGCCCCCTTCCTTCCACAAATCCACGAGCAGCTTCCGGATCTGCGCGTGGACCTCCGCCGCCTGCTTCGGCGTGGCGTTGAGCCCCGTCCCGATCGCCCACACCGGCTCGTAGGCGAGCGTGACGTCCCCCGCCCGCTCCGGAGGCACGCCCTTCAACCCCGCGCGCACCTGGCGTTCCACGACGGCGGCCGTCTTCCCCGCCTCGCGCTCCTCGAGCTTCTCGCCCACGCAGAGGATCGGCAGGAGGTCGTGCTTCAGCGCGGCGAGCACCTTCCGGTTCACGAAGGCGTCGTCCTCGAGGAGCACGTGGCGCCGCTCGCTGTGGCCCGCGAGCACGCGAGTCACGCCCACGTCGAGGAGCATCGGCAGCGACACCTCGCCCGTGAACGCGCCCGAATCCTCGGGGTGGAAGTTCTGCGCGCCGAGGGTGACGTCGCCGCCCGAGAGCGCCGCCGCCACCTCCGCGAGCGAGGTGAACGGCGGGAAGACCGCGACCTCTGCCGCCTCGAGCGGCGCCGGGAGCGAGCGCATGAGGTCGCCCGCGAGCGCCCGCGCCCCCGCGCGGTCGAAGTGCATTTTCCAGTTGCCGGCGACGAGCGGCTTCACGGCAGCACGGGCTGCGCCGAGCGCTGGAGCACCTCGCGGATCGCGAAGAGCTCCGGCACGAGGCGAGCGAATTCCTCGGGGACGATCGCCTGGCGCGCGTCGGAAAGCGCGCGCTCGGGGCTCGGGTGGATCTCGATCATCACGCCGTCCGCGCCCGCCGCGACCGCCGCGCGCGCCATCGCGGCGACGAGCTCGCAGCGGCCGGTGCCGTGGCTCGGGTCGACGATCACCGGCAGGTGCGAGAGGCGCTTCACGAGCGGCACCGACGAGAGGTCGAGGACGTTCCGCACGGCGGTGTCGAACGAGACCACGCCGCGCTCGCAGAGGACGACCTGCGGGTTCCCGCCGTCGAGCAGGTACTCGGCCGCGCAGAGCCACTCGGTGACCGTGCTCGACCGCCCGCGCTTCAGGAGGACGGGCCGCCCGGTCTCCGCCGCGGCCTTCAGGAGCGCGTAGTTCTGCATGTTGCGCGTGCCGATCTGGATCATGTCCGCGTACTCGGCCACGAGCCCGATGTGCCGCGTGTCCATCGCCTCGGTCACGACCGGGAGCCCGGCCTCGCGCCCCGCGTCGCGGAGGAGCTTCAGCCCGCGCTCGCCGAGCCCCTGGAAGTCGTAGGGCGATGTGCGCGGCTTGAAGGCGCCGCCGCGGAGGACGTGCGCGCCCGCCTTCCGCGCCGCGCGCGCCGCGAGGAGGATCGAGTCGTCGTCCTCGACGGCGCACGGGCCCGCGATGATGACGAGCCCCTCGCCGATCCGCGCGCTGCCGACGCCGACGATCGAGTCCGAGCTCCGGGAATCGCGCGAGGCGAGCCGGTAGGGCGACTTCAGGGGCACGACCTTCTCGACCCCCGGGAACCGCTCGAGCGGGATGTCCCGGAGCCGGTCCTCCTCGCCGACGATCCCGATCACGATCCGGTGGTGCCCCTCGGAGATCTGGACGGACAGCCCCGCGGCCTCGATCGCCTTCACGAGGCGGTTCCGCTCTTCCGGGGTGCAGCCATGCCTTAGGACGAGGAACATGGGGGGGCTGGGGGGGAAGTGTACCCCCGCCCTTGCCCCGGCTCTAGCCGTTGAAGGCCTCCGGCTTGCCCGCCGTGGCCCCTTGGGGGGCGGAGGCGGGTTCCCGGAGCAGCTCCTCCGCCAGCCGCGCGTAGTCCTTCGCCCCCTTCGAGCGGGGGAAGGCGAACCCCACGGGAGCCCGGAGCATGGGCGCCCGCACGAGGTTCGCGTCCGTCCGGATGGGGGGGAGGACGCGTTCCTTGAGCCCCCCCTTGATCGCCTCGAGGATCTCCTGGCCGACCTTCAGGCGGCCGTCGATCTTCGTCGGGAGGAAGCGGAGCGCGACGCCGCGGCCGAGCCGGCTGCGGATGAGCGCGACGGTGTTCGTGAGGTCGGAGATCGCCTTGATCGAGTAGGTCTGCGCCTCGATCGGCACGAGCGCCTCCTCGCACGCGACGAGCGCGTTGACCGTCACGAGCGAGAGGTTCGGCGGGCAGTCGAGGAGCAGGAAGTCGTACTCGTCGCGGATCCCCTCGAGCTTCCTGTCGAGGATCGTCTCGCGCAGGAAGGCGTCGAAGATCTTGATCTCGACGCCCGCGAGCCGCGGCCGCGCGGGGATGCACGAGAGCCCGGGGATCCGTGTCTCCCGGACCGCCTTCCGGGCGTCGAACTCCTCCTCGACGAAGAGCTCCTCGACGGAGGGATCCCCCTCCTTCATCTCGACGCCGAGCGACGACGTGAGGTTCGCCTGCGGGTCGAGGTCGATCGCGAGGACCTTCCTTCCGCGGCGCGCCAGCGCGCCCGCGAGGTTGAAGGTGGTCGTGGTCTTCCCGACGCCCCCCTTCTGGTTCACGATCGCGATCCGGCGGGGGCGGACGGGGGCCGTGAGGCCGACGATCCGCCTCGCCTCCTCGAAGTCGTAGACGCGATGGTTCTCCGGGGTCCGGCGAGGGGGAGGCAGCGTCCCGCGCTCCTCGAGCGCCCGGAGCTCCGACTTCTCCACCCCGGCCATCCGGGCCACTTCGGAGAGCGTGAAGTGGGGCCGTATCTTGAGGATCAACGGGCATGATCCTACGACCTGTGGTAGGGGTCGGCAAGCCCGGTCCCTGTCGTGACTTTCCGCACACGCGGCTGGCTTCGTAAGCTAGTATCTTCCAAGGAGTTGCACGCGCGGGGGGCCAGGGGGCCCGCCGGGCGTGCGATTTCGCTCCGGAGAATGCCGACTTTCATCGTTGTCGAAGAGGGCGAGACGCGGAACCTCTCGCTCGACAAGCCCACGATCACGCTCGGGCGGTCGTCCCACTGCGACATCCCGGTCAAAGACATCCGGGTGTCGCGGACGCACTGCACCTTCCTCGTCCAGAACGGAGGCCTCCTGGTCCGGGACGAGGGGAGCCAGAACGGCACCTTCGTCAACGGCGCGCTCGTGGACCGGAAGACCCTGAAGCCCGGGGACCGGATCGACGTGGGGGCGGCGCGGGTCTACGTCGAGCGGATGCCCCGCGAGGGGCTCGAGGAGGACGTCACGTGGACCGGGGTGGACCCGGACCGCCTCTACAAGGCGCCGCTGCCGAGCGAGACCGACCGGCTGGCCCGGCTCCAGCGGATCGCGGGCGCTTTGAACAGCGAGATGGACCTCGACCGGATCCTCAACCTCATCATGGACCACGTGGTCGAGCTCGCGCAGGCGGAGCGGGGGTTCCTCGTGCTCGCCCGCGAGGGGAAGCTGTCGGTCCCGGTCGCACGCAACTTCCAGAAGGAGGACGTGATGAACCCCGAGGTGGGGTTCTCGCGCTCCATCGCGGAGAAGGTCGCGCGCACGGGCGAGGCGCTCCTGACCGTGGACGCGACGTCCGACGACCGGTTCTCCGGGTTCCAGTCGATCAGCGAGATCGCGCCGCGCTCGGTCCTCTGCATGCCCTTCAAGGAGCACACGGGCACGACCGTCGGCGTCGTCTACATCGACAACAGGATCGCGCGCGGCGTCTTCGGCGAGGAGCACCTCCGCGCGCTCCAGAGCTTCGCGGACCTCGCCGCGGGCGCCATCCACCGCGCGCAGATCGAGCGGGAGCGCGACCAGGCGCTCCAGCGCGTGAAGGCGATGTACGCGGAGCTCCAGAACAAGTATGAGGAGCAGGGCGGCCGGCTCCAGGAGATCGAGCGCGCGCTCGAGCAGCGCACCGACGAGCTCAAGACCAAGTACAGCTACGGCCAGATCATCGGCGACAGCGCGTCGATGCGCCGGCTCTTCGGGCTCCTCGACAAGATCATCGAGTCGGACGAGGCCGTGCTCATCGAGGGCGAGAACGGCACCGGCAAGGAGATGATCGCGCGCGCGATCCACTACAACAGCGCGCGGCAGAAGGGGCCCTTCGTGGCGGAGAACGTCGCCGCGATCCCGGAGACGCTCGTCGAGAGCGAGCTCTTCGGCCACATGCGCGGCGCGTTCACGGGCGCGGACCGCGACAAGCCGGGCCTCTTCGAGGTGGCCGAGGGGGGCACGCTCTTCCTCGACGAGGTCGGCGACATGCCCGCCGAGGTGCAGAAGAAGCTGCTGCGCGTCCTCCAGGAGCGCGAGGTGCGGCGCGTCGGCGGCAAGAAGACGATCAAGATCGACGTGCGGATCATCTCGGCCACGAACCGGGACCTCCGGCGCATGGTCGAGGAGCAGGAGTTCCGCGAGGACCTCTACTACCGGCTGCGCGTGCTCGCGATCACGCTGCCGGCGCTCCGCGACCGGAAGGGCGACATCCCGCTCCTCGTCGCGCACTTCCTGAAGATCCACACCCCCTCCGGCCTGAAGCCGAAGCAGATCACGCCGCGCGCGCTCGCCGTGCTCGAGGCCTACGACTGGCCGGGCAACATCCGCGAGCTCGAGAACGAGGTGAAGCGGCTGATCGCGGTCGCGGGCGACGTCATCCACGAGGAGGACCTCTCCGAGCAGGTGCGGAAGGGCCCGAAGGGCATCACGGTGCCGTCGGGCGACCCGGGCAACGTGCGCGACCTCGAGGCGCTCGTGTCGCAGGTCGAGGTCGAGGAGATCCGGAAGGCGCTCACGCTCGCGGGCGGCAACAAGACGAAGGCGGCGGAGCTGCTCGGGATCTCGCGGTTCACCCTCCAGCGCAAGATGGAGAAGTATTCGTTGGAGTGAGCGGCGGCATGGAGCCGACGGCGCTTCGCGCCGCGGCTCATGCCGGCTGGGCGTGCACGCGGCGCGGACGCCCTGACCGCGCGTGCGCGAGGCCCGCCCCTGCGGCCGATGCGCCTCGGGCCGGGGCTCATGCCGCTGGGCGTGCACGCGGTGCGGACGCCCTGACCGCGCGTGCGCGAGGCCCGCCCCTGCGGCCGATGCGCCTCGGGCCGGGGCTCATGCCGGCCGGTCCGGGCGGGTGGCGCGACGACGTCCGCGCCGCTGCTGCCCCGGCTCGGCCCCCCGGCTTGCCCGCCGCCGCGGCGGGAGCCCCCCTCCTCCCTTCCGTGCTCTCGTGGTTAGTCTTGATGGCATGCGCCGCGTGCTCGCGCTGCTCATCCTCGCTGCGGCCGCCCCGGCCGACGACATCTACGGCAAGCAGGGCAGCAAGCCCTTCGTCTCCGGCGTGAAGGTCGTCGCCGAGACCGACAAGGTCGTCTACATCGACAAGTCCCTGAAGGAGCGCTCCTTCGCGAGGGAGATGGTCGGCCGCATCGAGAAGAAGCGCTCCGACGTCCACGAGTGCCTCGAGATGCTCGACGCGGCGAAGGACGGCGACGCGATGGTCGCGGTCGCGAAGTGGGCCCTTGAGCGGAACTTCGGAAAACCCGCCGTCGACTCGATCTACGGGCGCGCCCTCGCCCTCGACCCGAGGAACGCCGCGGCGAACACCGCGCTCGGCCGCGTCCTCTACAAGGACGCGTGGATGACCCCCGAAGAGAAGGCGGAGCGCGAGAAGATGGACGAGGAGGCGGACATGGCCGCGAAAGGCCTCGTCCGCCACGGCGACGAGTGGGTCACGCCCGAGGACAAGGCGAAGCTCGACCAGGGCCTCGTGAAGCGCGACGGCCGCTGGATGACCGAGGACGAGATCAGGGAGGCCGAGGGGTTCGTCAAGCACGAGGGCAAGTGGGTGAAGAAGGAGGAGCTCGAGGCCCTGAAGCTCCTCGGCCCCGCGCGGAAGGACACGGGCCTCGGCGACGCGCTCGCGGTCGCGCAGACCGACCGCTTCCTCGTCCTCGGCGACCTGCCTCCCGATCAGCTGAACGACCTCGGCGCGACGATGGAGCGCCTCTACGCCGAATGGAGGAAGGTCTTCCCCGATGCCGACGAGAAGCAGCTCTTCGGCGGCTCGAAGTACACGCTCTACGCGTTCAAGAAGAGCCCGCCCTACCAGAAGCTCGTCCGCGCGCTCTTCGACCGGCTGAAGGAGGACAAGAGCCACTCCGCGGCATGGCTCCAGCGCGAGGAGGAGCGCTCCCGCGCGCGCCTCCGGGTCACCTCCTTCTGGGACGTCCTGCCGCTGCCCCACAGCGCGCACGTCCAGATGCCCGACCCGTACGAGGGGCTGAAGGCCCACGCCGCGCACTTCGTCGCGAACGCGCTCGCGACGCGCCACGCCCGGCTCGGCTTCCCGACGTGGTGGCTCAACGAGGGCATCGGCTACCACTTCGAGAAGCAGATCGCGGGCTCGATCCAGACCTTCAGCACCGACGTGGGCGTCGCGAAGTACGCGGAGCAGCCGGGCGGCGAGGCGAAGAGCGACCCGTGGCTCGACGCGACCCAGTGGAACAACCTCCTCACGCAGCTCGTGCGCACGGGCCGCGACCCGCAGCTCGAGCAGATCAAGGGGAGAAACCTCTACGAGGACAGGAACAAGCTCTCGGTGCAGGACCTCGCGAAGGCGCACAGCGTCGTCACGTTCCTGATCCTCGACGACCCGAAGAAGTTCGCGGCGTTCTTCAGGGACGCGAAGACCGGGAGCGGGAGCGAGGTCGAGCGCGAGGTCGCGGCGGTGATCAAGCACTACGGGAGCTACGGCAAGATCGAGGAGCGCTGGAAGGCGTACGCGCTGAACGGATTCCGCCTCGCCCGGTAGACGGATGAGAGGGGGCCTGGGGGAGGGAAACCGGACCCTCCCCCGGACCCCGGCACTGGGTCATCGGATGACCCAGGTGCCTCCCCCTCCCGTCCGCCTCCCCCGGGATGGCGGATAGAATTGGTGCGTGAGGCGCCTCGTACCGTTTCTCGCCCTTCTCGCGGCCTCCCCTTCGCTCCGGGCGGACCCGGCCGAGACGCCCTTCCTCGTCTTCCGCGAGGCCGATCCGGAGACCGCGCAGCGCATCAAGCGCGACCTCATCGCGGAGAAGAGCCTCGGCGGGCGCGCGCCGGAGACGCGGCGTGAGATCCGGGAGCAGCTCGCGCGGATCGGTCCCTGGTGCGTGCCCTTCCTCGCGACCGCGCTCCGGAAGGAGACCCCGCGCGTCCGGCTCAACGCGGTCCTCGCCCTCGCGATGATCCGCGACCCGCGCGGGCTCCCCGCGCTCCGCGAGGCGGCGAGCAAGGACGACGACCCCTTCGTGCGGCGGGCCGCGACGCTCTCGATCGCGCTTTTCGAGCACGGGGAGGACCTCGGGACGCTGAGGAAGCTCGTCGGGACCCCGCGCGGCGAGTGGCGGTCGATCGCGCCCGCGCTCGCGCGGCTTCGCCACGAGGACGCGGCCGCGGTCCTCGGGGCGCAGGCGGAGCGGCTCCCGCGCGACGAGCACGATGCCGCGGCGATCGTCCTCGCGGCGGCGATCGCCGGGGCCGACGCGCCGTTCGTCGCGCTCCTCGAGGACCGGCGGGGCATCGTCCAGGAGGCCGCGGCGGCGGGGCTCGCCGTGCGGCCGCTCCCGCCGCAGCGCGCGGGCGAGATCCTCTCGGCGCTTTCGCGGTCGGCGATGTCGGACGACGCGCGCGTGCTCGCGATCCGCGCGCTCGGCGCGATCGACCCGAGGCCCGACGACGCGCAGGCGGGGCTCCTGAAGATCGCCTGCGGCGAGGGCAAGGCGGCCGAGCGGATCGCGGCGCTGCTCGAGCTGCGCGGGAGCGCGGACGAGCTCGGCCCGCTCTGGACGGCCTACCGGAAGATCGAGGGCCGGAACGATCCCGTCGTCGGCGCGCTGCTCCTCGCGCTCGCGCGCACGCGCGAGCAGGAGATGGTCGGGAGGCTGCTCGGCCTCGTGCGCCCCGGCTCCGACTTCGTTCCCCTCTACGCCGGCGCCGCGCTGCTGCGCGTGTTCGGGCCCGACCAGCTGCCGGAGGAGCAACGCGTCCGCATCGTGCAGGTCGAGCAGCTCGCTGGGATCGCCCAGGGGTTCGCGAAGGGGAGCGAGGCCGCGCGCAAGGAGGCGCTCGCGGAGCTGAGGCGGGTCAAGGAGCTCCCGCCCATCCTGAAGCTCCTCTACTTCGACCGCGAGGAGCGCAACTGGCTCGAGGTCAACCGCGTCCTCACGAAGATCCTCGAGCTCGGCAAGGTGCTCGTCCGGTTCGACAGCACGGGGCCCGGTCGCACGATCGAGAGCGCGCTCCCCGGGGCGGGCTCCGGCGGGGGCGAGGAGACGAAGAAGGCCTCCTCGGGGAGCGACGCGGAGCAGGACCTCTTCGACCTCCTGATCCCGCCGCCTGTCCGCGCGCCGTTCGGCGAGCCGGCCTACCCGGAGCGGAAGCCCTACTTCGGCCCCCTGGACCTCGCGCGTGGCTAGCCAGGAGGACTTCCTCTTCGCGGAGCGCGCGCTCCAGCGCGGCTACGCGACCGAGGAGCAGGTGCAGGAGTGCCTCTCGCTCCTCGAGCGTCTCCGCGAGGAGATGGGGATCGAGGAGACGCTCGCGAACCTGCTCGTGAAGAAGGGGTACCTCGCCTCCGCGCAGAGCAACGTCCTCGAGGCGGAGATCGGCAAGGACCGCGCCGGCCGGCCGAAGAACGCCATCGAGGGCTACCGGCTGCTCGAGCGCATCGGCTCGGGCGCGATGGGATCGGTCTACCGGGCGGACCACCTGAAGCTCATGATCCCCGTGGCGCTCAAGGTGCTCCGGCCGTCGCTCTCCTCGTCGCGCACGCAGATCGAGCGGCTGAAGCGCGAGGCGCAGCTCGCGGCGAGGCTCAGCCACCCGAACGTCGTCCGGAGCCTCGACGTCGGCGAGAGCAACGGATTCCACTACCTCGCGATGGAGTTCGTCGAGGGGGAGACCGTGCGCGACCTCCTCGACAGGGGGCGGGTCCCCGAGAAGGAGGCTCTCCGGATCGTGCGGGAGGTCGCCCTTGGCCTCGCGCACGCCCACGCGCACGGCGTCATCCACCGCGACGTGAAGCCCGGGAACATCATGCTCTCGAAGGGCGGCACGGCGAAGCTCGGCGACTTCGGCCTTGCCCGCGGGCAGGGGCCGAGCGACCTGACGCTCGAGCACGCGTCGATCGGCACGCCGCAGTACGTCGCGCCCGAGCAGATGCGCCGCGGCTCGGACGCGACGCCGCGCTCCGACCTCTTCAGCCTCGGCGCGACCCTCTACCACATGGTGACGGGCCGGCCGCCGTTCGACGGCGAGAACCTCGGCGAGATCGTGCAGAACGTGCTCGCCTGCAGGTTCGCGCCGCCGGAGAGCCTCGTGCCGGAACTCTCGCGCGACGCGGTCTACGTGATCGACCGGCTGATGCGGGCCGACCCGAAGGAGCGCTACGCGGGCGCCGCGGACCTCGTGGCGGACCTCGACCGGATCGGGCGCGGCGAGGGCGCGGCGCCGTCCGACTTCCAGGGCGACTACCAGGTCTTCCTCGCGCGGCGCCGCGGACGGCGGAACGCGATCCTCGCCTCCTGCGCGGTCGTGCTCGCGGTTGCGGGCGGGTTGCTTCTCTTCCGCGCGCATGGCGAGGCGAAGCGGCAGCGCCTCGCCGAGACGTGCCGGGTCCTCGACGGGGCGCGGGCGGACGCGGAGTCGCTCGCGAGGGTGGCCGACCTCCGCGCCGCGATCGTCGAGATGGAGAAGGCGGACGCGGACGGCGCCAACGCGGGGTGCCGGGATGGCGACGTCGCCCGGCTCCGCGCGCGCCTCGCGCTCGCGCGCAAGGCGAGGGAAGCGCTCGCCGAGGCGGAGTCGATCATGGAGGGGTCCGGGGAACCGGACGCGAGCTACCGCGAGCTCGACCGGAGGCTCGGGAAACTGGATCCGCCGTGGGAAGCCGCGCGCGCGCGGATCGCGACGCTCAGGGATGACCTGCGCCGGCTCTCCGCCGCCGCCGCCGAGAGGCGCTATACGCGGTGCTGCACGGAGGGATTCCTCGACTTGGCCGCCGCGTTGCGGGAGGCGAGGGCCTTCGCGAAGGACCTCGAGACGCGCTATCTCGAGCTCGACGCGGCGTGGGTGAGAGAGGTCGCGGAGGCGCCGCGGCTCCTCGAGGACCTCGAGCGACGCTGGCAGGCGGCGGTCGAGGACATGCGCCGGCGGTTCCAGGAGTGGCTCGACGCGGGCCAGTACGGCCGCGCGGCGAGCGTGCTCTCGGACCTCCGCCGCGAGGAGGCGACCGCGCTCGACCCGCTCGCGGGGAGCGCATTCCTGAAGAGCCTCTGCTCCCGGCTCGCCGACGCGGATGAGCGCCTGAGCACGCTCACCGCCCGCGAGACGAAGGAGTGGAACGAGATCCTCGAGTCCGTGGCCGACCGCCTCGAGGCGAGCGAGCCGCGGCCCGACCTCGCCGAGGACCTCCTGCGGAAGTTCCGCGACCGCGCCAGCGTCACGCGGGAGGAGGTCGAGGCCAAGCGCGCCTACGCGAGCTCCGAGCTCGAGGCGCTGAGGCGCAAGCAGGCGGACGCGTTCGCGGCCGAGGATGCGCTCTGCCTCCGCCGGCTGCGCCAGCGGCTCTACATGAGCGCCTACGAGGGCGCGGCGGGCGCGGCGCGATCGGGCCGGTGGGTCGCGGGGATCGACGAGCGGTTCCGGGAGCTCCGCGACCGCGCGCAGCGGATGACGGAGCTCACCGCGCGGTTCCTCGAGCGCGTCCAGGGGAGGAAGAAGCTGCGCATCGCCGACGAGGACTTCGCCTTCGACCGGATCGAGCAGGCAGAGGGCGACGACAAGGACCTCTTCGTCGCGCGCAACGCGAAGCGGACGGTCGAGTTCCGGCTCGGCGATCTCGATCGCGGCACTCTCGAGACGATCCTCGCCTTCGGCAAGGAGGACAGGTTCCGCCGCGGCTGGTTCTACGCCGCGGAGGCGTACAAGGAGGACCTCAGGAACCCCTACGCGGCGCAGAGTCTCCGCGAGGCGGCGCTCCTCGACCTCGAGGCGACCGACCCGTGGGCGGCCGAGGTCTCCGCCGAGCTCATCGCCACGAACCAGCGGATCCTCAAGGGCGAGGCGCGGGCGCAGCAGGCGGAGGCGGATCTCACCGCGGCGCGCAGCGCCCACGACGACGTGAAGGCCCTTGCGCTCGTGAAGGAGCTCACCGAGCTGCTCTGGTGGACGAAGCACTGCGAGAAGCGGATGGCGGACTTCCTGCAGCAGCAGAAGGAGCTGGAACGGCTTGCCGGACGCGGCCTCTTCCTCCGCGAGATGGGCGTGCCGAACAGCCAGCTCGAGTGGGGCGGGAGGGACGTCCCGGGTCTCCCGGCGAAGCCGACGTCGATCACCTTCACGGGGCGCGCGTGGCACCCGGACGAGGACAAGATCCCGAAGGACGAGCCGGACCGCGTCGCGCGGCTCGAGCAGCTCACGCGCGAGTACTGGACCGAGGTCTTCCGCGCGCCCGGGAGGGCCGACGCCGAGATCGCCGAGCTCGTCCGCCGCGCGACGCGGCAGCTCCTCCCGTGGGGCGGCCCCGTCGAGGCCGCGCCCGAGGGAGGATACCGGCCCTACGGCGCGGGGCTCCTCGCGGACCCGCAGTCGTGGATCGAGGGCCGGGAAGAGCCCGCCGCGATCCACCTCGCCTTCCCCTTCCGCGCCGACCGCGACTGGAGCATCGAGATCGAGGTCGAGTGGCCGGCCGACCCCGGATACTTCGCCCTTTCCGCGGGGAGGATCCAGGCGGTCGTCGGCTACCAGAGGATCCCGACGCGGGGCGGCATGGCGGGCGTCCGCCTCCTCGTGGGCGAGGATCTCGACCCCAACGCCCACCTGAAGGAGCTCGGCGACCTCCACGGGCACATGGCGAACGCGACGACGAAGGACGGGAAGCCCGCGCGTCGTCCAACCGAGAGCGAGGACAAGAGGTACCTCGACCAGAAGAACTTCGTCCCGGGGGTTCCCTACCGCATGCGCCTCGAGCGCGTCGACGAGAGGATCCGGTTCGAGATGTGGCCCTCTGGCCGCGATGACAAGAGAGTCACGCTCGAGAAGCGCGACCGGCGGGAGCAGCTCGCGAAGGACGTCGCGCTCGCGGACGGCCGCAAGGTCTTCCGCTTCTTCGGCATCCCCGGGCCGAAGCTCGGCTACGTCCTCCGCGACGTGAGGATCACCGGCATCCTCCCCGAGCGGGCGAGCGAGGAGGCGAAGCAATGAGCGAGGCGAACGGCGTCGTCCTCGTGGTGAAGGGCCTCCGCGGGTTCCTCGGCGGCGAGGAGAAGCGCGTGAAGGTGGGGGAGACGCTGATCGTGGGCCGGAGCCGCCGCGCGGGCCTCTCCACGCGCCGGGCGAAAAAGCTCAAGGCGCGCCCCGACTGGGAGATGGTGATCGGCACCGCGGCGTTCCTGACGGTGAGCCGGCGCCACACGCGGATCGAGCACGTGAGGCCGGGCGTCGTCGAGATCACCGACCTCTCGAGCAACGGCACCTACCTCGATGGCAAGCTGATCGCGCGCGAGACGCTCCTGGACCTCGCGGAGAAGACGCACATCCTGGGAATCGGCGCGCAGGAGCGCTTCGAGCTCTCGCTCGCGAGGTCCGACGTTCCCGCGGAGGGAAAGGGAGGGGGTCCGGGGGCCGGGGCGGAGGGCGCCGCGGCGCCGCCCGGCGAGGCCGCCGCGGACCCCGAGGCGAAGTAGCCCCCGTCGCCGCGCGCTGCCCTCCCCCCCCGACCCCCCCTCGTCCCTTGCCGTGCAGAGCATGCTTACCCCCTAGGGATAAGATGATTCCGTGAGGCTTCCCGGGGAGGTGCGCGCGCTCTTCCGGCGCCACGGCCGCCGCGGCGGCAGGGCGCGCGCCGTCCGGCTCTCCGCGGCCGCGCGGGAAGCCATCGCGCGGCGGGGGGCGATCCGGCGCTGGACGCGCGTCCGGTTCGGCGCGCCGCGCTTCGAGGCCCTCGGCCTGCCGGGGGGCGCCTTCGTCGATCGCGGGCTCGATGCGCTCGCGGAGGTGCGCGAGACCGTCGAGAGCCTCGCGCTCTCCCACGCCGCGCCGCGCCTGCGGCGGGAGGGGGTTCCCCTGCCCCGGACGACTTTCGCCGACGGCGACCGCCGGCTGTACCGGCTGCTCGAGCGCACGGAGGGCGACGATCTCGCCCACGCACGGTACCTGGCGGTCCTGCGGCAGATCGCGTCCTTCGCGGATGCGCTCCACCGCGTGCGCGCCGGCCGGGGGCGCGATGCGAGCTGAGCTGACGCGCGAGCGCCTGTCCGCGCTCATGCGCGAGCTGGCACGGACCGCCCCGCGCGGGAAGTCCTACCGCGTCTACCTCGTCGGGGGCGGCGCCGCCGTGTACCTCGGCTGGCGCGCATCCTCGATGGACCTGGACCTCTGCGCCGACGAGGACGCCGTGTTCAGGGACATCCAGGGCATCAAGGAGCGGCTGAACGTCAACATCGAGTTCGCGAGGCCCGAGCGCTTCGTCCCGCCGCTCAAGGGCAGCGCGGATCGGCACGTCTTCGTCGAGACCCTTGGCCGGGTCTCCTTCTTCCACTACGACCCCTACGCGCAGGTGCTGTCGAAGGTCGTCCGGGGCTTCGACCGCGACCTCGAGGACGCGCGCCGGTTCGTCCGCTCGGGCATGGTCGATCCGGGAAGGCTCCGCGCGCTCGTCGAGGCGATCCCCCGCTCGGCCTACGCCAGGTACCCGAGCCTGTCCCGCGCAGCCGTGGAGCAGGCCGTCGATGCGTTCCTGCGCGATCCCGGGCTGCCCGCGATCCGGTGAGCAGCACGCCGCGCCGGGCGAGGGCGCGGCGCGCTACCGGGCCTTCACGACCCTCTCGACCGTCGCGTCCTCCGCGATCTCGACGTCGATGCGCTGCGACCAGGAGCGGACCCGATAGACGAAGATCGTGTGCGGGCCGACGTGGAGGTCGAGCTCGTAGATCCCGTCGCCGACCTGCCGCGGTTGGAGCAGCACGGTGACGGATTCGACGACGGTCTCCGAGAAGAGAAGGCCGGTCGCAGGGGTGCCGTCCGGTTCGAGCGCGCGCACGCGCACCTTCCCGGCCGGGCGGCGCTGCAGCACGAAATCGGCGCTTCCCTCGGTCCCGGGGACCTGGACCAGCCGCCGGTCGATCGCGAGGGGCCTCTCGGAGGCGATCACCCAGACCTCGTAGTGGCCCGGCGGCAGCCCTGGGAGCCGGAAGCGTCCCTCCGCGTCCGCGCGGGCGAGGTACTCCGCGGACCAGCCGTCCGGCGTCAGCCACCCGGGGTAGTAGCCCAGCCGCCTCGTCACCGCCCCGTCGGCGACCTCCACCGGGCAGGCCCGCACCAGGACGCGGGTGTCGCCGAACGGCTCGCCCGTGTCGCGCGTGACGCGGCCGGCGAGCCCGCCCGACGGGACGCGCAGATCGTGCCGCTTCCTCTCCCCGGCCGCGAGCACCACCGGCTCCAGAGTGACGTAGTAGCCGCCGGGCCCGTAGACGCCAACCCGCGGCCGGTACTCGCCGGGCCGTACCCCGAGCAGCTCGAAGCGGCCGAGTTCGTCCGTCTCGGCGAGGACGAGGAGGTCGTCGGAGCCGTGCGCGACCGGGTGGAGCCGCACGCCGACCCCCGGAAGGGGCGCGCCGGACGCGTCGAACACGGTCCCGAGGAGCCCGCACGAGAGATCGAAGAGCACCTCGGAGGTCTGGCCGGGCTCCACCCTCACGTCCCGGTGGGACCCAAGGTCCTTTTCCCCGCAGAGGACCCAGTAGTACCCCGCGGCCAGACGCTCGAACAGCGCCTCCCCGTTCGCGTCGGTATGGGCGATCTCGTCCGGCTCGCGCGAGTCGAAGAGGCGGAGCTCGATCCGGCGCCGCTGCGCCGGCGCGTCCTTCGCGTCGAGGACCCGCACGCGCACGGTGCCGCCCTCGACCATGACGATGTCGAACGGCCCCGCGCCCTGAGCCTCGGACACGTCGAACGAGAAGGCCCGGGGCGCGTAGTCCTCGTGCGTCGCGCGCAGCCGGTAGCGGCCCGGCGCGAGGCGGTCCATCCACACCCTGCCAAGAGGGTCGGGGCGGGCCTCGCGCCGCTCGTCCGGCGCGCCCTCGCGCGCGACGACCACGACCGCGCCCTCGGGCGACCTCCCTTCGGGCAGCCGGACGGTGCCCGTCACCGTGCCCGGCGGGGGCGGCTCGGGGTCCGCGGCGGGGGCAGGGGCGGGCGCGAAGGGCGCGGGGTCCGCTTCGGCGGCGCTCCCCGGCACGGGCGCGGGGGGGTCGGAGCCTCTTGCCTCGTCGGCCTCCGCGGCGCTGCTGCGCGACGCCCTAGGCGCGCGGCGCGCGGTCGCCGCTCCCTCGAAGAGGCCGAGCGCCCACGCAAGGGCGGCCATCGACGCGAGGAGGGAGAGGAGCAGGAGTCGCCTGACGGCCGCCCCCGCCCGCCGGTCCGGTGCCCGTCCCGATGCGGTCATCCTTGCCCCAGGAACCCCCCGATCGTCTCCCGGAACGCCCGCGCCGCGATGTCCTTGTGGTAGGCGTACTCGTCGCGCAGCGAGTCCTCGGCCCGCACCGCGCCCACGTCCACGTAGCCGAGCCGCCGCGCGAGAGAGCGCACCTCGCGCGCATCCTCGGGCAGCCGGTCCTCCGGAAGGTCCGAGACGATCCGGATCCGGTTCTCGAGCGCGAGCAGGAACAGGTACGCCGCGTGCAGGTCCGCGGCGCGCTGCGCGTCGAGCACATGCTCGTCCCGGAGCAGCGCGAGCAGCTTCGGCACGTTCCCGATCCGGAACCGCGAGTCGCGGCGCCCGCGCGCGAGCGCGTGCATCTGCACCACGAACTCGATGTCCACCACGCCCCCGGAGCCCCCCCTCTTGATCGACAGCGGGCCGCCCTTCCTCGCGAGGCGCTCCCGCATGTCCTTCATCGCCGCCGCGTCCGCCGCGACGAATCCCGGCGGGTAGACCGTGTCCGCGACGACCGTCATCACCTCCTCGCAGAGCGTCGGCGGCCCCGCCACCGCGCGCGCCCGCGTGTACGCCATCCGCTCCCACGTCTGCCCGTTGCCCGACTTGAAGTACTCGCGGAGCGACGCGGGCGTCGCCACGAGCGGCCCCTTCTCGCCCTCCGGCCGCAGCCGCAGGTCCACCTCGTAGAGCCGGCCGTGCGGCCCGGGCGTCCCGAGGATCGACGCGAGCCGCCGCGCCACCGCCGTCGCGCCGGCGAGCTGCGACGCGTCGCGCGCGAAGTAGACGAGGTCGAGATCCGAGCCGAAGAGCAGCTCGCCCGAGCCGAGCTTCCCGAGCGCCACGACCACGAGGTCCGCGCCGGCCGCGCGCGCCTCGCTCCGCGCGCGCTCGTACGCGAGGCGAAGGGTCACCTCCGCGAGCCGCGTCAGGTCCTCGCCCGTCTCCTTCACCGTCTGCTCGCCCCGCGCGTCGCGGAGGCCGATCCTTAAGATCTCGAGATTCTTGTAGTCGGAGAGGATCCGCGCCGGGTCGGGGGACGTCGGCACGGTCGCCGTCGGGATGTCCTCGAAGCTCGCGAGTCCGCGCCCGGTCTCCGTCGCCAGCGCGTCCATGAGCTGGTCGAGCGTGTCCGGCGCGCGCTCGAGGATGTTGCAGAGGAAGCGGCTCCCCGCCGCGAGATCGACGAGCAGCCGGAGCAGCCGCTCGTCCGCGCCCATCGCCTCGTAGAGCGTCGCGCGCGCGCCGACGCCCGCCGTGATCGCCTCGAGCCGCACGAGCGCGCCGTCGGGGTCGGGCGTCGTCGCCACGAGGTCGAGGAGTCGCGGGAAGAGGTTCGCGAGGAACTTCCGCGTGCGCGGTGAGCCCGCGAGCATCGCCGACGTCTCGCGCGCGAGATCCGCGACCGCCTGGACGCCGCGCTCCGTGTCCGCGATCCCGTGCGCAAGGAGCACCTCGGCGAGCTTCTCCTTGTCCGATGCGCCCCCGAGGACGAGGTCGATCTCCCTCGCCTCCTTCTCGTCGCGGGCCGCGAAGAGGTTCCGGAAGAGGCGCTCGAAGACGCGCCGCACCGCTTCCGCGCGCGTGCGGTACGCCTCGTGGAAGGGCAGCGGCCCCCTGAACCCGCACCGCTTCGCGAGCGCCGTGATCGCGGGCTCCTCGACGGGGATCCGGTGGACCTGCGCTCCCTGGACGAGCTGGAGCCGGTGCTCGACGAGGCGGAGGAAGCGGTAGGCGTCGTCGAGGACGTCGCGCTCCTCCGGGAGGATCGCGCCGGCCTTCTCGAGGAGCCGGAGCGCCGTGAGCGAGTTGTGGTGGCGGACCTCGGGGTTCCTCGCGCCGTGGAGGAGCTGGAGGAACTGGATCACGTACTCGACGTCGCGGATGCCGCCGTAGCCGAGCTTCACCTCGCGCCGCTCCTCGCCGCGCACGGTCGTCGCATCCTCGATCCGCTGCTTGATCCGCTTGATCGCCGCGATCTCCTCGAAGTCGAGTCCCCTCCCGAAGACCCACTCGCGCACGGACGAGACGAACGCGTTGCCGACCGTGCGGTCGCCCGCGATCACGCGCGCCTTCAGGAGCGCCTGCCGCTCCCACGTCTCGCCCGTCCGGTGGTAGTACGCGAGGGTCGACGCGAGCGAGAGCGCGAGCGAGCCCGTCTGGCCCTCCGGCCTGAGGCGGAGGTCGACGCGGTAGAGCCGGCCCAAGGGCGTCACCGCGTTCGCCTCGCGCGTCACGCGCTCGGCGAGGCGGTGGTAGAACTCGCGGTGCGAGAGGCTCCTGCCCCCGGGGCCCCCCCCGGTCTCGCCGTCCTTCCCGTAGAGGTAGACGAGGTCGATGTCGCTCGCGTAGTTGAGCTCCGCGCCGCCGAGCTTCCCCATCGCGAGCACCGCGAAGCCGCCCTCGTGCGGGGGGCCGAACTGGCGCTCGAGGTCCGCCGAGACGAGCGCGAGGAGGTTCTCGATCACGATGTCGGCGAGGTCGGAGATGCGGCGCGTGACGACGGTCAGGTCGGCGCCCTCGACCACGTCCTGCCACGCGATGCGGAGCGTCTCCTCGACGCGCACCGCGCGCAGGTGGTCGACCTTCGCCCTCAGGTCGGGCAGCGCGGCGAGCGCCTCCGCGAGGCCGTGCTCGAAGTCCGCGCGGTCGTAGGCGCCGCCGCGTTCCGGGATCTCGGCCACGAGCGCGGGCCTCCGGGCGAGCAGGTCGGCCGCGAGCGGCGACGCGTCGAGGAGCTTCATCCACCCGAGGAGGTGCGGGCGCGGGTCGGCGCCCGCCTCGACGAGCCGGTGGAGCCCCGCCTCGACCGCCGCGGGGTCGGCGGCCGCGCCGAGATACGCCTCCACCTCCGGCGTCTTCAGCATGCGAGGAGATCGACCGCGGTGTTCTCGACGAGATCGACCGGGAGGTCCTTCATGCAGACGGGGTCGGGGCAGAAGCGGAGCGCGCACGGGCTGCACCGGACGCCCGCGCGCAGGGCACGCGCGCGGGGGCCGACCGGCGCCATGATCGCGGGGTCCTTCGGGCCGAAGAGCGTGACCGTCGGGATCCCGAGGGCCGCCGCGATGTGCGCGGGGCCCGTGTCGCTCGCGACGAAAAGCCGGGCGCCGGAGAGGACGTCCGCGAGCGCGCGGAGCCCCTTCGGCTCGACGACCTCCGCGGGCTCCCGCATCCGCGCCCGCACGTCGTCCGTCTCCGCGCGCTCGCCCGGGCCCGCGGTGAGGAGCACGCGCGCGCCGAGGCGCCTCGCGAGCCGGTCGCCGAGGTCCGCGAACGAGGCGGGCGGCCACCGCTTGAACGCGCCGAACCGGCTCACGCCCGGGTGGAGGACGATCGCGCCGTGGCGCTCGCCCCCTGCCGGCAGGATCGCGGGGGCTTCGGGGCCCGGGCCGAGCGTCCGGTCGAGGAGCGCGAGGTAGGCCCTCATCCGGTGTCCCTCGGGCGGCGCAACCCGGTCCCGGACGAGGAGCCGGTTCCCCTCGCGCGCGAGGGGCGCGTCGAGGCCCACGGTCCGGCTGGCCCCGGCGAGCCGGGCGAGAATCCCCGATTTGAGGTTGCCCTGGAGGTCGAGCGCGAGGTCGTAGCGCTGCCGGCGGAGCCCTCTCGCGAATCTTCCGAGAACCCAGGGAACGCGGGCGCGCCGCCGCTCGTAGACATGGAGGATGTCGATCTGGGGGTGGCCCGCGAGCAGTCCCGCGAAGCGGTCCTCGACGAGCCAGCCGATCCGCGCCCCCGGCACCCTCGCCTTCGCGGCCGCGAGCACGTGCAGCGCCATCGCCACGTCGCCCAGGGCGGAAAGTCGAACGAGGAGGAGTCGCAAGCGTATTTACCTTTATGGGGCTCTCTGCGGATCCGGGCTGCCCCCGGACCCCCTTGGATTCGTCGGCCCGGCGGCCTCGCCTTAGGATAGAGGACCGGATGGCCCGATTCTTCAGGCTCCTCGCGCTGCTCCTTCTCGCCCCCCTTCTCGGGGCGGACGAGGGCGGGTCGGTCGTCGAGCCGACGAAGGACCCCCCCAAGGCGAAGCAGGCGCTGAACCGGGTCTTCCGCGGCCGGATCGTGAAGATCAAGAAGAACCAGGTCACGATCTACTACGACTTCGAGGATCCGGAGCAGCTGAAGGACTTCGAGGACGCGCGCCCCCCGCGGCTCCTCGACGCGAGCCAGAACAAGGTGAAGATCGAGGGCGGCCGGCTCGTGCTCGAGGGGTCGTCGGCGATCCGCCACCGGATGGAAGGGCAGGGCAAGCTCCGCGCGCACTTCTACGTGCGCGTCGGGAAGCAGTGGAACGTCGGCACGGTCTTCACCGAGCCGGTGCTGTCCGACTTCTACGTCGTCTGCAACCTCTTCGACGGCAAGTTCTACGGCGACAAGGGGCTCATCCTCGCGGCCTGCGGGCTTCACGAGGACGAGGGCGCGGACGACATCTCGACCGGCCTCGTGAACTGGCGCGACATCTTCCGGACCGACGTGAAGAAGGTGGCGACCATCGGCGAGGACGCCGAGATGGAGGTCTGGAAAGACGGCTGGAGCGAGTACTGCCGCGTCGGCGACCGCGAGGGCAAGGGGTCGTCCAAGGGCAAGTGCAAGGAGATGGCCACCTACCAGTTCGGGCTCTTCGTCCACGAGTCCCGGGCGACGTTCGACGACCTGACGCTCGTGATCGAGCTCACCGACGAGTTCCTCGACCTGAACAGCCTCCGGGCGGACATCGACGTGGACTGGGAGGACACCCCCACGCAGGGGCCCTTCAAGGGGCTCGGGGGGGTGCCGCCGCGGGTCCGCGCAGAGGCCGACGCCTATGCCCAGGGGGCGGGGGAGCACCGGGACGTGATCCGGGCGATGCTCTCCCCCGGGCTGCCCGAGAAGGCCCGGGAGATCCTCCTCGGGCTGATCGTGGCGCGGAAGGAGCCGAAGGCGGTCCCCCTGCTCGTGGAGGGGCTCTACGCCGAGGACAAGTCGAGCCGGAGACTCGCGATCGACGCGATCAAGGCGATCACGGGCAAGAACTTCGGCTACGGCCCGAACGCATCCGAGAAGGAGCGCTCGAAGGCGATCCAGAAGCTGAACGCCTTCCTGAACGAGAACCGGGCGATCTACTTCGGCTAGCCCCCCGGGGGGCGGAAATCGTACAATTTCGGGGAACCTTCGCGGTGGACGCGGGGTTCCATAAGGCGGATCGGTCCATCTAGGAGGCCCCCCATGAAGCTCTCGAAACTGGCCCTCTGGTCGGTGGCGCTCGCCTGCCTCGTCGCCTTCGTGCTTCCGGAAGTGGAGGGGCGCGGGGGAGGAGGCGGCGGCGGCCGCGGGGGCGGCGGTTTCGGCGGCGGTCGCGGGGGCGGCGGCTTCGGCGGCGGCCGTCCGGGCCCCGGCCCGGGCCCCGGACGCAGCGGCGGGGGCGGCGGCGGTCGCGAGGGCGAGCGCAAGGAGGACCAGGAGCGGGACCGCTTGGGGCTCCGGCAGGCGCGCGTCCAGGAGGCGCGCATCGAGTACGCGAAGCGCGAGCGCCAGCAGTCTTTCGACGACGAGGCGAGCCGCCGCGCGGCCGACACCCTCGATCGCATCCTGAAGAGCTCGGAGTAGGCCGTGTTCCGGCAGACGGCCCTTCTGGTCCTCGTCGCGACCGTCGCGTTCGCGGACACGACGGTTTCCCCCGAGGCGCGTGCTCTTTTCGAGAAGGCGGAGCTCGCGCGCGAGGAGGGCAGGCTCGCGGAGGCGGCCGACCTGTACAAGCAGGCGATCGAGCTCCAACCGCTCTACGAGGATGCCCACGCGGGGTACCTGGCGGCGCTCCGCGGGACCGGCGGATTCGTCGCCGCGGTGCCGCTCTACGCGGGGCTCGTCTCGAAGCACCCGGACTCGGCGGAGCTGAAGGCCTTCGAGGCCTCGGCCCGGGAGCCCGCCGCGGCCGTCGCGGCGCTCGATCCGCTCTCGAAGCAGCATCCGGGAAGCTTCCGCGTGCAGGTCGAGTACGCGCGGGCGCTCCTTTATGCCCGTCGTCTCTCGGACGCCGAGGCCGCCCTCAAGGCGGCCCTGAAGCTCGACGCGGCCTCGTCCGTCGCGCGGACGCTCCTCGGCGACGTCTACTTTGCCGACGGCAAGTTCCCGAAGGCACGCAAGGAGTACGAGGGCGTGCTGGAGACGGACGTGAGCTGCGTGCCGGCCCAGCTGCGCCTCGCGCTCGCCCTGCACCGCATGGGCAACTCGGCCGATGCCGTCACCCTCCTCTCGCGGATCCTCGCCGACGACAACTTCCCCCGCCTGGCGGCCGGCCACTGGGTGATGGCGATGATCCGCGCCGACACGGGCCAGATCGACGACGCCCTGAAGTCGATCGACAAGCTGCTCGCCGTCGACGTGGACGACTACGACGGCCTCATCGCGAAGGGGCTGCTGCTTCTCAAGAAGAAGCCGATGGATGCGACGGCGGTCTTCCAGAAGGCCGTCGAGAAGTACCCGAAGAGCGCCGACGCGCTCTTCTGCCTCGGCTGGGCCTTCGAGAAGGCCGCGGACGCGCCGGAGATCCAGAGCGCGGCCCGGCAGGAGCGGCTCGCGAAGGCGGCGGAGGCGTACGAGAAGTGCGCGTCCATGGATCCGGGCGTCCGCCCGCGCGACTCGCTCGGCTTCGTCTACCTGCTCACGAACAAGCACGCCGAGGCGACGAAGGAGTTCCGGCGCGCGACGGACATCGACCCGAAGTTCCCGCCCGCGCACAACAACCTCGGCCTCGCCTCGGACATGGCGGACAACCGGTCCGACGCGAAGAACCGCTACCAGATGGTCCTCGACAAGGTCGACAAGCAGAACATCCGCGCCCGCGTGATGCTCGCCCTGGACCTGTGGCTCGACGGCTCGGCCGCGAAGGCGATCAAGGAGCTCGAAAGGGTCGTCAAGGACGCGCCGAACGACGACCTCGCGTGGACCTTCCTCGGCGACGTCTACTACGACGCCAACAAGGTCGACTCGGCGATCAAGGCATACAAGAAGGCCTCGGATCTGAACGAGAAGAACTTCTATGCCTGGTTCCACATGGGCCGGGCGTACGAGGACGACAAGCGCAAGTACGAGGAGGCGGAGCGCTGCTACCAGAAGGCGATCCAGGTGCGCGCCGACCCGCCGCCGGAGATCTTCCTGCGCCTCGGGATGCTGCACGACGTCGACGCGCTCGACAATCCCGAGAAGGCGATCCAGTACTACCAGGCCTTCCTCGACAACGGCGGCGACGTGAGCGGCGATTTCGCCTGGGTGCCGGGCCGGATCGAGGAGCTGCGCGAGGTGGTCGGGAAGAAGTAGGCTCGCCGCGGGGGGGGGTGCCGCACCCCGAGGAGCGCGGAGGTATACTCCGGGGAGCCCGATGTTGCGCTACGTGGCTGCTGCCGTCACCGTCCTCGTGCTCCTCGCGATCGCGCTGCGTTCGAGAGCCGGCGGCGGCCCCGCGCCGGTGCTCTCCGTGCCCCCGGGCCCCCCGCCGATCGTCCGCGTGGAGAAGGGGCCCTCGGGTCGCGTCGTGACGGTCAGGCACACGCTGCGGGGCAGCATCACGCGCGCCGCGCTCGTCTACGAGCAGGAGGGCGAGGACCGCCACGCGGCCGTCGAGACGGACTGCCGGCGCGGCGGCGACACCTCGGTCGAGGACGACGGCTACGCGACGGTCGTCGAGCTCTCCGGCGTGGTTCCGGACGACGCCAAGGGGCTCCGGCTCGTGCTCGAGTCCGAGACCGGCACGACGACCTACCCGATCGCCCCCTAGCCCCAGGCTAGGGTCACATCCCTTGCGGATGCGCGTGGTCGCAACCTGTTGCGGCGCAACGGGTTCGGGCAGCCGGGTGCGGCGCGCGTGCCGCACGACGGGGCGCGATGGCCCCCTGGTGCGCGGCCTGCCCCCGGACCCCCCCTGACTCCGCCTGCTAGTCGCGCGCGAACTGCAGCTTGTAGAGCCGCCGGTAGAGCGTGTCGCTCTGGAGCAGCTGGCGGTGCGTGCCCATCTCCGCGATCCGGCCGTCCTGCATCACGCAGATCTTGTCCGCGTGCTGGACGGTCGGGAGGCGGTGGGCGATCACGAGCGTCGTGCGGCCCTTCATGAGGTTCTGGAGAGCCTCCTGGACCGCCTTCTCGCTCTCGGTATCGAGGCTGCTCGTCGCCTCGTCGAGGATCAGGATCTTCGGGTCGCGGACGATCGCGCGGGCGACCGTGATCCGCTGGCCCTGGCCGCCCGAGAGGTTCGCGCCGCGCTCGCCGACGACCGTGTCGTAGCCCTGCGGCAGCGTCAGGATGAAGTCGTGGATGTGCGCCGCCTGCGCCGCCGCGATGACCTCGTGGATCGTCGCGCCGGGCCGGCCGTAGGCGATGTTCTCGCGGATCGTCGTGTTGAAGAGGAAGGGCTCCTGCGTGACGATCGCGATCTGCTGCAGCAGCGACTCGCGCTTGAACTCGCGGATGTCCGTGCCGTCGATCGTGATCCGCCCCTCGACCGGGTCGTAGAAGCGCGGAACGAGGTTCACGAGCGTGGACTTGCCGGCGCCGGAGTGGCCGACGAGCGCCACGACCTGGCCGGCCGGCACCTCGAGGTTGACGTGGTCGAGGACGGGGACCGCGCTCCCGTTGTTGCCGTAGGAGAAGGAGACGTCCTCGAAGCGGACGGTGCCGACCACGTCGTGGAGCGCGATCGCGCCCGGCTTGTCCGGCATGCCCGGCTTCAGGTCCATGAACTCGAAGACGCGCGCCGTGCCGGCGAGCTCGTCCACGAGGTCGGTGTAGGCGTGCACGAGGAGCTTGCTGGGCCGGTAGATCTGCGCCGTGAAGCCGATGAAGATGACGATCGTGCCCCACGGGAGCTCGCCGCCGAGGCCGGCGAGGAGGATCGCGCCGAGGAGCGCCATCACCACGATCAGGTTGACGAGCAGCTCCATCCAGGTGCGCGTCCAGGCCTTGGACGACTCCGCCGCCATGGCGTCGCGCGAGAACTCCTGGTTCCGCTTCGTGTACTGGTCCACCTTGACCTTCTCGAGCCCGAAGGCCTTGACGACCCGGATGCCCGAGAACATCTGCACCATGGCCTCGGTCACCCGCGCGACGGTGCGCTGGCGAACCTTGGCCCGGCGGTGGATCTTCCGCGTCTGCTTCCGGAGGGAGTACATGA
This sequence comes from Planctomycetaceae bacterium, assembly GCA_011525755.1. GTDB lineage: Bacteria > Planctomycetota > PLA2 > PLA2 > PLA2 > PLA2. The sequence goes on from WYBS01000146.1 coordinate 36,010, forward strand.
TCGTCCCGAGGAAGAGGACGACGAGGAACCCCGACCACCAGGCCACGGCGACCAGCGCGACGACCGGCACGAGGATGAGCATGGGCTGCTGGATCAGCGGGCCCGTGAGCGTATTGAGGCAGGTCGTTGCGGCGTGGACGTCGTTGCCCATGCGGCTGATCAGCTCGCCGCGCTTCTGCTCGTTGTAGAAGGCCAGCGGCTGCTGGAGCAGGTTCTGCAGGAGCCGGACCCGGAGCGAGACGAGGATCCGGACGACGAGGAGCGCCCGCAGGTAGAGCTGCAGGAAGTTCGACATCGCGGCGGCGAAGGTCACCGCGAGGTAGAGGACGAGGATCGACATCAGGGTGCCGAACCGCGCCTGGGCCTTCGGGGAGCCGCCGTACCCGAAGAAGTCGATCCAGTACCGGTCCATCCGGTCGAGGATGGTGTTGATCCGCGCGAAGGCCGGGTTCTTGTTGTCGGCCTCCGCCACGGTCCGCACGAACGTGAACTCGGCCGGCATCCCCTCCGTCAGCTCGCCCGCCGGCACCTCCTGCCCGACCAGGCGGATGATCGGGTAGAGGAGGCCCACCCGCGCCGTCATCGCCCCGGCGTAGATCCCGCTCGAGATCAGGGTGGCGATGAAGAGGGGGCTGTGGGGGAGGAAGCAAAAGAGCAGCCGACTCAGCGTCTTGCGGTTGCTGACGGATAGCGATGCGGCGGAACTTGTGTCCATGAAGCGCCGGCTGTGCGCCGGATCCCACTTAGGGCGAGGGATCGGCGTCCCCGTCCGAGGGGGCCCGGCTCCTTCCCTAAGGATCGGCGGAGTTTACCCCTTCACCCGCGAAACCGGATACCGGTTCTTTCTCCCCCGGGGTGGCCTTGACCGCGATCCGGAGCGGCGTTATCGTCCGCTCTCTTCTGTCCATTCAGCATTTCGAGCCTGTGAAGCCTCCTCCCGGCCTCCCGCCGGGCGGGGCGGTGCCAGGGGTACCGGCCGCCGAGCCGCGGGAGCGGAGAGACCCGCGGCGAAAAGGCTCCGGCGCCAGAGCGTCGCCCCGGCCGGTCGAGGCCCCGGCAGGGCGCTCCATGGGCTCCTAGGGGGAGGAGGCCGCTCGACATGGCCGGCAACGACATCCGGAACATCGCACTCGTGGGGCACGGCCGTTCGGGGAAGACCACCCTCGCCGAGGCCATCCTGTTCGCGGCCAAGGTGGTCAGCCGCCAGGGCACCGTCGGCGACCAGAACACGGTCTCGGACTTCACGGACGACGAGCGGGAGCGCGGCCACTCGATCGATGCCGCGCTGCTCCACGCCCCGTGGAAGGGGAAGGACATAAACATCACCGACGCGCCCGGCTACCCGGACTTCGTCGGGCAGGCGCTCCGCGGCCTCGACGCCGCCGACTGCGCCGTCATCGTCATTCACGCCTACGACGGCGTCCTCCTGAACACCCGCCGGCTCTTCCACGCGGCGGGGGAGCGGGGGATCCCGCGGATCGTGGTCGTCAACCGCTGCGACTCGGACAACATCGACCTCGGCAAGCTCGGCAAGGCGCTCGACGACCTCTGCGGGACCGCCGGGAAGGCGGCCACCGTGCCCGACGCGTTCGGGCCGGCCGTCAAGCGGATCCGGTCCGTCTTCGGGGACGCGGCCCCGAACCTCAAGCAGGCCTTCGTCGAGTCGGCCGTGGAGGCCGACGATGCCCTGATGGAGAAGTACCTCGAGGCGGGCGAGGTGAGCGACGAGGACCTGCACCGGGCGATCCCCCTCGCGCTCGCGTCCGGCACGCTCGTCCCGATCTTCCACACGGTCGCGGACAAGGGGATCGGCGTTCCGGAGCTCCTCGACTTCCTCGCCGAGTACGGTCCCTCGCCGGTCGGGCGTGTCATCCAGGACGCCGACGGCAACGAGATCACCTGCACGGCCGACGGCCCGCTGCGGGCGCTCTGCTTCAAGGTCATGTTCGAGCGGCAGGCGGGGCGCATCGCCTTCCTCCGGGTCTTCTCCGGCAGCATCCGCTCGGGCGACACCGCGGTGCTCGCCCGCACGGAGGAGCTGGTCAAGATCGGCCATCCCGCGCGCTTCCAGGGCTCGGCGAAGACGGAGATCTCGCAGGCGGGGATCGGCGAAATCGTGGCCCTGCCGAAGGTCGACAACCTGGCCATCGGGGACACCCTCCACGCGCCCGGCAGCCCGGTGAAGCTGCGCGCCCTGCCGCTCCCGAAGCCCATGGTGGGGCTCGCGGTGCAGCCCAAGGCCCGAGGCGACGAGACGAAGCTCGCGCGCGAGCTCGAGCGGATCACGGGCGCCGACCCGTGCCTCGAGTCCGAGCGCGTGGCCGCGACGAACGAGCTCGTGGTGCGCGGCCTCTCCACGCTCCACCTGGATATCGCCCTCAAGCGGATGCACCGGAACGGCGTCGACGTGGACACGTCGATCCCGAAGGTCGCCTACCGCGAGACGATCAACGGCAAGGCGGACGGCCACTACCGGCACAAGAAGCAGACGGGCGGCGCCGGGCAGTTCGGAGAGGTCTACCTGAAGGTCGAGCCGCTCCCCCGCGGCGCCCCGGACCCCCTCGACTACGTCGATGAGGTCGTCGGCGGCGCCATCCCCCGGCAGTTCATCCCCGCGATCGAGAAGGGCATCCGGCAGAAGATGGCCGAGGGCGTGGTCGCGGGCTACCCGGTCGTCGACGTGCGCGTGCGCGTCTACGACGGCAAGTACCACGACGTCGACAGCAAGGAGATCGCGTTCATCATCGCGGGCCGGAACGCGTTCGCGGACGCGATCCAGAAGGCCCGACCCGTCCTCCTCGAGCCGGTCGTCAACGCCGAGATCGAGATCCCGTCGCGCTTCATGGGCGACATCACGAGCGACCTGAACACCCGCCGCGCGCGCATCTCGGGCATGGACTCGGCGGGCGACACGCAGATCATCAAGGTCGCCGTCCCGCTCGCGGAGATGCAGACGTACTCGACGCAGCTCCGGTCGATCACGGCGGGCGAGGGCTCCTTCCACATGGAGTTCAGCCACTACGACGTCGTGCCGGGCAACGTGGCGCAGGCGGTGATCGCGAAGGCGGAGAAGAAGAAGCACCCTGAGGAGTAGCGGGGCGCCGGCAGCCGTCAGGCAAGCGCCCGCGTGCCTTGCGTGGGGGGGCCCCGGGGGACGGGCCCCCCGGCCCCCACCTTCTCCCCCCTAACCGGCGTTACCCCGCGCCCGGGCCTTTCCCGCGCCCCTCCCGAACGCCGAAGAAGAGGCGGCTTGACCGCCTGCGACTTCTGCGGCGCGCGCTCGCGCCTCCGCGACCTCTTCGTAAGCTGGCCGACCGGCCTCGGCCGGCCCGGGCTCATCTGCCCGCGGTGCCGTGCGCTCTCGCAGCCCTCGCGGAGGTTCCGCTCCTGGCCCGTCGTCGTCGCGATCCTCGTCGCCGCGGGCGGCTTCGCCGCGGGGGGCCCGGCCGTCGCCACGCGCTGGCTCGCGGGATTCTTCCTGGTCCCGGCGGGTCTCACCGTGGCCCACGAGCTCGCGCATGCGGTCGCGGGGAAGCTGACGGGCGCCCGGGTGTTCGAGGTGCGCGCGGGCTGGCACCAGCCCCGCTTCCAGGCGCGTCTCTTCCGGCTCAGGCTCACGATCGCGCGCGGGCTCCTGCGCGGCGGGTACTGCGTGGCCGCCTACCTGAAGCGGAGGGCGGCCCCGTGGCGCTACGCCGTCTTCTACGGGACGCCGATGGTGCTGCACGCGCTGGCCGCGGCCGCCGCATGGCACTTCCTCTCCCTCCCGAGGTCGTTCCAGGCCCTCGGGATCGGCCACTTCTTCCTCTTCCACAACCTGCTCTTCCTGCTCGCGGCCGCGCGCCCCTTCGACTACGACGTCGGCGCGTTCTCCCTGCCGAGCGACGGGAAGGCGCTGCTCCTGCTCGCGACGCAGCGCGCGCAGGCGGAGACCTGGCGCCGCACGGGCTTCGTGGTCCCCGCGATCTACGCGCTTCTCGACGGGGAACGCGAGGAATCCGCCGCCCGCGCCCGGGAGGCGGAGCACCTCTTCGGGGGCGATCCGGATGTCGAACGCGCCCTCTTCACCGTCTACTGGGCGCTCGGCTACTACGCCTACGCCCTCCGCCTCCTGCCGGCGTACGCGCGGAGCGTGCGCCAGCCGGAGCAGCTCGACGAGAAGCAGCTCCTTGCCCTCGGGGCGATGAAGGGCCGGAGGCTCGAGCGCTGGCTGCGGTGCGCCGTCTACCTGCACGGCGAGGCGTGGGACGCCGCGCTGAAGGAGATCGAGGCCGGCCTCGCCGATGAGCACCTCGAGGAGGCCCGGGCGATGTGGTTCGCCCTGCGCGCCGACGTGCTCCTGCTCCGGGGCGGGGACGGCGACGAGAGTGCGGCGCTCGCGGACGCGACCGCCGCCTTCGAGCGACTGCCGTGGGTCTCCTTCATCTGCGGCGTCGCCGCCGCCTCGATCCTCGTCGCCGGGCGGCGGGAGGAGGCTCTCCGCATGCTCGCGCGCGCCGACGTGCTTGACCGGGCGGGGCAGGAGCTCGCCGTGCGCAATCTCTGGCGGGCGGTCGCGCTTGCGGAGCTGGGACGTACCGGACCCGCGCGGCGCGCGCTGCGCGAGGCCAAGGCGCGCGGTCTCGAGGTCGGGCCGCCTCCTGCGCTCGTTCGCCGGGCCGAAGCCGCCCTCGGCGGCTTCGTGCCGGGAAGGGCCAAGTCGCCGGTGCGCACCGGATTAACGGATTCCTAACGGAACCGGCAGGAGCGGACGGCGCAAGCGGGGGCCTGGCGGCGGGTCCGGGATGGACCGGGCCGGCAGCGAGGACCGTGCGGTCGCGTCCGCCGTCCTGCGGTGCGGCGAGCGATCTTCCCCGCGCGCCGTCGCATTCGCGGCGCGCACTGCTCCTCGACCCGCGATCGCGGGAGCAACAGCGGCGCAACGGTTCGCAGGCATCCGCCGCATCGCGACGGCGGGCCGCGTCGATGGAACACGCGGTCAACGGCTGCGGAACGGCGGCGCGCCGACGCGTTGAGCCGCAACGAGACGCCCTGCCCCCGGAGCCCCCCCCAATCCTTGCCGGTGGCAGGAGCGCACCTTATCCTCCCGGCTTTCCGAGGAAACCTGCAACGTTTCCCCGCGACGACCAGAAGAAGCGCGTCGAGCGGAAGTACCTCCGATCCGTGGGGGTGGGAGTCCAGTTCGGGCTCACGATCTTCCTCCTGACGCTCCTCGGCGTATGGTTGGACGGCCGGTTCGGGACGAGGCCGCTCTTCACCATCGTGCTCCTGCTTCTGGCGTTCGTGGGCGGCACGTGGAGCCTCGTCCGGCAGGTCCTCGACTCGAACCGGAAATGACGCGAACGACGACCGCCGGCCTATTCGCCGTGGGGGGCTTCATCGTCCTCCTCGTGGCGGCATCGGCCGCGTTCATCGAGCTCGATGCGGAGGGGCTCCGGGGAACCGCCGTCGGCACGGGCCTCGGCCTCGTGAACCTCCTCGTCGGCTACGTCATCACGCGCCGCGCGCTCCGCGCCGGCATGAAATCGGCCATGCGGACGTTCCTCACGGGGTTCCTCGCGCGCCTCTCCGTGGTCGTCGTCCTGATGATCGCCTTCCAGAGGACGGGGTCGGTCGATCCGGTCGCCTTCGCGCTCACGTTCATGGTCTTCTTCTTCGTCTACATGGGCGTCGAGGTGCTCCTCGTCGAGCGCTCGCTCGGCGCGACGCGGGGGGGCGCATGAGGCTTCTCGCGTCCGGCAGCGTCGTCGACCACCTGCTCGACTACCACATCCTCGGGAGGTTCCTCACCGCCCACCACGTCCTCATGCTCATGGTGGCCGGGCTGATGATCTGGCTCTTCTCGTGGGCGGCGAAGGCGATCCAGACGAAGCCGAGGAAGACCGGGATCCTCGCGCTGCTCGAGATCGGCCTCGTCTTCGTCCGCGACGACATCGTCTACCCGTGGCTCGGGGAGGAGAAGGGGCGGCGCTACGTCCCGTTCTTCTGGACGCTCTTCTTCTTCATCCTCTTCTCGAACCTGCTCGGGATGCTCCCCTTCCCGTTCAACCTGTGGCACCGCACGGCGACCGGCAATCTCGCGGTGACGGCGGCGCTCGCGCTCATCGCCTTCGTCACGATCCAGGTGTCGGGCATGAAGCAGCACGGCTGGGGCAAGTACTGGCTCCACCTCGTGCCCCACGGCGTGCCCGCGCCCCTCTGGCCGATCGTCTGGCTGATCGAGTTCGTCGGGCTCTTCACGAAGCCCTTTGCGCTGACCGTGCGTCTCTTCGCGAACATGACCGCCGGCCACGCGATCCTCGCGGTCCTCTTCGGCTTCCTTTGGGGCATCGCGCACTACGCGAATGCCGCGGTCGGCGCCTCGGCGTCGTTCGCGAGCTTCGCGTTCATGCTCTTCATCATGCTCTTCGAGACGCTCGTCGCGCTCATCCAGGCCTACATCTTCACGGTGCTCACGGCCATCTTCACCAGCTTGGCCGTGGCCGAGGAACACTAGTCCACACAATAGGAATCAGGAGAAACTCATGTTCCCGCTTCTCGCCCAGGCTGCCGAAATCCTCCAGGTCCAGTGGGGCCTCGCCCTCGCCGGCATCGGCGCCGGCATCGCCGCGATCGCGGCCGCGATCGGCATCGGCCGCGTCGCTTCGAGCGCCACCGAGTCGATCGCCCGCCAGCCCGAGGCCGCCGGCGACATCCGCGGCGTGACGATCATCACCGCGGCCTTCATCGAGGGCGTCTGCCTCTTCGCCGTCGTCGTCTGCATGCTGATCAACTTCACGGCGGGCGGCGCGTTCAAGTAATGGGCCTCACGCTCATCGCCGCGGAAGGCGGCCTGACCGACGTCAGCGGGTACACGATCCTGTGGGCGTGGGTGGCGTTCGGCGTCACCTTCCTTGCCCTGAAGAAGATCGCGTGGCCCATGCTCGCGGCCAAGATGGAGGAGCGCGAGGTCCGGATCGCCGAAGGGCTCAGGAAGGCCGAGGAGGCCGAGAAGCGGGCCCAGGAGCTGATGACGAGGCAGGAGCAGATCCTCGAGGAGGCCCGCAAGGAGGCCCAGAAGTTCATCGCCGACAGCCGCGTCGCGGCCGAGAACGCGAAGAACGACGCGCTCGCCGCCGCGCAGAAGGAGATCGAGGCGCAGCGGGAGCGGGCCAAGAAGGAGATCGGCCTCGAGCGCGCCCACGCGGTCGAGGAGCTCAAGCGCGCCACGGTCGAGCTCACGCTCGAGGCGTCCGCGCGCCTGCTGAAGCGGGAGATGCGGGACGAGGACCACCGGCGCCTCGCCCGCGAGGTCATCGACGAGGTCGTGGCCAGGCGATGAACGTCTCGCGCGCCGCCGCCCGCGTCTACGCGAGGGCCCTCTTCGAGATCGGAGTCGAGGAGAAGGCCGTCGGCAGGATCTACGACGACCTGCACGCGGTCCATGCGGCGATCCGCGCGCTCGACCCGAAGCTCCGGGCCTTCTTCCAGGCGCCGCAGCTCCGCCGCGAGGACAAGCGGCGGATCCTCCACATGGCGTTCGAGGGGAAGGTCTCGAGGCCCGTCCTCGGGCTCATCCATGTCCTCGTCCAGAAGCGGCGCGAGCCGCTCTTCGACAACGTCGTCCAGGAGTTCGACCGCCACCGCGACGCCCACGAGGGGCGCGTGCAGGCCCACGTGACGACGGCGAGAAAGCTCGACGAGGACCTCGCCGCGGCGCTGCGCGCGGCGCTGGAGCAGCGCACGGGAAAGACCGTCGTGCTCCAGCAGACGATCGACCCGGACGTCGTGGGCGGAATCCGGGTCAACCTCGGCGACTACGTCCTCGACGGGACGGTGCGCCGGGGCCTCATGGACCTGCGGCGAACCCTCGCCGCGACGCACCGACAGGGATAGGAACCTATGCAGATCAGGACCGACGAGATCAGCTCGATCATCAAGAAGCAGATCGAGTCCTTCGACGTGGATCTCCGCGTGGACGAGGTCGGCACCGTCCTCGAGGTCGGCGACGGCATCGCCCGCGTCTACGGCCTCGAGAAGGTGATGGCGAGCGAGATGGTGGAGTTCGAGAACGGTTCCTTCGGTCTCGCGCTCAACCTCGAGGAGGACTCGGTCGGCATCGTCATCCTCGGCCCGTACACGGACATCCGCGAGGGGCAGACCGTGAAGCGCACGGGCCGCGTGCTCTCGGTCCCGGCCGGCGACGCGCTCATCGGGCGCGTGGTGAACCCGCTCTCGCAGCCGATCGACGGCAAGGGCCCGATCGAGACGACCGACTTCATGCCGATCGAGGGGAGGGCGCCCGGCATCGCCGACCGGAAGCCGGTCAAGGAACCCCTGATGACCGGCATCAAGGCGATCGACGGGATGATCCCGATCGGCCGCGGCCAGCGCGAGTTGATCATCGGCGACCGCGAGACGGGCAAGTCCTCCGTCGCGATCGACGCGATCATCAACCAGAAGGGCGGCGACGTCATCTGCGTCTACGTCGCGATCGGCCTCAAGGCCTCGACGGTCGCGGGCATCGTCGAGACGCTGCGCGCGAACGGCGCGATGGACTACACGATCGTCGTCAGCGCGACGGCGAACGACCCGGCGCCGATGCAGTACATCGCCCCCTACGCGGGCTGCGCGATGGCCGAGTACTTCATGTACAAGAAGAACCGGCACACGCTCTGCGTCTACGACGACTTGAGCAAGCAGGCGGCGGCCTACCGCCAGCTCTCGCTGCTGCTGCGCCGCCCGCCGGGCCGAGAGGCATACCCGGGCGACGTCTTCTACTGCCACAGCCGGCTGCTCGAGCGCGCCGCGAAGCTCGGCGACAAGCTCGGCGGGGGATCCCTCACCGCGCTCCCGATCATCGAGACGCAGGCGGGCGACGTGTCGGCCTACATCCCGACGAACGTCATCTCGATCACGGACGGCCAGATCTATCTCGAGCCCGACCTCTTCTACGCGGGCGTGCGCCCGGCGGTGAACGTCGGCATCTCGGTGAGCCGCGTCGGCGGCAACGCGCAGACGAAGGCGATGAAGAAGGTCGCCGGCAAGCTGCGCCTCGACCTCGCGCAGTTCCGCGAGCTCGAGGCGTTCGCGCAGTTCGCGTCCGACCTCGACGCGGCGACCAAGTCGCAGCTCGCGCGAGGCCAGCGCACCGTCGAGATCCTGAAGCAGCCCACCTGCGCCACGTGGCCGATGGAGGAGCAGGTCGCGTCGATCTTCGCGGTCGGCCAGGGGCTCATGGACGACGTGCCGCTCGAGGAGGTCCGCCGCTTCGAGGCCGAGATGATCAAGGCGCTCCGCGAGATGCCGAGCGTCGCGCTGAAGGCGATCAAGGAGACGGGCAAGCTCGAGGACGACACCGCCGCGAAGCTGAAGGAGGAGATCGCCTCCTTCAAGAAGGCCCTCTGGAAGAGCGCCGCCGCCCCGGCGGCGACGGAAGGGGGTGCAGGGGGCGCTGCCAAGGCCCCCGAAGCCCCCCCGAAGCAGGCGGAGAAGAAGGCCGCCCACTAGCGAAGTCCCATGCCCGAGCAGGCAAAGGTCATCCGGAAGCGCATCAAGAGCGTTTCCGCCACGAAGAAGATCACGCGCACCATGGAGATGGTCGCGACGGCGAAGCTCAAGAGCGCGCAGCAGCGCGTGCAGTCGTCGGGGCCCTATCTCGAGCAGCTCCGGCAGCTCATGCGCGAGATCGGCGGGAGCGGCGTCGACGTCTCGAAGTGGCCCTACTTCGAGGTGCGCCCGGGCAAGCGGACGCTCCTCTTCCTCCTGACCGCGAACCGCGGCCTCTGCGGCGCGTTCAACGCGAACCTGATCCGCCTCGCGCGCGACACCTGCCGCGCGAAGGAGAAGGACGGCCACACGCTGCGCGTCCGCGTCGCCGGGAAGAAGGGCATCATGGCGCTCCGGTACCAGGGCTTCAAGCCGGAGAAGACCTACATCGACGAGCTCGTGGACAAGCCCACGCCGAAGGACGCGGAGTTCTTCCTGAAGGAGCTCGTCACGCCGTTCCTCCAGAACGAGGTGGACGAGGTCCTCGTCGTCTACCCGCACTGGGAGAGCGTCGGGCGCCAGCCGCCGACGGTGCTGAGGCTCCTGCCCATCGCGCCGGAGGAGAAGGGCGCCGCCTCGGCGATCCCGCCGATCTTCGAGCCGTCGCCCGAGGGGATCCTCGACCGGCTGCTGCCGCTCTACGGACGGCAGCTGATGTACTCGATCCTCGCGGAGACGGTGGCGTCGGAGCAGCTCGCGCGGCGCATGGCGATGAAGCTCGCGACCGACAACGCGTCCGACATGGTGAACCACCTGACGCGGCAGTACAACAAGGCGCGCCAGGCGCAGATCACGAAGGAGATCGCCGAGATCCTCGGCGGCTCCGAGGCCCTGAAGGAATAGATATTAGGCATACGGTGCCAGGCACCGTATGCCTAACAACGGAGCAGAGATGAGCAACGAGAAGCGCTACGGCAAGGTCGTCCAGGTCATCGGGCCGGTCCTCGACGTCGAGTTCGAGAGCGAGGCGGGCCTGCCGGAGATCTACACCGCGCTGACGATCGACGAGGGCGAGGGCGAGAACAGGGTCTCGCTGGTCGCCGAGGTGCAGCAGCACATCGGCCGAGACCAGGTGCGCGCGGTCTCCATGTCCTCGACCGACGGCGTCGTGCGCGGGACGAAGGTGCTCAACACCGGCGCGCCGATCTCGGTGCCGGTGGGGGAGGAGTGCCTCGGCCGCGTCTTCAACCTGCTCGGCGAGCCCGTGGACTACCGCGGCCCGGTGCAGGCGAAGCAGCGCCGTCCGATCCACCAGCCCGCCCCGGAGTTCAAGTCGCTCTCGACGAAGACGGAGATCTTCGAGACGGGCATCAAGGTCGTCGACCTCCTCGCCCCCTACGCGAAGGGCGGCAAGACGGGCCTCTTCGGCGGCGCGGGCGTCGGCAAGACCGTCGTCATCATGGAGCTCATCAACAACGTCGCCCAGCAGCACGGCGGATACTCGGTCTTCTGCGGGGTGGGCGAGCGAACCCGCGAGGGCAACGACCTCTGGCTCGAGATGCAGGAGTCGGGCGTCATCAACAAGGCCGTGCTCTGCTACGGCCAGATGAACGAGCCGCCCGGCGCGCGCCTGCGCGTCGCGCTCTCGGGTCTCACGATGGCCGAGTACCTCCGCGACGAGGGCGGCCGCGACGTCCTCCTCTTCGTCGACAACATCTTCCGGTTCAGCCAGGCGGGCTCCGAGGTGTCGGCGCTCCTCGGCCGCATGCCGTCGGCCGTCGGCTACCAGCCGACGCTCGCGACGGAGATGGGCGCGCTCCAGGAGCGGATCACGTCGACGAAGAAGGGCGCGATCACCTCGGTGCAGGCCGTGTACGTCCCGGCCGACGACCTGACCGACCCGGCGCCGGCGACGACGTTCGCGCACCTCGACGCGACGACGGTGCTCGACCGCGGGATCGCGGCCAAGGGCCTCTACCCGGCGATCGACCCGCTCAACTCGACGTCGCGAATCCTCGACCCGAACGTCGTCGGCGAGGTCCACTACCAGACGGCCAAGTCGGTGCAGCAGATCCTGCAGCGCAACAAGGACCTC
>WYBS01000022.1 GCA_011525755.1 Planctomycetaceae bacterium
AACCGCGAAACTCCAGGTGCCGCAGCGTCCCGCCGCAAACATATGCCTCCAAGGGGGTTACGGCGACCGATCACGGTGAAGGACACCCTTTCCGATAAGTTTGGCATGGAACAGCGCGACGTTCGGCCGGACACCGCGGTGCTCGAGCGGCCGCCGGCCACCGCCCCCCGCGGTCCCGGCGCCCGCCCGAGGGTCCCCGGCCCCGCCCCCGATCAGGTGCGCAGGAGCCAGGGCGTGCGCGACCTCGCCGGCGGCGCGACGCTCATCGGCGTCGGCCTCCTCTTCGGCGGGTCGATCTTCGCCGGCGAGCCGACGATCCTCGACTGGATCTTCGATGGCCTCGGGATCTTCTGGATCTCGAAGGGGATCTACCTGCTCGCGACGTCGAGCTCGAAGCCCTCCGTCTGAGCGCCGGCCCGCCCGAGAAGCTCCCGGTACCACGCCGCGGCGTGCGCGAGCCGCGGCTCGTGCCCTGCGCACCCCCACACGACGGAGAGCGTCCGCCGCGTCTCGGGCGTCGTTTTCGTCCGCTGCGAATCCTTCACCGCGTTGCCGCACGGCCCCTCCGCGTCGAAGAGGCACAAGAGCCCCGCGACATCGATCTCCTGCCCCGCCGCGTTGAACACGTAGCGCGCCCCCTCGCCCGCCACGGCGATCCGGAACGGCGGCCGCGCGCGGCCGAGGCAGACGACGCTGATCGGCAGCCCGCTCGCGAGCGACACCGCGTTGCACGCGTCCACCGCGAGGTTGATCGATCCGAGCTGCCCCTCCCCCGCCGCGCGCACGAGGTACTCCGACGCGGGCTTCCCGCGCCCGGTGGGCTTGTACCCCCCCTGCCGCAGCATGTCCCGCACCGCCGCGCGGACCTCCTCGCTCCGCGCGAGCGGCGCCTCCCCGTCGAGCGTGAGCAGCGCCACGAGCCAAGGCGGCGACGCCATCTCGCCGAGCGGCCGAGGGAACGTCGTCTCGAAGCAGGCGACCTTCAGGTCCATGGATGGGAGGGGGCTCGGGGGAGGGATTGTAAAAAGAGGAATCGCACCGCAGCGGAAGGTCCCCGCGCGCGTACTATGGGCATGGGGGCCGGGTCGCCACGGTACGAACCCGCCCTCCCTCGGCGCCGGAGGAGAGAAGGCCGCCTTCTTGAACCTTGTCTTTTGAACCTCCCGGTCTTCGCCAAGACCGGGTAGTCGCCAAACGGGGCCTCGCCACCAACCCACCGGCGGGGCCCCAACTTTCTTGACTGCGGACGCGGCCTCCGGGTTCCGTGGACCTCCCGGATTCTCACGCCGTTACCACCGGCACTTCACGACGCTCGGCGCGTCCAGCCGGACAGCGAAGGCCACGGGCCCCACCCCGGCGATCTCGCCCTCGGCCGCGAACTCCCGCACGCCCTCCGGCAGCGCCTCGAACGTGAGCCTGAGCCTCCGCGACCCCCGCGCCTCGACGCCGGTAAGGCCCGGGAGCTCCTCGACGCCCGAGACCTCGGTGAGCGCGAGCGTCCGCTCGCCGGCGAGCAGCCGGAACGCGGCGGCATCCCCCGGCGGCGCAACGGCGACGTCGCACGGCTCGTCCGCCTCGATCCGCAGCGTGAGCCGCGTCTCGTCGCCGCTCGTCCTCACCTCGTGCAGGAACACGTTCGGGACGTTCCGCCCCGCCTCGTTCACGCGGTAGCGCTGGCTGCAGGCGGCGGCGGCGGCCAGGAGAAGAAGGAGGGCGGCGCGTGTCATCATGTGCCTCGCGGACAAGGATAGCAGGGGGGGTGCGGGGGCCGGGCCCCCGGGCCCCCCCCGCATCCTGCGCGCCGTGCTCGCGCTCCCGGGCCTCCTCGGCGCGGCGCGACCGTCCCTCATGGCCACCTCCGGGAGAAGAGGTTCAACCCCTTCGCGGCGCGATCGAAGGGGGGCGCGGGGGGAAGGGTCTCGTGGCGGCCGATCGCGAGGAGGCCATCCGGCGCGAGGCGTTCCGCGATGCCCTCGAGCACCTTGCGCTGGCGCTCCTCGTCGAAGTACGTGAAGGCGACGTAGCGGCAAAAGACGAGGTCGAACGGCCCCTCGGGCATCTCGCGGCGCAGGTCCATGAGGCGGAACTCCACGTTCGCGCGGAACCCGTCGCGGAGGCGGAAGGCGCCGTCCGCCGCCGCGAACGCGCGCGCCCGGTCCGCTTCGGGAAGGTCCTCGAGGCTCGACGCGCGGTAGATCCCCGCACGCGCGCGCTCGAGGAGCACGGGGTCGCGGTCGGTCGCGACGATCTCGAGGCCCCTTGCGAGGATCGCGACCGTGTAGGGCTCCTCGCCGGACGCGCAGCCCGCGCTCCAGCAGCGGCCGTGACGCCGCCTTAGACCGGGGAGCACCTCGCGGCGCAGATGGTCGAAGAGCGCGCGGTCGCGATAGAACTTGCTGATCGTGATGTTCAGGAGCCCGTCGAGCGTCGCCAGCTCCGCAGGCGTTCCCTCGAGGAGACGACGGTAGGCGTCGAAGTCCTTGAGCCCAAGCTCCCGGAGGCGCCGCTCGATGCGCCGGAGGACCCTCCGCCTGACGCGCCGGAAGCCCTCGCAACGATATCCGAGGCGCGGAAGCGCCCAGCGCAGGAAGTCGTCCATCGGCGTAGCATCGGCATCGTAGCGTGGGGTACCGGCGGATGCTCCTCTGGTGCGCGGTCTTCGCGACGGCGTTCGGCGTGATCGAGGGCGCCGTCGTCGTCTACCTGCGCGAGATCTACTACCCCGAGGGGTTCGGCTTCCCGCTCCGGGAGATGGCGCCGCGGCTGCTTCTGACCGAGCTCGTGCGCGAGGCGGCGACGATCCTGCTGCTCCTCGCGGCGGCGATGCTCGCGGAGCGGCGGCCGCTGCGCCGGTTCGCGGTCTTCGCGTTCTGCTTCGGCGTCTGGGACATCACCTACTACGCGGCGCTCAAGGCGTTCCTCGGCTGGCCGCCCTCGCTGCTCACGTGGGACATCCTCTTCCTGATCCCGCTGCCGTGGACGGGGCCGGTGCTCGCGCCGGCGCTCGTCTCGCTCGCGCTCGTCGCGGCCGCCATCGCCCTCCTTCGCAGGCCAAAGGACTCGGCACCCTTCCTGCGGCCGGTCGACTGGGCCGTCGAGGTCGTCGCGGGCCTCGTCGTCATCGCGTCGTTCCTCTGGAACGCCCCGGACCTCGCCGGGAGCGAGGCCTCGCTCTCCTACCCCTGGTGGCTCTTCGCGATCGGCTACGGCGGCGGCGTGCTCTGGATCCTGCGCAGGGCCCTAGGGTCTGTCTCGAAAGTCGGCCGTAAGGACCGAGGCTGAGCGAGCCGCCGCCAGACGAGGAAGGCCGACGAGCCGTATGGACGGAGAAACACGGTGAGGAGGCCTGACGAAGTATGGCGGCGGCGTGGCCAGCCGAATCCAGGACGACTTTTCGGACAGACCCTCGTCCCCCGGAGCCCCCCCTGATTCCGTTCGGAGCCCGGTAGACTCCACGCCGTGGCGCGCACGCTCTCCATCCGGTCGCGGCTCGTCGGCATCCTGCTCCTCGTGATCGTCGTCTTCGGCGGCGCGACGCTCCTCATCTCGATGCTCATCGCGCGGCGGGCGGTGCGCACGCTGTCGCACGAGCTCATCGCGCGGCAGGCGGACGGCGTCGCGGACCAGCTCGAGGGGTTCTTCGCGCCCATCCGCGGCGCGATCGACATCGGCGAGGCGTGGGGCAAGGAGGGCATCCTCGATCCCGACCAGCCCGAGCGCCTTCGCGCGCTGCTCCAGCCCGTCCTCGAGAAGTACCCGCAGATGTCCGCCGCGCTCGTCGCCGACGACCGCGGGCGCGAGTTCATGCTGCTGCGCAAGGAAGGGAAGTGGATCACGCGGCAGACGCGGCGCGACGAGTGGGGAACGCGCGCCAAGTGGACCGAGGACGGGAAGGAGGAGTGGCGCGAGATCGACTACGACCCGCGCACGCGACCGTGGTTCGTGGGCGCGATGGAGCGGCGCGAGAAGGAAGTGCGGATCTTCTGGGCGGAGCCCTACCGGTTCTTCACGACGGGGCAGCCGGGAATCACCGCCGCCGCGGCATTCCGGAGCGGCGACCGCGACCGCGTCCTCGGCTTCGACGTCGCGCTCGAGGACATCTCGAAGTTCACGATGGGGCTCGGTCCGCTCGACGATGCGACGGTCTTCGTCGTCACCGCGAGCCAGCTCGTCGTCGGTCTCCCGGCCCAGATGGCGCGCCGCCCGCCCGAGGCGCGCCGGGAAGCGCTGCTGCACCCGGTCGCGGACCTCGGCATCCCCGTCCTCGCCGACGCGCTCTCGCTCCCGCTCGGCCAGAAGGAGGCCGCCCGGTTCGAGAGCGGCGGCGAGGCGTGGTGGGGAGGGCGGCGTCTCTACGGGCCCGCGCTCGAGATCACCGTCGCGGTCCCCGAGAAGAAGATCCTCTCCGGCCTCGAGGACACGCGCTTCTGGCTCGGCGCGCTCATCGTCGTGATCCTCGTCTTCGCGCTCTGGCGGGCGACGTCGCTCGCGCGCCGCTTCGCGCGGCCGATCGAGGGGCTCGTGGCGGAGAGCGAGCGGCTGAGCCGCGGCGACCTCGAGCCGGGTCCGCCGATCGGGACGCCGATCACCGAGCTGCGCCGCCTTGCCGACGCGCAGGACCGGATGCGCGAGTCCCTGAAGAAGCTCGTCCAGCTCGAAGGCGAACTGCGCGTCGCCCGGAGGATCCAGCAGGACACGTTCCCGGCGAAGCTGCCGGATCTCCCCGGCTACGACTGCGCCGGCTTCTCCCTCCCGGCGGCCGAGACCGGAGGCGACTCGTACGACGCGGTCGGGCTCGGGCCCGACGGCGCGGTCACCGGCGGCGCCGCCGCGCGTGCGATCTTCCTCGTCGCCGACGCGACCGGCCACGGCATCGGCCCGGCGCTCTCCGTCGCCCAGGTGCGCGCGATGCTGCGCATGGCGGTGCGCGCCGGCCGCGGCATCGACGAGATCGTGCGCCATCTGAACGAGCAGCTCCACGACGACCTCGAGTCGGGGAGATTCGTGACGGCGTGGTTCGGGGACCTCGACGCCCGCACGGGCACGCTCACGAGCTTCAGCGCCGGGCAGGGCCCGCTCCTCCGCTACGATGCCCGCCGCGGCGCGTGGGAGGAACGCGGCTCGGACCTCCCCCCGCTCGGCATCGTCGCGTCGCTCGCGATCGAGGTGCCCCCTCCGGTCGAGATGCGCCCGGGCGACCTCTTCCTCGTCCTCTCGGACGGCTTCTACGAGGCGGCGGCCCCCGGGGGCGAGCTCTTCGGCGCGGACCGCGTGCGCGCGCTCGTCGAACGCCGCCGCGCGGAGCCGGCCGAGCGGATCCTCGCGGGGCTGCGCGAGGCCGTCGACGCGCACCTCGCCGGCGCGCCGGCCGCGGACGACCGTACGGCGCTGCTGATCAAGCGCGTCTAGAGGTTCCGGCCGAAGCGGGCGCCGGAGGAACGAGCCCGGCACCGCATTCCGGGCACGGCGCTCGCATACGGCCCGAGGCGGAGGCGCCCCGCGCGCGGCCCCTGCGGCCGGCGTGGAATCCTCCGCGCAGGAGGGCTCGCCATGCGGAAAGCCGAGATGAAGGGCTACGAGAGCCGGCTCCTCGAGCTGAGCGAGCGGCTCCGCGCGACGGTCGACGACCTTGACGACGAGATCGTCGGGGAGCGCGCGTCCCAGGGCGACCTCGCGCACTTCGGCACCCACAACGCCGACCACGACACCGAGTTCCTCGAGGTGGACGAGGCTGCCGAGCGGAACGAGGTGGCGATGCTCAACGCGGTCGAGGCCGCGCTCGCGCGCATCGGGAAGGGGACGTTCGGCGTCTGCGAGGAGTGCGGGAAGCCGATCGCGAGGGAGAGGCTCGACGCCGTCCCCTACGCCGCGCGCTGCACCGCCTGCGAGCAGGGCTAGCTAGCCAAGCTAAGGGGATGGGCCCCGGGAAGGGGCGAGGAGCCGAGCGACCCCCGCGCCCGCGAGCGCGCCCAGGACGCCCGCGACGGCGACCAGGACGACCCCCGCGCCGAGCACCGCGCCGAGGGCCACGCCAAGGCTGCTGCCGAACGCCGCGCCGAGGCTGTAGCGGAAGGTCTTCGAGACGTCCTGCACCGTTTTGACCCAGTGTTTACCGGGTCCCCCCCGCCCCCCCAAGAACTTTCCCGAAGACGTTCCGTCTGAATCGTCGTCATGCGAAAGACGACGTTCGCCCTCCTCCTCCTCCTCGTTCCCGTCTCGCCCGCCGCCGCGCGCGTGAAGCTCGCGGCCCTGCCGCCGCGCGAGCGCGTGGAGATCCAGCTCGACCACGGCCGCTACACCCTCGTCGAGGAGGAGCGCGTCGTGCCCCTGCTCGCCTGGAGCGCCGAGGCGGGCAACAACCTCGTCGACTTCAGCTGGGCGAACGCGCAGGTGGACAAGGACTCGGTCCTCTTCCGCCCCGTCGCGGTCCGCGAGGGCGACGCCTTCCGGCCGCTCCGGGACGGCGAGGTGAAGGTCGTGAACGTCGCCTACCCGCCCAACGAGAACGCCCTCGTCTTCGAGGTGTTCTCGAAGGAGGCGTGCGCCGCGAAGGTGCGGGTGAGCTACCTCATCCGCAATCTCGGCCGCACGTTCGCGTACCGCGCGGTCGCGGATCGCGACGAGCAGTTCCTCGCGCTGAAGACCTACCTCGTCCTCGGCAACCGCTCCGGCGAGGAGTTCGCCGGCGCGCGCGTGTGGGCCGGCATCGGGCCGCGGATCGATGCGGGCCCCGACGACGGCGACGATGTGCGGCTGCTCGTGGACCGCGCGACCAAGGTGCCCGTGAGGAAGACCTTCACGTTCGACTGGTACGCGCACGGGCCGCTCTCCGCGGAGAAGCCCTTCGCCTCCAGGGTGCTCATGCACTACGCGCTCCGGAACGACGAGAGGAACGGCCTCGGCCGCTTCCCGCTGCCCTCCGGCAAGGCGCGCGTCTTCCTCGACGACGGCAAGGGCGGCGAGGCGTTCCTCGGCGAGGACTGGGTCTCCCTGACGCCGCTCGACGGCCTTGCGCGGATCTTCCTCGGCGAGGCGCGCGACGTCGTCTGCACGCGCACGATCGAGCGGAACGAGCGCCGCCCCGTCGAGGGGAACCTCTTCCACCAGGAGATCCGCCTGCGCTACGAGATAGAGAACTTCCGCGACAAGCCCGCGACGCTCGACATCGTGGAGCAGCTGAACCGCCTCGCCGCCGAGTACGGCACGCGCCCGCCGGGCGACGTCGAGTGGGAGCTGCTCGACGGCACGACGGACGGGATCGGGCTCTCGACCGGGAAGGGCGGCGCGCTGCCGGTCCTCTCGGTCGACCTCGCCCCGCGCCCGAAGGAGGGCGCGGTGGGAAAGCGCGTCGTGACCTTCCATCTCCTCCTCAAGAACCTCTGGTGATCGCAGCACGGAGCTTTACACCCATGCGCCGCCTCCTCCTCCTCCCCGCGCCCCTCCTCCTCCTCGCCGCTCTTGCGGCCGGGAAGAACGTCGACCTCGTGACGCTCCCGGACCGCGCGAGCGTCCAGCTCACGATCTACAACTCCGAGGACCTTACGCTCGTGCGCGAGACGCGCCAGATCGCCCTCAAGCGCGGCCGCAACCAGCTCCAGTTCAGCTGGGCGAACACGCTCATCGACCCGACGAGCGTCGAGTTCCGCCCGCTCGAGCGCGCGGACGAGATCGAGCTCGTCGACACGCGCTTCCCCGGCAGCAAGCCGCAGCACCTCGTCTGGACGATCGACTCGCGGCACGAGGGGCAGGTGAAGGTCGAGGTCTCCTACTTCACGAGCGGGATCACGTGGAGCATGGACTATGTCGCGCTGACCGACGCCCGCGAGGAGTCGCTCGCGTTCCGCGGCTACGTGCGCGTGTCGAACGGCTCCGGCGAGGAGTACGAGGACGCGCAGGTGCGGCTGATCGTCGGCCGGATCAACCTGGTCGAGAAGATCGCGGCGCTGGCGCAGCGGCGCGGGCTGCCGGCCCCGGCGGAAAAATCGGAGCTCTACGGCGAGCTCAAGAAGCAGAGCGCGCGGGCCGCGTTCGCCGAGGCGGATGCGCGCGACGAGGCCGCCGGCAAGGAGATCGTGAAGGAGGGGCTCTCCGAGTACTTCATGTTCACGGTCTCGGGCACCGAGACGATCAGGAACGGCTGGTCGAAGCGCATGGAGGCGGTGAAGGCGGACGGCGTGAAGTTCGCGACCGTCTACCGCCTGCGCGCCCACCAGTACGGGCCGCGGCCGGTGCGCTTCTTCCTCTGGAAGAACGACGCGGAGTCCGGGCTCGGCGGATCGCCGCTCCCGGACGGCCGCCTGCGCGTGCTGCGCGCGAACGCGGACGAGGGGCTCTCGCTCCTCGGCGAGGAGACGGTCTCGTACGTACCGATAAAGGCGCCGATCGAGGTGAACCTCGGGCCGGACGACCGCGTCTCCTGCGAGACCGTCGCGGGCGCGACGCGGCGGTACGACTTCCGCTTCGACCACCGCCCGGCGCGCGTCGTCGGCTGGACCGAGGACGCGAAGTGGCAGGACCGCGTCCGGAACAGCCGCGACCGGGAGATCGTCTTCGAGCTCCAGCGCGTCGAGGACGGCGACGTCGAGCACTCTTCCGAGATGGAGACGACGCTCTTCGACTACCGGACGATCGAGACGCGCTTCGTCGTCGGGCCGAGGGGCGAGGTCGCCTACCCGTCGACGGTCGTCCGCCGGATGGGCGCGAGCCAGCGCCAGCAGCGCGTCGCGCTGAGATGAAGGGAGGGGGCTCCGGGGGCCCCCCACGCCCCCCCCTGTCTCGTTCCGGGACGGCTTCGGTCGGAGCCTCCCGTTTGCCGATAGGGTCGCGGCGGTATGGATCTCGCGGGAAAGCTCACCACCCTCGGTCTGGCCGAGGTCTTCCAGAACCTCGCCTTCAACCACCACACGGGCACGCTCACGCTCAAGCAGAACGACCGGAAGGCGTACATCGCCTTCGAGAGCGGGCGGATCCGGGCGTCGAAGGTGGAGGGCAAGGACATCGACTACGTCGACCTCGCGCGGCGCTGGGAACTCGCGGCCGAGGAGGTGCTCCAGAAGGCCGCGGGCACCAACCGCCGGCGCACGCTCAAGGCCTATCTCCTCGGATGCGGCGCGCTCGACGAGGCGCGCTTCGACGCCGCGATCGGCGACGCGGCAAGCGAGGCGATCCTCCCGCTGTTCGGCTGGAAGGCCGCGTCCTTCCAGTTCGAGGAGGGGGTGTTCAAGGAGAGGCTCTTCGACAAGGAGCAGCTCGGCGCCGCGATCGACCTCGATCCGATGGCGGTCGCCATGGAGGCGGCCCGCCGGCACGACGAGTGGGAGACGATCCAGGAGTACATGCCGACGGAGAAGGAGATCCTCGTCCACACCGGCGTGCGCCCCGACATGGAGCTGCCGGCCGGCACGGAGCGGATCCTCCCCCTCTTCGACGGCACGCGCAACCTCGGCGCGGTGATGGCCGCGTCGAAGCTCAAGGAGTTCAACCTCTTCAAGGCGGTCGCGGGGCTCGTCGAGATGGGCGTGCTCGTGCCCGCGACGGCGGACCGCGTGCGCGAGCTCGCGGCGCAGGCACGCACGGCGGGGAAGATCACGCTCGCGGCGCAGCGGCTCGAGGTCGCGCTTAAGCTCGACCCGGCGGACCTCGCCACGCGCGCCGAGCTGGTGCTCCTGCACGAGCGGGCGGGGCGCCTCTACGACGCCGCGCGCGAGCTCGTGAAGACCGCCGACATGCAGATCGAGCGCGGCGACCTCGACGGCGCCCTCGAGTCGTTCGAGCGCGCCGCCGTGCTCGCGCCGCAGGACCTCGACATCCTCGAGCGCATCCTCGGGCTCCACGAGCAGCGCGGCGACCAGACGCGCGCGCTGAGGGTCGGGCGCCGCCTCGCGGAGGCGCTCGTCCAGCAGAAGATGTACGAGGACGCGCTCCCCCTCTACGAACGGCTCCTCAAGAGCAACGAGGGGAACACCGCGCTGCAGGAGGCGATCGCACAGGTCCGGCTCGCCCTGAAGGAGCCGAAGAAGGCGGCCGCCCACTTCCTCGCGGTGGCGGACGCGGCCTACGAGCGGGACGACTTCCGCGCCGCCCGGCGCGCCTACAAGCAGGCCCTCGAGGCCGACGAGAGGAACGCGAAGGCGAAGGAGCGGCTGCAGGACATCGAGTCGGGCGAGGCGCAGGCGCGGCTCGAACGGCGCCGCCGCTGGAAGCGGATGGTCGTCTACGGCATGCTTCTGGCGGGGCTCGTCTACGTGGGCGTCCGGGAGTGGCTCGCGCAGGACGCGCTCAACAGGGTGCACAACGCCACCGTCGCGACCTTCGCACGCGACAACACGGACCAGTCCCGGGCCGACGCGCTGAGGCGCTACCTCGAGACCGCGGACACCTACCCGTACACGCATACGGCAGTCCTCGCGCGCGACGCGGTCCATTCGCTGCTGCTCGCGGAGGTCACGCGGATGGATGGCTGGCTCACGCAGGCGACGGACGCGAGGACGACGGCCGAGATCGAGGCCACGCTCGGCCGCGCCGAGAGCCACCTCCGCCGCCTCGACGAGATCCGCTACGAGGGCGCGACGCACGAGGCGTGGGACGAGAGCCGCGACCGGCTCCGCTCCCGCATCGCGAAGCTGCTCGAGCGGTAGCCGCCCCCCGGCCCCCCCTATTTCCCTCGCACGCGCGCCCACGCGCGCCGGAGGAGCTGCCACCGCAAGGCGAGCAGGAGCATCGGCTCGCCGCGGGGGGCGTCGTAGCCTCTCCCCCGCGCGAGGAACCCGCGCAGGAAGCCGCGCCAGTCGCCCTCGTCGAGCGCGCGGATCGCGTCCTGCGGGAACATCCGCACGACCGGGTCGCTCACGCTCTCCGGCGGGCGCACGACGACCGGCGCATGGGCGAGCATGGCGCGGATCGCGCCGGGCAGGTCGACGCCGAACCTCGCGTGCAGGTGCACCCACGGCGGCGGGCGCCCGTTGAGCTCGAGCAGGAGGGGCTCCGGGGAACCGCGCGGCAGGATCCAGTCCACGCCGCAGAGGTGCCGTCCGGGTAGGAGCGCGCCGAGCGCCTCGAGGCGCGGCTCGAGCGGCGGGAAGTGCACGTAGCGGCGCACGCACGAGGGGCCATAGGGCTTCGGGTGCACCTCGTGCTTGAACGCGGACATCCAGCAGAGCGGGCGCCCGCCGTCGAGGAGGATCGCGGTGCTGCCGACGTCGCCGTCCACGAGCCGCTGCACGACGTACGTCGCGCCCTCCGGTACGCGGCCGAGGTCCTTGGGCTCGTCCGCGCGGAAGAGCCCACGGCCGCCGGTGGACGCGTCGGGCTTCGCGATCACGGGGTAGCCGATGCGCTCCGCCGCGGCGCGCGCCGCGTCGGGCCCCACCGCGACCTCCGAGTCGGGGATGGGGAGCCCTTTCGCGGCCATCGCGCGCACGAACGCCGCCTTGGAGACGAGGAGATCGTCGCCGCCGCCGGCCGCGCGGAGGATGTCGTCGTCGCCGAGGATCACCCAGTCGAAGCTCCTCTCGGCGAGGAGGCGCTTCAGCGCGGCGTGCGCGCCCGGCACGTCGCGCGGTGCACGGAAGAGCTCCGCGACGTGGCGCGATCGCGCGACGGGGCGGCGCGGGTGCGCGAGGAGCGACACGTGCGCGCCCGCCCCGGCGAGGATCTTCGGCACGCGCGCGATGCCGAGCCACGCGGCGGCCGTCGCGATCAGGATCCGGGGGGGCTCCGGGGGCACGGCGGGCACGCTACCACGCCTCCCTCCCCCACGCCCCCTCCCGCCCTTGTGGAGACGCCGTGCCCCGTGCGACCATGGCGCCGTGGGAGCCGCGCGCGTCCTCGACGAGAGCGAGTTGAAGCGATGGCTCGACGCGAGGCGCCCGTTCGTGCTCCTCGACGTCCTGCCGCCGGAGGTGTTCCGCGAGGGGCGCCTCCCCGGCGCCGTGAACGCGTGCGTCTACGAGGTGACGTTCCTCGACCAGGCGCGCGCACTCGCGCCCGACCCTCGGGCGACGATCGTCACGTACTGCGAGGGACCCTCGTCGCGGGCCTCGGCGGATGCGGCGGAGCGTCTCGTGGGCGCCGGGTACGCGGACGTGCACCGGTTCGAGGGCGGGCGCGAGGCGTGGCGCAAGGCGGGATACCCGTTCGAGGGGCGGGCGGACGGTCCGCCCGCCGAGGCGCCGCCGCGCGACGGGGAGTACGCGGTGGACGCGGACCGGAGCCTCATCGGCTGGGTCGGGCGGAACCCGGGCGGGAGCCACGACGGTACGCTGCGGCTCTCGGGGGGAAGGATCACGGTCAGGGACGGCGCGATCGCGCAGGGCATCTTCGAGATCGACATGAGGTCGATCGAGGTGGCGGATCTCTCGGGCGACATGGCGGGGCTCTTGCGGCGGCACCTCGAGTCGGAGGACTTCTTCGCGGTCGCCGCCCATCCGGTCGCGCAGCTCGCGATCATCCGCATCGCGCCCATCGCCGGGGCGACGCCGGGCGCGCCGAACTTCGAGGTCGAGGGCGCGCTCACGTTGCGCGGGGTGACGAACCCGGTCGCGTTCCCCGCGACGGTCGCGATGCGGAACGGCGGCGAGCTGACGCTCGAGGCGCACTTCGACATCGATCGCACGCGCTGGAACGTGAACTACGGCTCCGGCAAGCTGTACGCCCGCCTCGGCATGCACCTCGTCCACGACCACATCACCCTCCAGACCCGCGTGATCGCTCAGGCCAACGGTTAGTGTGTGCGGGCGACGCAAGCAGTTGCGCCCAAAGGACTTGGGCGAGTGAGAGCGCGGAACTCGTTCCGCAGGCACTGCGGAACGAGTTCCGCACATTGGACGACGCAAGCCCATGCGCAGCAGGGACTTGCGGGCGTCCCGCAGACTAACCGTTGACCTGGAGGAGCAGGTCGTCCTTGCTGCGGCCGACGTAGAGGGCTGCCGCCGCCGTCAGCGCGAGGGCCACGAGGCCCAGGATCCCCCAGAAGGACTTTTGCGTGTCCGACGGCGGGACCACCGACGCAGCCACCATCGCCTGCTCCGGCACGACGACCGTCAGGTCCACGGTCGAGGGGTCGATCACGATCCCATCCTCCGCCTCGAGCGACACCCGCGGGTGCCACGACCCCGCCGCGGCCCCGGGCGCGACGCGGAACTTCACGGGCACGCGCACCTCGCCCGCACGGCGCAGCGACGCCGTCTTGAGCGTCTGGATCGACACGTCCTCCGGGAGCCCGGCGCGGTCGACGTGGACCGCGACATCGACCGCCTGGACGAGCGCCTCCTCCACCGTGACCACGAGCGTGACCGACCGGTCGACGTCGTGCGCGAGCCCCTCGAGGCTCCCCTCGACCTGCACGGCCACCGCGAGCGGCTTGACCACGATCGGGATCTGCGACGACGCGAGGACGAGCCCGGACTCGAGCGCGACCTCGAGCTTCCCGCGGTAGGCGCCCGGCCGCGCTCCGCTCACTTCGAACCGCACGGGCACGACCTGCACGCCGCCCGCGAGCTCCGCCTTCGTCGTGGAGAGCGTCGTCGTCATCCCCTCCGGCAGCTTCTCGAACGAGAGGCTCAGCGTGACCGCCTTGCCCTTGAGGTCCTCGTTCGTCTCGATCGTGATCGCGGCCTCGGCGCCCCCCCCGCGGAACGGCAGGGGCTCCGGCTTCCGCACCTCCTTGACCGTGAGCTTCCCGTCCGTGATGCGCCAGCGCAGCGCGATCATGCCCGCCTCGCGCGCGCGCCGGCCGCGCCGCGCGAGCACGCGCACGAACTCGATCTGCTCGCCCGGTTCGACCGACGCCGGCCTGAGCCGGAAGCTGACGTCGTTGTGCCCGAGCGCGAGCGACGTCGGCTCCGAGATCACCTTCGACGTGCCGCCGCTCTCGAGGACGATGTCCGTCCCCGCGAAACCCTCCGGCAGCTCGAGAGGGAACGTCCCGACCAGCTCGGCCGCATGGTCCTTCGGCACGTCCCCGAGGTCGAGCGACGCGGGCAGCTTCAACGACGGGGCCTCCTGGGGCCGGACGACGCGCACGGAGAGGACGACCTCGGCCGGGTCCACCCTGACGCCCTTCGCCGTGATCGCGAGCGTCGTCTTGTACTCGCCCTCCGGGACGTCGCCCGTGACGCGCACGCGCACCGGCAGCGTCGTCTCGGCCTTGGCGACGACCGCGGGCACCTCGACGGAGAGGCCCTTCGGCAGCGCCTTCCCGACGGCCGCACGCACCTCGGGCGCGATGGCCGCGGCGGCGGCGTCGGGCGCGAGCGTGAGCTCGCCCGTCGCATCCTCGCCGGCGGCCGCCTCGAGCTTCAGCGCGCCGCCCACGGCGACGCGCGGCGGCGCGACCAGGTAGACGACCTTGATCTCGCCCGCGGAGAGCGCGGTGTCGCCCGCGTCGAGCCGGAGGCGGCACTCGACCGTCCCCTCCCTCGCGTTCGCGGGAACCGAGACGGTGAAGCCCAGGGCGAGCTCGCCCGCCTGCGCCTCGACCTTCGCGGGACCGATCTTCACGCCCGCGGGCGCGCGCGTCACGGTGAACCCGACGCCCGGCGGCGACGCGGCGGCGTCCGCGTTGGGGACGAGCGCGACCCGCCCGGTCGCCGTCGCGCCGGGCGCGACGCGGCCGAGATCGACGCGCGTCTCCTTCACCGTGAGGCGCGGCTCCCCGACGCGGAAGTGCAGCGGGATGCGCCGCGGCTCGGCCCAATGGAGCAGGCCCACGCCCTCGACGAGCACGGCGAGGCCCTCGTACGCGCCCGCTTTCGCCCCGGTGCAGATGAGCTGCAGGTCGATCTCCGTCGAGCGGCCCACGAGGACCATCTCGCGCGGGGTGACCGTGACGCTCATGCCGTCGGGCAGCGTCCCGCCCACGGAGAGCCTGAGCCGCCGCCCCACCGCGCCGCCGCTGCTCTTCGCGACGAACGGGACGAGCGCGGTCCAGGCCGAGCCGCCCTTGGCGCCGAGGTCGGTCTTTCTCATCTCGATCCGGGTGAACGTCCAGCTCAGGTCGTCGAGACCGTCGAGCGTGATCGCGCGGCCGGCGCCGCTGTTCCGGATCACGGTCGTCAGCGCCTCGTCAGGATCGCCGAAGTGCGCGTACCAGAGGAACCAGTCGTCGGGCGCCTTCATGCCCTTCGCGTCCCACGACGCGATCACGTCGGCGAGCGCCGGCGCCGGATCCCCCTTCGCGACGCTCTGCGGCCCGTCGGTGACGAGCACGAGGTGGCGCGGCCGGTCCGGCTTCAGCTCCTTGAACCGCTTGAGCTGCTCGATGCCCGCGTCGATCGCCGCGCCGAGATACGAGTAGCTGTCGCGCGCCTTCAGGTCCTCGAGCGCCCGGTTGACCCGCGACCGCACCTCGGCGGCGCCGCCCTCGTCGTTCGCGGCCTCGAACCGCACGATCTCGTGGACGCCCGCGCCGAAGGGCACGAGCGCCACCTGCGAGCCGGGCCCGACCGCCTCCTCGAGGAGCCCCTGGAGGAGCTTCCGCGCGCGCGGGAGCGCCTCGTTCCTGCGCATGCTGCTCGACAGGTCGACGACGAGCACGAGATCGCTGCCCTGGGCCGAGGCCCCGTCAGCCATGCCGAGCGGCGCAAGAAGGAGAAGGGTCGCGAGGAGACGAAGATGCATCGGGGAGACCTCCCTGCCGACCCTCCCTATCGGCATCCGGGGCGGGTCCGCCTTCGTCTCAATCCGGGACAGGGGAGGCGGAGGGGCGCGGGGAGGAGGAGGGGCGCTACCCCCCCGCCGCGCGAGAGACGATCTTCACCTCGCTCTTGAGCGTGCGATGGACGGGGCAGCGCGTGGCGATCTCCATGAGCCGTGCGCGATGCTCCGCGGAAAGGTCCCCGTCGAGCGTGACCTCCTGCTCGATCACGTCGATCTTCCCCTCCTTCGTCTCGCAGCCCTCGCACTCCTCCGCGGGAACCTTCTCGTGGCGAAGCCGGATCTTCACGCCGCGCAGCGGGATCCGCTTCAGGTCCGCGTACATCCGGAGCGTGATCGACGTGCAGGCCCCGAGCGAGGCCAGCAGCAGCTCGTAGGGGTTCGGGCCTTCGTCCTTCCCGCCCTTCTCCTGCGGCTCGTCGGCCGTGATCTCGTGGCGTCCGCCGGCGACGATCCTCTGCGCGAAGCGGGCCCCCTCCTCCTCGACAACGACTTCTGCCATGCCCAGAAGCTAGCGTATCCTGTGCCGCCGTGCGCCTTTTCGCCCTCGCCCTCCTCGCCGCGTGCGCGTCCGCGCCCAAGGCCCCCGAAGCCCCCCCCTATCTGGTCCTCGCGGACGAACGCGCCGGCAGGACGGTCGCGATGGACCGGATGCTCGACGACCTCGCGAAGCACGACGTCGTCTTCCTCGGCGAGACGCATCTTGACGACTACACGCACCGCTTCGAGCTCGATGCGTACGAGGGGCTCGCCGCGCGCCGGAAGGTCGTGCTCGCGCTCGAGATGTTCGAGCGCGACGTGCAGCCCGTGCTCGACGAGTACCTCGCGGGACGGATCGACGAGAAGGCGTTCCTCGGGAAGTCGCGTCCGTGGCAGAACTACTGGAGCGGCTACCGGCCGCTGATCGAGGCGGCGAAGCGGCGCGGGTTCCCGGTGGTCGCGTCGAACGCGCCCGCTCCCGTGCTGCGGAAGATCGCCGCGGCGGGCGGGCTCGACAAGCTCGCGCCGGAGGACCGCGCGCTCCTGCCCGAGGAGATCTTCGACAACGACGACGACTACTGGGAGCGCGTCTCGCGCGCGACGCGCGGGCACGTGAGCACGGGCGGCGACCGGGTCACGTCGGTGCAGAGCCTCTGGGACAACGCGATGGGCGACTCGTGCGCGAAGGCGCTCGTCGCGCACCCGGGCGCGCTCGTCCTCCACGTGAACGGCGGGTTCCACTCGGCCTACCGCGGCGGCACGGTGCACCAGCTCCTGAAGCGCAGGCCCGACGCGCGCGTCGCGGTCGTCGAGATCGCGACGGTGAACGACTTCGTGGGCCTCGAGCCCTTCGGGGCGCCGGAGCGCGCGGACTACGTCGCGTTCGTCCTCGCCCGCGCGCGCGGGCCGCAGGAGGGGTTCCACGCGGTGACGGCCTTCGCCGAGCTGCGCTACCGCCTCTACCTGCCGCCGGGGCTCTCGACCGGCAAGACGCCGCCGCTCGTCGTCTGGCTCTGCGGGGACGGCTTCCGCGCCGCGGACGCGCTCGCGCCGCTCGCGGAGGAGCTCGGCGGCGAGGTCGCGGTCGCGGCCGTCGAGCCCCCCTACCCGATGCTCGCGGACGACCTCGCGCCGGGCGGCCGCTGGTTCACGGGCGAGACGTTCGAGGAGGATCTCGGCGTCCTCGGCGGCGGCCTCTCGAGGATCGTCGGGTACCTGCTGCGCACCTATCCCATCGACCCGACGCGCGTCGTCCTCGCCGGCGAGGGCGCGGGCGGAACCGTCGTCGCGGCGACGTCGCTCTACGAACGCGACCTCGAACTCCCCGCGTTCGCCATCGGGCCCGCGCGCTACGGGAAGCTGCGCATGCTCGCCCTGCCGGGATCGGAGGGGGCTCCGGGGGCGCGGCGCCTCTCCGTCACGGTCGGCGAGGCGGACGAGGAGTGGTGGACGAAGGAGGCGGAGGACTGGGGCTCGACCGGGCTTCCGGTCGAGGTCGCGAGGGGGGCGCGGGGGGAGGGCATGGCCCGCGTCCGCGAGGCGCTCGGGCTGCCCGCGAAGAAGAAGGAAGGCGAGTGGACCGGGCTCCTGCTGGTGGATGACACCCCGCGTGCGCGGCTCTGGGCGGAGACGTACGCGATGCGGCTCTCGGGGCCGGCGGAGGTCCTTCCTCACACCGAAGTGCTGCAGGAGGGGGCGCGCATCCAGCCCCTCGCCTTCGAGGGCGAGCCGGTTCCGAAGGGCCTGGGCATCCTCCCGCCCTTCCGCATCGAGTCCCTGATGGACGGCCGCGGGCTCCCGCTCGCCTCGGGCCCGTTCGGCGGGACCACGATCCTCGTCGTGCCCGCGGGCGCCACCGACGAGCAGGTGGCGGCGTGGAAAAAGCTCGAGGAGACGGAAGCGATCAAGAAGAAGTCGCGGTTCGCGCGGCTCGTGGTGCTGACGGCTTCCCCCGAAGTCGACGTCAGCAACCTCGACGATGCGGGCAGACAACTACCCCCGCAGATCACGGGCCTCGCCGTGCAAGGCCTCCCCGCGGCGCTTCAGGCGGTGAAGGACGCCGGGCGGTCGGTGGTGCTCGTCGTGCCCGCGGTCTTCTGCGCCGACGCGGAGATGATGGCCGAGATCCGCGCGGCCGCGCGGCCCTACGAGGAGATCCTCGACCTCTCCTACCTGCCCGGGCTCGGCGGAGGCGTGCTGCCCCCGGCGCCCCCGTCGAAGTGAGCCCGAGCGCGGCGCTGCTGCCGCTGTGCGAACATCTGGCGCCTCAGCGCGCATATGTCCGGGCCGTGCGCACGTGCGCGAACATCTGCCGCTCCCGCCCGACGCGTCGATGACCACCTGGCACCGCCCCGCGCACCCCCGGGGCAACCGGGTGCGAACATCTGGCGCTCGCGCAGATCCGGAGCGGACCGGTCCAGCGCCCTTCCAACGGAGCAAGCGAGAGACATCTGGCGCTCGGGGCGGCCCAGAGCGTCGAGGCGGTTCCCGGCTCCTGTGCATTCCATATTAACGTACTGTACTGGACCGACAGGATCCGGAACGCGCGGCGAAGGCCGGCGTGACGCCCGGCACCCGCCCACCCGCGCACCCGCTCCCCGCCCACCCGCTCCCCGCTCCCCGCCCACCCGCCCCCCGCTCCCGCGCTCCCGCGCCAGCACGCCCGCCCCCCCCCGGAGCCTCCCCTCCTCCGCTAGCATGACGCGCATGAAGAAGCGGATCGCCCTCATCTCGACCGGCGGCACGATCGAGAAGAGCTACGACGAGATGCAGGGCGTGCTGCAGAACAAGTATTCGAACCTCGACGTCATGCTCGCGACGCTCAACCTCGGGGGCGTCGAGATCGTCCGCGTGCCGCTCATGAACAAGGACAGCCTCGACATGACGCCCGAGGACCACCAGCTGATCGCGCAGACGGTCGGGAGCATGGCCGCCACGCACGACGGCGTCCTCGTCGTGCACGGCACCGACCGGCTCGCGACAACCGGCGAGAGGATCGTCGAGACGCTCGGAACGCCGCGCGTCCCCGTCGTGCTCACGGGCGCGATGCAGCCCTACGTGATGCGCACCTCCGACGCCATGCAGAACCTCACGGAAGCCCTCCTCGCCGTGCAGGTGGCCCAGCCGGGCGTCTACGTGGCGATGCACAACCGGCTGCTCCGCTTCCCGGGCGTCGTGAAGGACCCGCGCCGCGGGACCTTCGTCCGGAAGGACGAGCTCGGCCGGGCGTAGGCCCCCCACGCCCCCCCCGTTTCCAGTACCCTTTCCCCTCGGGCGTCGTTCCTAGCAGGGGAGGGTTCCATGAGGAGTCGGCTCGGAAGCGCGGTCGCCTGGGCGGCCGCCGGTTTCCTTCTCGGCGCCGCGGCGCTCGCGGGCGGCCAAGGGGACGAGGACCTGCGCGAGAAGCTCATCGAGCTCGAGAGCCTCGCCGCCCGGCTCCGCGCGCTCGACGCGGGGAGCGCCGAGGCGCCGGTCGCGGACGACCGGGGGTTCGAGCTCGACCAGATCCACGTCACGGACCTCGACGCCGGGATCCCGGACTACATCGGCCCGCGGCCGCGCGAGGGCGAGACATCGTTCTTCGGCGCCCGGGCCGAGGAGGCGCCCCAGGCCTACGGGACGCTCGAGGAGATCCTCGAGCTGGTGCGCACCAGCGTGCGCCCGGAGGCGTGGGAGACCGGCTCCCAGCTGCAGCCGCTCGGGCGCTCCCTCCTCCTCCTCGCGCCGCCGGACGTGAACCGCGCCGCGCGCGCGTTCATCGACACCGAGCTGCGGCCGGACGCGCACCGCACCGTGAACCTCCGGATCGGGATCCTCGAGGCGGACGAGCCGCTCGCGGCGGCGCTCGCGGCGGCGACCGGCGGCGAGATCGACGCCGCGCTCCGCGCGCGCATCGAGGAGGCGGTCGGCGCCGGCCAGGCGCGCCGCGTCTTCGACGGCCGCGCGCTCGCTCTCTCGCGCCAGCAGATCGCCTTCTGGCACGGCGCGCAGGCCGCGACGGTCGTCGACGCGGACGTCGAGGTCGCCGCGCGCTCCACGGTCGCCGACCCCTTCGTGGGCGTCGAGATCCTCGGCACCCGGCTGGAGGCGCGGGCGACGGTCGCCGACGACCCCGCGCGCGTCCGCCTCCGGATCTCGCTCGCGAGCGACGAGATGGACCTGCCGCCCCGCGCGGCGGAGACCAGTGACACGGGCGAGCTCCAGATGCCCGCGGGCGCGACGGCGCGCATCGACGCGGACCTCTGGACGGGCAACGACAAGTGGGCGGTCGCCGCCGAGCGGTCCCTTCCCGGGAGGCGCCGGTTCCTGCTCGTGCGCCCGTCCGTGATCGGAGGTGCGCGATGAGGCGCCCCGCGCTGCTCGCCCTGGGCGTCCTCTGCGGCGCGCTTGCCGTCTCGGGCCAGGAGGACGCGGGCGACCCCCTCCTCCGCGAGATCGACCGGATGAAGCGGCTCCTCGAGGAACGCATCGGGAAGGCCGCGGCAGAGGCCGAGGAGCGCGTCGTCCTCCGGACGTACGACGTGTCGGACCTCTGCACGAAGCTCTCCGACCATGGCGCGCCGCCCGAGAACCTCACGCCGTCGAAATACGATGCGCCGCCCGAGGCCGAGGATTCGGAGCCGCGGGCCGCGTACGACATCGACGTCCTGATCGAGGTCATGAAGTGGGCCGTCGAGCCCGGGTCGTGGGAGATGGAGGGCACCGACATCCAGCCGAAGAACGGCCGCCTCTTCATCCGCGCGATCCCGCGCGTCCACGGCAGGATCGAGCGGATGCTCGCGTGGTGCCGCAAGTCGATGGACCGGCGGGTGTCCGTCGATGTCGCCGTGGTCGCGGTCGGCGACGGCGATGCGGCGCTCCTCACGAACGCCCTCGAGCTCACGGCGGACGAGGCGCAGCGCCTCCTCGCGCGGCCGCTTGCCGCGGTCACGCTCTCGGGCTTCGACGGCCAGCGGCTCGGCGGCCGCGCGGGGCGCGAGATCTCCTACCTCCGGGACTACGAGGTCGAGATCGCGGACGGCGCCGCGGTCGCGGACCCGGTCACCGGGAAGGTGCTCTCCGGGTGCACGGCGGAGGCGCGCGCGTGCCTCGACGGCAACGGGGGCGCGATCCTCCACTGCCGGCTCGAGATGTCGCGCGTCGCGGAGCCGCTGCCCGTCCACCCGACGGAGCACGGGCCGATCGAGCTGCCGACGAAGCGTCTCACCCGCGTGGAGGCCTCCTTCTGGGCCCCGCTCGGGCGGACGGTGGTCGCCGGCGGCTGCACGGTGGGCGAGGAGCCCTGCGTGATCCTCGTGACGGCGCGGCGCCGTTGACCGCTCTTGCGGGCGCGGTTCCAATGATGTGCTCTTGAGCGGTCCCCTCGCCGTCTACTGCGTGCTCGTCGTGCTCGCGTCGCTCCTCGGCGGCGCGCTGCCTTCGCGGCTCCACCTCACCCACACGCGGCTCCAGATGATGGTGAGCCTCGTCGCGGGGCTCATGCTCGGCGTGGCGCTCCTGCACATGATCCCGCACGCGCTGCACTACACGTCGATCGACGCGACGGCGCAGTGGTCGGTCGTGGGGCTCCTCGTGATGTTCTTCCTCATCCGCGCGTTCCACTTCCACGAGCATGAGGTGGGGATGGGGCCGGGGGAAGGGGAGGCGCACGCCCACGCGCACGAGCATCCCCCCCTCTCCCGCGGGCACCCTCACCCCCACGCCCTCGGATGGGTCGGCATCGCGGTCGGGCTCTCGATCCACTCCCTCGTGGACGGCGTCGCGCTGGCGTCGAGCACGATCGCGGAGTCGCACCAGGGCCATGCGCACGACGCCCCGCCGCTGCCCGGCGTGGGCGCGTTCCTCGCCGTCCTCCTGCACAAGCCGCTCGACGCGCTCGCGATCACGTCGGTCATGGCGGCCGCCGGCTGGCCGGCGCGCACGCGCCGGATCGTGAACGTCCTCTTCTCGCTCGTCTGCCCGCTCGGCGCGGCGCTCTTCGTCGCGGGCGCGCAGACGGGGTCGGAAGCGCTCCTCGGCGGCGCGCTCGCGTTCGCGGCCGGGGCGTTCCTCTGCATCTCGCTCGGCGACCTCCTGCCCGAGGTTCAGTTCCACCGGCACGACCGGCTGAAGCTCTCCCTGGCGCTTCTCGTCGGGGTGGCGCTCGCCTACGCCGTGACGTTCCTTGAACACGGGATGCACGGGGTAGAGTAGGCGGGTGCACCGGATCCCGGACATCCGCGACTGCCTCCTCGAGTGGGTGCGTCGCGGCACGGCGGGCGAGGCGGCGGACTGGCTCCTTGGCCAGTGCAGGAAGATCGGGGAGGGTGCGCCCGCGCGGGTCCTGTTCCTCGATTTCTCGGTTGCGCTGCGCAGGACCGGGAAGGCGCCGCTCCGGCTCTTGCCCGACGATCTCGCGCGCGCGGACCGGCTGCGCCCCGCGTGGAACCCGGCGGGATGGACGACGGACCAGGCGGCGCGCATCGCGCTCGTCCTCTCGTGGCCCGCGCCGGACGCGGCCGCCTACGTGGCAACGCTCGACCAGATCTTCCAGTCGGCCGACCTCGGCGAGCTGGTCGCGCTCTACCAGGCGCTGCCGGTCCTGCCGCACCAGCGCGCGCACGTGCGCCGCTGCGTCGAGGGCGTCCGCACGAACATGACCGACGTCTTCAAGGCGATCGCGCACGGGAACCCGTATCCCGCCGAGAACCTCGACGAGGCCGCGTGGAACCAGATGGTGCTGAAGGCGCTCTTCGTGGGCGTGCCGCTCCATCCGGTGTTCGGGATCGACGCGCGCAGCAACCCCTCGCTCGCGAGGATGCTCCTCGACTACGCGCGGGAGCGCTGGGCCGCGAAACGCGCGGTGAGCCCCGAGCTCTGGCGGTGCGTCGGACCGTTCGCGGACGACGCGGCGCTCGCGATGATGGGGAAGGTGCTCGCGGAAGGGGAGACCGCGGAGCGGCGCGCCGCCGCGCTCGCGCTGCAAGGATCCGCGCACGCCGGCGCGAGGGCGCTGCTGGCGCGGCACCCCGTGGATCTTCCGGCCGGCTGCGACTGGGCCCACCTGGGATGAGGCAACCATGAGATTCATCGACCCGCACGTCCACATGACCTCCCGCACGACCGACGACTACGAGGCGATGGCCGCGGCGGGCGTGGTCGCGATCGTCGAGCCCGCGTTCTGGCTCGGCCAGCCTCGGACGTCCGCGGGCGCGTTCCACGACTACTTCGCGAGCCTCGTCGGGTTCGAGCGGTTCCGCGCGTCGCAGTTCGGCATCTCCCACCACTGCGCGATCGGCCTCAACAGCAAGGAGGCGAACAACGAGGCGATCGCGGAGCAGGTGATGGAGATCCTCCCGCGCTTCCTCGCGAAAGAGGGCGTAGTCGCGGTAGGCGAGATCGGCTACGACGACCAGACCGCGGCGGAGGAGAAGTACCTGCGGCTCCAGCTCGAGCTCGCGAAGGAGGTGGGGCTGCCGGTGATGATCCACACGCCGCACCGGAACAAGAAAGAGGGCACGACGCGCAGCATGGACGTGATCGAGGAGACGGGCGTGAAGCCGCACATGGTCGTGATCGACCACAACAACGAGGAGACGGTGAAGGAGGTCCTCGACCGCGGCTACTGGGCGGCGTTCACGATCTACCCGAAGACGAAGATGGGGAAGGAGCGGATGGTCGAGATCGTGCGCTCGTACGGCAAGGAGCGGATCATCGTGGACTCGGCGGCGGACTGGGGGGTCTCGAACCCGCTCGCGGTGCCGCAGACGGCGGCGCTCATGCTCGAGAGCGGGATCCCGGAGGCGACGGTCGAGGCGGTGACGTACGGGAACGCGCTTCTCGCGTACGGTCAGAGCGGCCAGTTCCGTGCGGCCCCCCCTCCCGCGCCCGACCCCGCCGCGCGCTACCAAGGCAGCAGCATCCGCCGCGGCTGAGGGGTCTGTCTATCACGGATTGTTAAGACGCAAGGCGTTCTGCGGCAAAGAGTTAGGAGGGAGGGGTGCGGCATTCGTGCCGCAAGTCGGATGGATCCGCGCCGCCGCTCAGCGGCCGAGCCACCTGCGGGACGCGACCTTCGGCAGACCTGAGGACGCGCGAAGCGTCGCCTTTAGCGTCGCCATCCCCGGCTCCGCGGCGGCGGCCACGAGCCAGCCCCCCTTCTGCCGCTCCACGCGCACCGTGACTTCGCACTCCCCCACGCGCACGGTCTCGCCCGCGTAGGACGGGTCCGCCGCGAGCCGGCGGCGCGCGATCGCGAGGCCGCCCTCCGCCGCGTAGCGCGCCTTGAGCGTCGCGAGGTCCGTCTTCGTCGCCGCGTCCACGCCGCGGCCCCGCTCGAGCAGCAGCGCCGAGAGCGCGGCCGCGAAGCCCAGGAGCACGAGCGCCCACACGAGCGCCGTGCCGCGTTCGCGTCGGGTCATCGGATCCCCCCCAGCCGCACGGCGGTCACGACCACGGCCGCGCGCGTCGGCGCCTCCGCGCGCGGCAGGAGGCCGATGCGCGCCGTCACGACATCGCCCTCCTGCAGGAGCTCGAAGGTCCCGATCCGGCGTGCGACGACGGCCTCGCCGCGCTTCAGCATGTCGAGATCGAGCACGTAGCGGAGATCCTCGAGCGAACGGGCGGCACGCAGGTCGCGCTCGACCGACGTGACCGCGCGCCGGAGCCCCGCGAGGTCCTCGACGTACGCCGCGGACACGCGGTCGGCCCGGTGCACGGCGTGTGTGATGCCCGCGACCGCCGCCGTGAGCGTCACGAGCACCGCCACGACGATCATCAGCTCATAGAGGCTGAACCCGGCGTCGGGGCGCCTCACCGTTCCGCCTCCGTCGCGACGACCGTCACGAGCCGCACGACGTGGTCGCCGCGCCGCACCTCGACCGCGACCTCGAAGAGCCCGGGCTCGAGGGCCCTCACGGCCTCTCTCCCCCCGGCCCCCCTCACACCCGGGTCGAACGCGCGCTCGCCGGGCACCGGCGCCGCCATACGCTCGATCCGCGACGCGGCGGCGCGGGAGAGCTCGAGCTCCTCGAAGGACCGCGACACCTGCCGGAGCTGCCCCTCCTCGCCAACGAAGACGCCGGTCGCGACGAGGCCGATGACCGCCATCGCGGCGACGATCTCCATCAGGGTGTGGCCTCTCTCGCCTACCATAGGATAGTCCCCCGGACTTCGGCGAGGAATCTCATCACGTCCGCGAAGAGCACGGCCGCGCAGGCGCCGAGCACGAGCAGCGCGAACGGCACGGCCCAGCGCAGCGCGCGCTCGGCGCGGTCGCGGTAGCGGAGCGCGCACTCCTCCGCGACCGCCGCGTGGTCGCCCGTGAGCAGCAGCCGCGCGCGCGCCCACCGCGGCAGGGGGATCTCGGGAAGGGCCCGGGAAGGGTCCGCTCCCGCCTCGAGCTCGCGCGCGGCGTCGCGCGCGCCCGCGGCCATTGCCGCGTTCCCGCAGGCGGGCGCGGCGCGGCGGAGCGCCTCCGGCAGCGGCAGGCCCGCGGCGACGTGCGGCGCGACCGCGCGCAGCAGCCGCTCCGTGGCGAGGAGCCGCGGCCCCTCGAACACGCAGAGCCTCCGCAGCGCGAACCGGATGAGCAGCACGACCGCGACGGCCCCTGCGACCGCAAGGAGGGCCGCGGGAACGAGCGACCTCTCCTCCTCGTACCAGACGAGGAACCCCGACCACCGGGAGGAAACGAGCGCGAGCATCGCCGCGAGGAGCAGCGGATAGGCCGCCGCGAGCAGCCAGCGGTGGCGCAGGTGGAGCGCGGAGGTCGCGTCCCTCGCGGCGGCGTCGAGCGCGCCCGCGAGCGCCGCGGTCCCCTCGGCCGCACGCACCGCGGCGACGACGTGCGGCGGGAAGAGCCCCCACCCGCCCGCCGCGCACACGGCGGAGAGCGTGCCGCCCTCGCGGAGCCGCGCGTGCATGCGGTGCAGCCGGAGCCGCGTCCGGCCGCCCCGCTCCATCGCCGCGCGCGCGAAGAGCGGTCCGAGCGGCGCGCCCCGCGCCACCGCGAGCGCGAGCATCTCGAGGAGCCGCGTGCGGAGCTCGAGGAATCCGTAGATGCGCCCGATGGTCGACGCGAGGACGAGCCCGCCGCCGAGGACGGCCACGATCGCGCACAGGGCCTGCCAGCTCACAGCCGGAAGATCCCTTCGGCCCACTCGAACAGCGGCGCGAGGAAGCTGTAGGCGAAGGCGAAGACGATCGCGCCGACGACGAGCTCGGCCGCGGGCGTCGCGAGGACCGACAGGCGGTCCACCGCGCGCTCGAACCGGCGCACGCAGACGCCGCTCACGTCCTCGAGCGCGCGCGGGAGGTCCTCCGTCCCCTCCGCCGCCTCCACGAGCCAGAGCAGCGTCGGCTCGAACGCGTGCGCCTCGCGGAGCACCTCCGAGAGATTCGCGCCCGCGGCGGCCCCCTCCGACGAGAGCTGCAGCCGCTGCGCGAGGCGCCGGTCGTCGCACGCCTCGCACGCGAGCGCAAGCGCGGTCGGGAGCGGGACGTTCCGGCGCAGGAGCAGCGCGAGCGTCGCCGCGAGCGACGACCGCGCGCCGTAGAGCCGGATCCGGCCGACCACCGGCCACCGGAACCCGACCCCGTCGACGGGGCGCAGGAGGCCGAAGACGAGCGCCGCGAGCATCACGAACGCGAGCGCGCCGAGCGCGCCGGCCGCGTACGGCAGCGGAGAGGGAAGCTCCATCGCCGCCGCGAGCCCGAAGAGCGTCGGGCCGACGAGGAACACGAGCGCGCCGCCGATGCAGAGGACGAAGACCGCGGCGACGAGCGGGTACGCGAGCGCGCGCCGGAGGCGCTGGAGCAGCTCCGCGCGCCGCGCCGCGTGCCGCGCGATCTCCTCGAGGACCCCGGGCAGGTCGCCGGAGACGATCCCGGCCTCGACGAGCGCCCGGTAGAGCGGCGGGAACGCGCCCCTCCGGCGCGCGTACGCCTCCCCGAGCGGCACGCCCTCGCTCACGTCCGCGCCGAGCTGCGCGACCGCCTCGCGGAACTTCCCGCGGCGGAGGTCGCCCTGGAGCGCCGCGAACGCCCGCGGCAGCGGCACCTCCGCGCGGCAGAACTCCGCGAGCGTCCGGTGGAAGAGGGCGAGCTCG
Organism: Planctomycetaceae bacterium; assembly: GCA_011525755.1. Taxonomy (GTDB): domain Bacteria; phylum Planctomycetota; class PLA2; order PLA2; family PLA2; genus PLA2. The sequence continues at coordinate 27,222 of WYBS01000022.1, forward strand.
TCCGAGCCCGCGACGGCGCTAGGAGCCCCTGCCGAGGACACGGTCCACCTCGCTTTCGTCGGTGATGCCCTGTTGCACGAGCGCCATCGCGGCGTCGCGGAGGCTCAAGGCGCCGGACTCCCGCGCCGCGCGCTCGAGCGCCTCGCCGTCGCCCTTCGCGAGCACCGCGCGCCGGAGCGGCGCCGACATCGGCAGCCACTCCGCGGCGACCGCGCGCCCCCGGAACCCCCCGCCTTCCCTCCGCCGCAGCAGCCGCTGCGCGAGGACGCCGCGCACGGCGGTCGTCGCGACGAAGGGCTCGATGCCCATCTCGAGGAGCCGCGCGAAGACCTGCGGCGCCGTGCCCGCGTGCACCGTCGAGAGCACGAGGTGCCCCGTGAGCCCCGCCTCGAGCGCGATCGCCGCGGTCTCCCTGTCGCGGATCTCGCCGACGAGGATCACGTCGGGGTCCTGGCGCAGGAGCGAGCGCAGCGCGCGCGTGAACGTGAGCCCGCCCGCGGCGTTCACCTGCGTCTGCGTGACGCCCCGGATCCGCCGCTCGACGGGATCCTCGAGCGTGAAGAGCGAGCGGCGCGGCTCCATGGCGGAGAGCTCGTGGAGGCAGGAGTAGAGGGTCGTCGTCTTGCCGCTGCCCGCGGGGCCGGTGAGGAGGAGGACGCCCTCGGGCTCGCGGATCGCACGCTGGAGTCCTTCCAGCGCAACCGGGGGGAGTCCGAGGGCCGGGAGCCGGCGGGGCTCGCCCTCGCGCGCGTCGAAGCGGACAGCCACGCGCTCGCCGAGCACCGTCGGGAAGACCGCGACGCGCGCCTCGGCGGGCGGGCCCGGGATGCGCCCCTCCTGCGGGACGTCGGTCCGGTACGCGAGGAGGTCCGCGAGCGCCTTGAGGCGGCCGACGACGCGCGGGCCGAGCTCCTTCGGGAGCGTCTCGACGCGCTCGAGCACGCCGTCCCTCCGGACGCTGACCTCGACGCCCTCCTCGGTCGGGTCGAGGTGGAGGTCGCTCGCGCCGCGCTTGCTGGCCTCGGCCAGAAGCCGCTCGACGGCGATTACGGCGGGCGCGCCCGGAGTATCCCCCATCTCGGGGAGTATCGGCGCCGGGATTCGTATACATTGTGTTGCATCCGCAAAGGGAGGTGGACCGTGACCCGAAACGGGACATGGCTTGTCGCGGCGCTGGCGGCGTGCACGGCGGCCGCGGGGGCGGACGAGGCGCTCGTCGAGCGGTGGGACAAGCCCCGCGTCGAGAGCTTCGCCCTGAGAGGCGCGCCCCCGAAGGACGTCCTCGCGGACATCTCGGCACGCTACGGCGTGGCGGTCCGGGCCGCGCCCATGGACCTCCCCGCCATGGACTTCGAGGCGGCCGACGTGACCTTCTTCGAGGCGCTGGATCGGCTCGCCTCCGCCCACGGGCTGCTGGTCACGGGGTGGCCGGTCGGGAAGAAGCCGCTCACGCTCGCCCGTCCGGGCCGACGGCTCCCCGCGATGCCGGTCGCCCACATCGGGCCGAGCCGCCTTGCCGTGCAGAGCGTCTCCCTGCTCGCGGCGACCCATTGGACGATCGCCGAGCCCAAGGTCGAGATCGGCGCCGAAGACGTCACGAGCGCGTTCTCGCGGTACACGCGCGACTGGATGGCCGACCTGGCCGAGGCGCCGCGCATGCGCGTCGGTTTCCAGTGGATGACGGAGCCCGGCTTCGAGCAGGTCGCCCTCGTCGGCTGGGACATCCGTCGCGCGGAGGACGACACGGGCGCCGGGATCGCGGTGACCGTGCCGCCCGGCCTGCCCCTCGCGGCCAACCACTCCTTCAGCGTCGACTTCGAGGCGCCGCGGAGGAGCGCGCGATCGATCGCGAGGCTCGAGGGGCGCATGCGCGTCGCTCTCCCGCTCCGGGAGGGCGAGGTCGAGTTCAAGGCCGACGAGGCGCGGCGGACGAAGCCGCTCGGCGACGCCCGCGTCAAGCTCGAGGACGTCGACGCGGAGGGCGCGGTCGTGAGGCTCTCCATCGAGGGGGCGCCCTGCGGTCCGCTCAAGCCCTGCATGGCCGAGCTTCGCAGGCACGACGTGCCCGTGGGGTCGCGGGCGGGAGGGGCACCGCTGTCCGTGACGGTGATCGCGTACGACGCCGACGGCGCGGAGATCGCGGGCTCCCTCATGCGCACGTGGTCGGACGTGAACTTCCCGAGCGTCACCTACTGGATCGACCTCGAGCGGGCGCCTGCGCGGATCGTGTTGCGCTCGACGACGACCGCGCTGGTGCGCGAGCTGCCGTTCTCGTTCACGAAGATCCCGCTGCCCTAGCGAGAAAGCGAGGTGGATCGTGGCCCGAACCGGATTCCTTTGCCTCGTGATCGGGGCTCTCGCGGCGCCCGCGGCGGCGGACGACGCGCTCCTCCAGCAGTGGGACGCGCCGAAGCGCGAGACCTTCGCGACGAAGAAGATGCCCGGCCGCGAGGCCGCCCTCGAGGTGCGCCGCCGCTACGGCTACGACTTCGAGTGCCCCGCGACCGACGCCGAGGTCGCGCTCAAGGTGAAGGACGCGACGTACTTCGAGGCGCTCGACCGCCTCGCCGCGGGGCTCGGGTTCTACCTCGTCGGGGTGCCGGTACCCGAGGCGAAGCGCGGCTTCCTCGAGGGCGGCCTCGCGCTCCAGAAGGCGGAGGAGCCCACGGGCGCGGCCGTCGCCGCCTACCTCGGCCCGAGCCGGCTGTCGGTCGAGAGCGTCGCGCTGCTCGCCGTGCGTCGGTGCGCGCCCCCGCCGAAGCCGTCCGGCGGCCCGCTCGGCGACCTTCCCGCCAGGATCCTCCGCGACATCGAGCGGTTCACGCCGGGCGCGGCGCAGCGGCCCCGGATGAGCCTCGAGCTCAAGTGGATCGTCGAGCCCGGCTTCGACGACGTCACGATGGCGAGGCTCTCGATCGTGCAGGCGCTCGACGACAAGGGCCAGCCGCTCCGGCCCCGGGGCGACGCTCGCATGCCGGTCGCCGCGAACAGCCTCTTCGAACTCGACTTCGAGCCGCCGGCGGCGAAGGCGAGGTCGATCCGGAAGATCCAGGGGAGCGCCACGTTCTCGATCCCCGTCGAGCGCGGCGAGATCTCGTTCCTCGCGTCGGAGACGGGCGCCGCGAAGGCGCTCGGCCGCGCGTCGGTCACGATCGACAGGATCGACGGCACGACGGTCGCGCTCACGCTCGTCGGAACGCCCGCGGGCATCGACCGCGAGGGAATCGTCCCGATCGACATGCCCGCGGGCGGGCTCCGCCACGGCGAGCCCGCGGCGCTCACGCTGATCGTCTACGACGAGAAGGGCGCCGAGATCCCCGGCCGACCGCGGCACTCCAGCTCCGGGGAGGGCCGCTGCACGTACGAGATCGAGCTCGAGCGCGCGGCGGCAAAGCTCGTCTTCCGCGCGGTGACGAAGGTCGTGGCGCGGGAACTTCCCCTCCTGCTGGGCAACATCCCGCTGCCCGAATAGGGTGGGGCTCCGGGGAGGGACAGACGGTCCGGCCCGGCAGGACCGGAGGGGCCCGGGCTGTCCCCGGACCCCTCCCTGGAATCGTGATACAGGCCGAGGGTCACTCGGACGGGCAGTAGTCGATGCACGTCGCCCAGCTGTCGCCGCCGAAGTCCGCGACGCCAAGGTCGTTGACGTCCGGCCAGGCGGTCTCGCAGGCTGCCTCGCACTCGAGGCCCACTTCGGCGAGCGTGACCTGCGCGATCGTGATCTGCGCGCTGGTGGCCCCGCCCGTGACCGGCTGGAGGATCACGGCGATCACATCCCCGCACCCGGGCACGAATCCCTCGCCCCCGCCCGGGGCCGACGCCGCGGCGAGGATCTCGTTCACGCGGTCCTGGCTCCACGAACCAAGCCCCGAGGTCGAGTTGGCGTCCTCGATGAGCGTCCAGATCGCGCGCTGGACATCACCGTACGTGTACGTCCCCAGCGACTCGCCTAGGCCGTTGTTGCCCGCGTCCGGAGCGAGGTTGTCGTAGGCGGCCGTTCCCACGAAACCCTGGTTGAGGATCCAGTTCACGACATCGAGGTTCTCCGGGTGCTCGATGAGGCCCGTGGGGAGATCCTCGTAGCTCGAGTAGACGTTCACCGTGTAGTTGGTGTTCTGGTAGATCACGTTGTCCGTGTCGACGCACCAGCCGTCGAACGTGCCGTTCAGCACCCCGGCGCTCGTGACGGTCGTCTGGAAGTAGCTCGGCGCGCCGGCGTAGGGATACGCCACTTTGACGGTCGCGGTCGGGGGCAGGGCGTCCTCGAGGGCCGTCATCGGGTCGTAGCACACGTCGGCGTGCGCCATCACGACGGCACAGCCCGCCGGAAGGGCCGTGGCCCACTCGTCGTAGGTGACCGGGGGATCGAACCGCTTGACGTAGTCGAACTGGCCGATCTTCGGGTTTCCCTGCTTCGTCTGAGGCACGTCGGCGGCGTCCTCCTCGACATCGAAGTGGACGGCGGTGATGCGCCAGCCCGGCTCGTCCACCTCCACCGCGACGGTGATGTTCGTCCCGTCATCCCAGACATACACGGTGCCGACATCGGTGTACTGCCCGGCCATCAGGTCCACCTGGTACGCGCCGGCCGGCGGGTCGGCGATCGCACCCGCCCCGAGAGCCATCATCGCGACGAGCACGATGGCGAACTTGGTCCACACGTTCCTCATGTTCTTCCTCCGCAGGTCGTTGCCGTTGGTCCGCAGGTCCTGCTGGCGCAGGGTGCGCGTCGGACCATCAACTCCCGTGCCGCGGGTCCCGGACCGCCACACCCTGCCTCCCTTGGCCGGTCCCGGAGGTGTGGCGAACCCTCACGGCAAGAGCCCGCGGAGCGACTCGCAATGCCGTGCAGGCCTCCGCATGCTCCACGCGGATGCTGTTGCGAGCGCAACTACGGCAGCGGGATCGATGCGACGTCCCCGGCCCCCTCACGCATCCCCGCGCGACGACGCGCGCCCGGCTCCGACCGGGCTAAGCCGGGCCGCGGCGCAGGAGCGCCACGACCCACCCCTTCACCTCGAGCGCGAGGCGGAAGAACGTCGGGATCAGGAAGAGCGTGAACACCGTCGAGACGAGCAGGCCGCCGAGGAGCACCGCGCCGAGGCCCCGGTAGAGCTCGCTGCCCGCGCCCGGGAAGAGCACGAGCGGCAGGAGGCCGAAGAGCGTCGTCATCGTGGTCATGAAGATCGGGCGCACGCGCATGCGCACGGCCTCGGGGATCGCCTGCTCGGGCGGCTGGCCCTCGCGCAGGTGGAGGATCGACTGGTGCACGATGAGGATCGGGTTGTTGACGACCGTGCCGATGAGGATCACGAAGCCGAGCATCGTGAGCACGTCGAGCGCCTGCGGCACGAAGAGGTTCAGCACGAAGAGGCCGAGGAAGCCGCCGACCGCCCCGAGCGGCACCGAGAGGATCACGACGAACGGGTAGAGCCACGACTCGAAGAGCGCGGCCATGAGCAGGTAGGTGATGAGGAGCGCGAGGAGGAGGTTCTCGCGCAGCGCGAGCCACGTCGCGCGCAGCTTGTCCGCCGTGCCCGCGAGCGCGATCTGGTAGCCGCCCTCGAGCGCCCCCTCCGCGACCATCGGGCCGACGATCGTCTGCTGGATCCGGCCGATCGCCTGCTCGAGCGAGAGCTCCGGCGGCGGCGTGACCTGGATCGTGATCGCGCGCTGGCGCTCGCGGTGGTTGATCTGCTCGGGGCCGCTGGACAGCTCGACGGTCGCGAGCGCGCGCAGGGGCACGAGCTTCCCCGCGGGCGTCGCGATCGGGAGGTCGTCGAGATCCTGCATGCGCGCCGCCCGGCTCTCGTCGCCGACGATCGTCAGGTCGATCTTGTCGCCACCCACGAAGTAGTCGCCGGCGTAGGCGCCGTCCACGAGGCTGTCCACCGCGTAGCCGAGCTCCGCCGCGGTCATCCCGAGGTCGGCCGCCTTGTCCCAGAGGGGCAGGACGTGCACTTCGGGGTTCGAGAGGTCGAGGCTCGGCTGCGGGATCACGACGACCTTCGGGATCGTGCCCATGACGGTGCCGAACGCGCGGCCGCCGAACTGCACGAGCCGCTCGAGCTCAGGCCCGGTGAACTCCACGTCCACCGTGCGCCCCGCCGTGATCCCGCGCTCGAAGAGCGACGTCTGGAACGCCCGGCCGTACGTGCCCGGCACCTTCGAGATGATCCCCTGGAGCAGCGGGACGAGCTCGGCCGCGCGGAGGTCGTCGTAGGCGCGCAGGCCGACGAAGACCTGGCGGCTCCTCGCGACGAAGAAGAAGTCGCGGATCGCGGGGAAGGGCAGGTTCCGCGCCTCGGGCGAGTCGGGGTCGACGTCCCACTGCGACCGCAGACCCTCCGCCACCGTCGTGCCGAGCCGCACGAGCTCGTCGTTGTTGTAGCCGGGCGGCGGCAGGAGGATGCCGATGATCAGGTTCCGGTTGCCGTTCGGCAGGTACTCGACGTCCGGGAACAGCCCCCACGTGCCGAGGATCGAGGCGGCAACGAGGAGCACGACCGTCAGCGCGCCGCGGACGACGCCACGCTGGAGCCACGCGTTGATCGCGCCGATGAGCCGGGCCTGCGACGCGCCGATCGCCGTCGCCGGGGCGAGCAGGCGCTCGAACCAGGGGCGCTTCGCACCCTCCTTCTGGTGCGCGAGGATCCGGGCCGTCGCCGGCGGGATCACGGTGATCGAGACGACGAGCGACAGCCCGACCGAGCAGCTGATCGCGAGCGCGATGTCGCGGAAGAGCTGGCCCGCCTGCTCCTCGACGAAGACGATCGGCACGAAGACTGCGAGCGTCGTGAGCGTCGAGGCGACGACAGCGCCCCACACCTCCTGCGTGCCCTTCACCGCGGCCTCGAACGGGGGCTCCCCCTCCTGCGTCCTGCGGAAGATGTTCTCGAGGACGACGATCGCGTTGTCCACTAGCATGCCGACCGCGAACGCGAGGCCGGCGAGACTCACCACGTTGAGCGACCGCCCCATCGCGTGGAGCAGGAGGAACGTGCCGATGATGCTCGTCGGGATCGCGAGCGCGATCACGAGCGTCGAGCGCGCGCTCCGGAGGAAGAGGAGGAGCACGACGATGGTCAGGATGCCGCCGAGGACGATGTTGTCCTTCACGAGGCCGACCGCGGAGTAGATGTACTCCGTCTCGTCGTAGACCTGCTCGAGCGTGAGGCCGCGCGGGGCGAGGACCGACCGGTCGAGCTCGTCGCGCGCCTTCTTGAGCCCCTCCATCGCGTCGAGCACGTTCGCGCCCGTGTCGCGCTGCGCGTTGATCGCGAGGCAGGCGACGCCGAAGTTCTGAACCGTGCCGTCGGGCTTCTTGTAGCCGAGCCGCACCTCGGCGACGTCGCGCAGGTAGACGGGCGCGCCGTCGCGCCGCGCGACGACCAGGTCCTCGACCTCCTTCGGGTCGTTGAACTGCCCGAGGGTGCGGACGACGTAGCGCCGCTTGCCCTCCCAGAAGTCGCCGCCCGACGTGTCCTCGTTGCGCCCGCGGAGCGCCGTGCGCAGGTCGGCGATCGTCACCCCGCGCGCGGCGAGGCGGCTCGGGTCCACGACCACCTGGAGCTCGTCCTCCCGCCCGCCGAGGACGTTCGCGTTGGCGATCCCCTCGACGCGCTCGAACCGCGCCTCGATGAAATCCTCCGCGAACCGGCGCATCTTCTCGACGTCGACCGGCGGGGGCAGGAGCTCCTTCAACTCCGGGTGCTCCTTCGCCGCCGCCTCGAGCCGGCGCATCGCGAGCCCCGTGCTGTGCGCCGCGAGCACGGGATCGAGCGCCGCCTGGAACTCCGGGTGGGTCCTCGCGAACGCCTCCAGATCCCCGCGCGGGCGCATGCGCGGCCGCAGGATGAACCACGCGATCGGCTGGTCCGCCGACGAAGCGGACGCGAGCACGGGCTGGTCGGCGTCCTCCGGGTACTCGCGCACCTGCTGGAGCCGCGTGTTGACCTTCAGGAGGGCCTCGGCCATGTCGGTGCCGACCGCGAACTCGAGCGTGATCCGCCCCATCGAGTCCATGCACTCGCCGGTCATCTTGGTCACGCCCTCGACCGCCTTGAGCTGCTCCTCCTGCTCCTGGACGATCTCGCGCTCGACCTCCTGCGGGCTCGCGCCGGGCCAGCGCGTCTCGACGGTGATCTGCGGCGTCTGGACCTCGGGCGTGAGCTGCATCGGCATCGACAGGAGCCCGATCGTGCCGAAGAGCGCGACGAGCAGGACGCCGACGGCGACCTTGACCGGGTTATGGACGAAGGAGGAGACGAGCATCTACTGCGCCTCGATCTTCACCGGCTGGCCGGGCATGAGCCTCTCGTTCCCGCGGATGACGACCTTCTGGCCCCCTACGACCCCCCCCTTCACCTGCACGAGATCGTCGACCGCGACGCCGATCTCGACCGGCACGGGCGCCGCCTTGCCGTCCGCGACGACGTACACGATCGGGCTCTTCCCGCCGAGGACCAGCGCGTCCTTCGGCACGAGCACGGCCTTCTCGGTGCCCCCGACCGGCAGGTGGACCGTCGCGAACATCCCGGCCTTGAGGAGCGGCCCCCCCTCCGGGTTGCTGACGCGTACCTTCACGGGGAACGTGCGCGCGCGCTCGTCCGCGAGGGGCACGATGGCCGAGACCTTGCCCTCGAACTCGCGACCGGGCACCGCGCCCACCGAGACCGAGGCGGGAAGCCCGATCCCGATGCCGAGGATGTAGTCCTCGACGACCGGCGCGACCACGTCCACCTCGTCGAGCGCGACGATCTCCGCGACGGCCGCGCCCTCGGCAAGCCACTCGCCGACCTCCGTGTGCTCCGTGACGACGTAGCCCGAGAACGGCGCGCGGATCGCGTGGCGCTCGAGGTCGTCCTCGAGGCGCGAGACCTCCGCCTGCTGCGCCTCGAGCCGGGCCTCCGCCTGCGCGATCCGCTCCTCGCGCGGCCCGACCTCGGCGAGCCGGAGCCCCTCCTTCACCTCCGCGAGCAGCTCCTCCGCGAGGCGGGCCGTCATCTCCGCCTCCTTGAGCTCGTCCTCGCTGATGACGCTCGTGTCGAAGAGCTGCTTCGCGCGGCCGAGACGCCACTGGCGCAGCTCGTTCGCCGCCGCCGCCGCCGCGAGGCGCGCGCGCGCCTGCGCGAGCTCCTCCGGCCGCGAGCCGTTCCTGAGCTCGCGCAGCTCCTCCTGCCGGAGCTTCAGCTCGGCCTTCGCCGCGGCGAGCGCGATCTCGGCGAGCCTCGTCCGGAGCTTCGCGAGCGGGGCGCCTGCCTCGACGCGCTGCCCCTCCTCGGCCAGGTACTCCTCGACGAGCCCGTCGACCTCGCTCTCGACGACGCTCCGCCGCGCGGCCTCGACGCTGCCGACGAACGAGCGGCGCGACGTGACCTCGCGCTCGACGGCCTCCGCGACGACGACGAGCGCCGGGGGCCGCTCCTGCGCCGCGGCGGCGCCGAGCAGGAGCAGGAAAACGAACCGCCTCATCGGGGCGCCTCCTCGAGGTTGCGCCGCACGGTGGCGAGCGCCGCCTTCATGGTCTCGAACTGCCTCGGGCTGATCCCGCGCAACGCGCGCCGGCGCACGCGCCGGGCGCACGCGGCCATCGGCTTCCACGCGGGCACGACCGCCGGCCTCAGCCGCACGAGCTTGCGCCGCCGGTCGGCTGCGCACGCGCGCCGCTCGACCCAGCCGCGGCGCTCCATCCGGTCGAGGATCCCCTTGAGCGTCGGGGTCTCGACCTTGAGCAACCGCGCGAGCTCGGCCTGGCAGGTCTCCTTCTTCAGGATGAGGCAGGCGATGACCTGCCACTGGCGCAGCGTGACGCCGAGCGGCTCGAGCTCCTCGTTGAGCGCGCGCTCGAGCGCTTGCGCGACGGGGATCACGAAGTAGCCGAGGCTCTTCTCGAAGTCGTAGCGGGGCAGCACTTCGTTAGCATGCTAACGATCAAGTGCAGGCCGTCTAGGATCGGATAGTCTCTTCACGGATGCGGCGCCTGCTGCTCGTGGTCATCCTCTCCGCCTGCGGCGGAGGCGGGGGGGCTCCGGGGGCCGACCTGTCGGGGTTTTCGACGGCGAGGATCCTCGTGGGCGGGGTGGAGTTCGAGGTCTACCTGGCGACGACGCTCGCGCAGCGGGCGCAGGGGCTCATGAACGCCACGGAGGAGCAGATCGCGCCGCTCCCGGACGGGACGCCGCGGGGGATGCTCTTCGTGTTCGCGGGCGAGGCCGTCCGCAGCTTCTGGATGCGGGACACGTACGTGGCGCTCGACCTCGCCTACGCGACGGCGGACGGCACGATCGTCGAGGTGCACGATCTCGTGCCGCTGGACGAGACCCCCGTGACCTCGAGCGAGCCCGTGCAGTACGCGCTCGAGGCCCCCGCCGGGACATTCGCGGCGGAGGGGATTGCCGTCGGCTCCGTGATCGTCGTGCCCTAGAGCGGCTCGATCGCGAGCCCCCGTACACGCCCGAAGTGCGCGCGGTTCCGGGTCACGAGCGGTAGCGACGCCGAGAGGCAGATGCCAGCGATGAGGCAGTCCCCCATGCCGATCGGAGTGCCGTCGCCCTCCAGCTGCCTCCGCACCGTCGCGGCACGGCGGGCGGCAACCTCTTCCAGCGGCAGGATCGCAAGAGCCGCCAGGAGCCTCTCGACGCGGTCCCGATGGGCGCGGGACTTTGCACCGGCGAGCAGCTCGAACGCGGACAGGACGGTGGTTGCCGCCCTACCCCCCTCGATTGCCGCCGCAAGGGGTGCGCCGGCGCTCTCCTTGGAGTGAAGGGCATCGATGAGTACGTCGGTATCGAAGACCTTCATCTCCATGACTTCCGCAGGGCTCGGGTCGCCTCCCGCAATGCCTCCGCGTCCTTGTCGCTGAAGCTCCCGAGGACCGAGAGAGCCGCCTTCACGCGGGCCTTGCGCGCGCCGTCCGACTGCATCCGGAGGTAGAGGTCGATCGCCTCCTGGACGAGCACCGAGAAGCCCTTCTCCCCGCGCGAGGCCGCGAGCTCCAGGAGCTTGGCCCGCTGCGCGTCCGTGATCTCGACCGTCGTGCGCATGTCCAAGAGTCTACCATATGCATGCACGTGCATGTGGGGACTTGTCCACGAGCTTCACTCCGTGGGCACGACGGATGCCTCGTCGAGAAAGACGTACTCGTACCAGCGTTCACCCTCGGTGCCGCATTCGACGACAAGGAGCACCGTGCGGCCGGCGAACGGCGCGAGATCGCCCGTCATGGTCGTCCAGGTCGGCCCCTGGATCGCGCCGTCCGCGAGCCACGTCATCCGGCCGTCGAAGACGCCCAGCCGCAACCGGCAGTCGCCCTGGCCCTTGGAGACGGCGATCTCGGGCGCCGCCGTCACGCGGAACGAGGCTCTGTCGGGCACGCGCACCTTGCGCAGGACGAGCCCGCGAGCCGCCTCGCCCGCCGAGGCGACAAGAGCCAACCCGTCCCTCCCCGCCGGAGGGCGCCATCCCCACCAGAACGCATCCCCCTTCTCGTGCCACTGGACGCCCCCGCCCTCGACGCGGGTCCACACGGCTCTCGAAACGTCGGCATGCGTGTCGAAGCCCAGGGCATGGTTCTCGTCGGTCGGCAGCCGGTCGAGGAACTGCTGCAGGGTGAAGAACTCCGGATGGTAGCGGAGATTCCGATCCGCCGCGGCGTTCTCCTCGAGCGAGGGCATGACCGATGCCGCGAACCCGCCGGCGCGGGTTGCGATGCGCATGCGAAAGGGCGAACCCTGACCTCCGTCCTGGAGCTTCCAGAGCAGCCGGTGCGTGCCGACGTCGAGATTCACCTCGACGGGAACGGGATCGCCTCGTCCGGCGCCTCCGCGATGCACCTCCTTGCCATCGAGGAAGACGCGCACGGAGTCGCCGAACTCGAGCCAGAGGACCGCGCGGGTCGGTTGGCTGACGTGCATGTTCGTGAAGGCATACGTGATCTTGCCCACCCCGCGTCCAGCCCCAACGGATCGGAACCAGCAATACTGCTGCGACACGTCCTGCCACCTCAACGTCCCCTCGGCATCGTCACTGCGAGGCGACGCACGGGCTTCGTCGAGCAGGGCGGTGTCCAAGGACTTCAGCTCCGGATCGGGAAACGGACCGACCATGAGCCATCGCCGCACATCGAGAGCCTGCTCTCCGGGAGGCTTCACCGGGATCTCGACCGGCTTGGCCCCCGGCGGAAGGTCGGGGGGCGCCGCGGCGTGCGTTGCAGTGAACGTCGCCCGTCTCAGGAACAGCAGGGCCCAGCACGTATCGATCACGCCGCCCCGCCAGCACCCGTCACCGTCCTGTTCGGCGACGAGAAACCGCGCGCCCTCCTGGTACCAATCGTGCTCTCCGATGCGGTCCCGCTTCGCCAAGGCCGCGATGCGCTCGATCCCGTAGAGATAGGAGTAGAGGTGGTCCCGGCGGACCCACTCCTCGACCCCGGCGGGAGCGGGGTTGCTCTCGACCGCGAACTCCCGAGAGAGGAAGTCCCAGCCCTTCGCCAACGACGCTTCGGCCTTCCGCGCCCATGCGCGATCCCGCTCGGAGGAACCGATCCGATCGAGCCCCAGCGTGAGCAACGTTATGCCGGCGGCGGTCATCCCGCCGGAGCCGCGGTAGCCCGGCGCATACCGGAAGGAGCCGCCCTCCTCCTGGTAGTCGGGCACGCTGCGAACGAGATCGCGCCACACCTCGCGGGGGGCGCGGTGGCCGTGACGCTCCGCTGCCCAGAGGCCGAGTGCCGCGAACTGGGTGTTCGAGAGATCGATTCCGTTGGTCTCGTGCGGGGACTTCGGGCCGTAGTTCCACAGGCTGTCGCCGCGGTGTTTCTCGAGCCAGCGCGCGAGATCGCGGATCCACTCGTCGTGCGCCGGGTCGCGGAGCGCGTCGAGCGCGAGGACCAGCGTGGCGACGCTGTAGACGTGGGCCGGCGGCCGCGCCCGGAGATGCGCGAGCGCTGCGAGGATGCACGGGTCATCGCGCGCGACCCCGCTCTTCGCCAACGCGTAGACCGCGAGCGCCGTCGTGCCGCCGGGGAACTTCGCGGAGTAGCCGGAGTGGAAGCTCCCGTCCCGCCGCTGGGCCGCCTTGAGCCAGGCGACACCTCTCTCGATGCCGTCGTTCACCTGCCCGCCGAGCGTGTCGGCGGCACCGACCGCCGCGAGCATCAGCAGGACCACCGCCGACCTCATCCCACGTCATCCTACGGGGCGTCCGCCCGGCGCGTCACCCCGCGAAGTGGAGCCCGACGTACACCTTCTCGTCGATCAGGAACCCCGCCGCCACGCGCGCGTGGAGCCACGCGTCGGCGCCAGCGATCGGCATTCGGTGCACCACGATCGCCTCCGTCTCGTCGCCGCCCCCCGGCCCCCCCTGCTTCAGCCCCGAGGCGCGGAAAAACGTCACCACCTCGGCGCAGAGCCCGGGCGACGGCGTCGCATCGCAGATCCGCTCCCACCGCGCCGCCTCGTAGCCCGTCTCCTCGAGCAGCTCGCGCCGCGCCGCCGTATCGAGCGTCTCCTCGCCCTGGTCGCCCGCGAGCCCCGCCGGCAGCTCGATCACGCGGCCCTTCACCGCGGGCCGC
>WYBS01000147.1 GCA_011525755.1 Planctomycetaceae bacterium
CGAAGCCCGGCGCCGTGGTGATCGGATTCCTCGTCCTGCTGATCGGCGAGATCATCATCCTCGCCAACTCGGGGATCCGTCTTCCCTCGGTTCTCCCCGAGGCGGTCTCGTCCTACGCCGCCGACGTGGACAACCTCTTCTACGTGATCCTCGCGATCGTCGCCTTCTTCTTCTTCCTCACCGAGGGGCTGCTCGTCTACTTCATCGTGAAGTACCGCGCGCGCGAGGGCGGCCGGTCGAAGCACACGCACGGCAGCCACGTGCTCGAGCTGACATGGACCTTCATCCCCGGCCTCATCCTCTTCGCGCTCGCCGTCTTCCAGACGGGGACGTGGGGGATGATCAAGTTCAAGGGGAAGATGCCGGCCGAGGCGGACGCCGAGGTCATCCAGGTCTTCGCGCGCCAGTTCGAGTGGCACTTCCGGTACGCGGGGCCGGACGGGGAGTTCGGCACGCCGGACGACTTCGTGAAGCGCAACGAGATGCGGGTGCCGGTGGACCGCGAGGTCATCGTGAGACTCCAGACGCGGGACGTGCTCCACAGCTTCTGGCTGCCGAACGCGCGGCTGAAGCAGGACCTCCTGCCTGGTCGCACGATCAGCCAGTGGTTCAAGATCACCAAGGCCGGCCGCTATCCGGTCGTTTGCGCGGAGCTCTGCGGCAACGGCCACACGACGATGCAGGCGACCCTCATCGCGGAGAGCGCGGCGGACTACGGGAAGTGGGTCGAGGATCAGGGGAAGTCGAATCCGCTCGGGGACCCGACGCAGGATGACATGTGGAAGTACTGGAGGGAGACGCAGTGAGCCACGCGCTCGCAACCCCGCACGCCGTCGAGAGCCACGCGCACCACGAGGATCCCAAGGGGTTCTGGAGCAAGTGGGTCTTCTCGAAGGACCACAAGGTCATCGGGCTCCAGTTCCTCTTCTCCACGATCCTCTGGGGGCTCGTGGGGGGCGGCCTCGCGATGATCGTCCGCTGGAAGATCGCCTGGCCGGGCGCGGCCGAGGGCGCGGGCATCACGAACGACGTCTACAACGTCTCGTTCACGATGCACGCGTCCGTGATGATCTTCCTCGTCATCATCCCGGTGCTCGTCGGCGCGTTCGGGAACTTCCTCATCCCGCTCATGATCGGCGCGCGGGACATGGCGTTCCCCGTGCTCAACATGCTGTCGTACTGGGTCATGTGGCCCGCGTTCGGCGTCTTCATCGCGAGCTTCCTCACCCAGAAGGGCGTCGAGGGGGGGCCCGCCACGGGATGGACCGCCTACCCGCCCCTGAGCACGACGGCCGGCGGCAACGCCCAGACGCTCTGGTCGATCGGCGTGATCCTCGTCGGCTGGTCGTCGATCATGGGCGCCGTCAACTACCTGACGACGATCCTCCGGATGCGCGCGCCGGGCATGACCATGTTCCGGATGCCGCTCACCGTGTGGGCGCTCTTCATCACGTCGATCCTGCAGCTCATGGCGACGCCGGTCCTCGGCTCCGCGATGATCCTGCTCGTCCTCGAGCGTCTCGCGGGCACGTCGGTGTTCACGCCCGACACGGTCATCGTCGGGACCAGCTCGTTCCGTCCGCCCGGCTCCGTCGGGCAGCCGCTGCTCTACCAGCACCTCTTCTGGTTCTACAGCCACCCGGCCGTCTACATCATGATCCTGCCGGCGATGGGCTTCGTCTCCGACATCCTCGCGACCTTCGCGCGGAAGCCGATCTTCGGCTACCGCCCGATGATCTACTCGATCGGCGGGATCGCGGGGCTCGGGTTCGTCGTCTGGGGCCACCACATGTTCCAGAGCGGCATGAACCCCTACCTCGGCACGGCCTTCATGATCTCGACGATGATGATCGCGCTGCCGTCGGCCGTGAAGGTGTTCAACTGGCTCGGCACGCTCTGGGGCGGCCAGATCCGGTTCACGGCCGCGATGTGCTTCGCGATCGCGTTCGTCTCGATGTTCGTGATCGGCGGCCTCTCCGGCATCTTCATGGCCGCGACGCCCGTGGACATCCAGATCCACGACACCTACTTCATCGTCGCGCACATCCACTACGTGCTTTTCACCGGGAGCCTCTTCGGCGTCTTCGCCGCGGTGTACTACTGGTACCCGAAGATGTTCGGGAGGATGATGAGCGAGCGGCTCGGCCGCTGGCACTTCTGGCTCACCTTCCTCTTCGGCAACGGCACCTTCTTCCTTATGCACGTCGTCGGCGCGGGCGGCATGCACCGCCGCATCGCGAACCCGACGGCCTACGAGTACCTGCACAAGTGGCAGTTCCTGAACCAGTTCATGACCGTCTGCGCGTTCTGCCTGTTCCTGTCGCAGATCCTATTCCTCGTCAACTTCGTCCGCTCGCTCGCGGCGGGGAAGAAGGCGGGCGAGAACCCGTGGCAGGCGAACACGCTCGAGTGGTGCACGCCGTCGCCGGCGCCGCACGGCAACTTCCCGGGCGAGATCCCGACCGTGCACCACGGGCCGTACGAGTACGGCTCGCCGGACGTGACCGAGGACTACCTCCCGCAGTGGCAGGAGCTGAAGCCGAAGACGGCCTGACATGTCCAACGCCGCGCGCACCCACGTCCTCGCGATCGTCGCCGCGGTGCTGACGTTCCTCACGCTCACCTTCGGGGGCTTCGTGACGAGCCTCGAGGCGGGCATGGTCTTCCTCGACTGGCCGACGTCGGACGGGAGCTTCAACCCGCCGGGCTGGCTCAGGGAGCCGGACAAGTTCTCGGAGCACGGCCACCGGCTCATCGGGGCGACCTTGGGTCTCGTGACGATCGCGCTCGCGGTCTCGCTGCAGCGGCGCGACGGCCGCCGGTTCGTCCGCGTGCTCGGCTGGGTGGCGCTCGCGGCGGTCTCGCTCCAGGGCCTCCTCGGCGGCCTCCGCGTCACCGAGGACTCCGGGAACCTCGCGCTGCTCCACGGCTGCACGGGACAAGCGCTCTTCTGCCTCATGGTCGCGCTCGCGTACCTCACCTCGAGGGACGCAAGGGAGGTCCCGGAACCCGGCGCCGACACGCGGCAGCTCGCGGTCGCGGCGGGCGCCGCGCTTCTCGCCGTCTACCTCCAGGTCGTCCTCGGCGCGCAGCTGCGGCACGTCGGCGGCCCGGTGCAGACGCACATCCTCGGCGCGGTGGTGGTCGCGGGCTCGATCCTCTGGATCCTCCCGGTCGCCTTCCTGCGCCACGCGGGGCGGAGGCCGATCGTCCGGCCCGTCGGGCTCGTCTTCGTCCTCCTCCTCGTGCAGATCGGCCTCGGCCTCGCCGCCAACGACGCGATCGACGCGAAGGGGAAGGACGCGGTCGTCCTCCCGTCGCTCCACCAGGAGGTCGGCGCGCTGCTCCTCGCGGCCACGCTCCTCGTCTGCCTGCGCGCGGTGCGCCGGATGCAGCCCTTCGCGGCCCCGGTGGCGGAGGGCGCGCGTTGAGGGCGATCGCGCTGACCGCCGCGCGCCTCGCGCGCCTCGACTTCCTCGAGCTGACGAAGCCGCGCCTCTCCTCGTTCGTCCTCCTCGTCGTCGCGCTGGCGGCCGTCCTCGGCTCGGCCGGCGCGATCGAGCCGGAGACGCTCCTCTTCGCGGTCCTCGGCACGGGCCTCGTCGCGGGGGGCGCGAACGCGTTCAACATGGTGATCGAGCGCGAATACGACGCGTGCATGGCGCGGACGGCAGGCCGCCCGATCCCGTCGGGCCGCCTCGAGCCGCGCGAGGCCGCGATCTTCGCCGCGGCGATCACGGTGCTCGGCCTCCTGCTGCTCCTCGCCACGACGCCGCTCGCCGCGCTCCTCGCGGCGATCACCTCCGCGACCTACGTCCTCGTCTACACGCCGCTGAAGCGCGTGACGACGCTCAACACGCACGTCGGCGCCATCCCCGGCGCGCTGCCCGCGCTCATCGGCTGGGCGGCCGCGCGCGGACAGCTCGACCTCGCGGCGTGGACGCTCTTCGCCGTCGTCTATCTCTGGCAGCTGCCGCACTTCCTCGCGATTGCGTGGCTCTACAAGGAGGACTACGCGCGCGGCGGCTACCGGATGCTCCCCTCCGCGGACCCCGAGGGTCGCCAGACGGGCCGCCAGGCGCTCCTCGGCGCGCTCGCGCTCGTGCCCGCGAGCCTCCTGCCGTCGCTCGCGGGGATCACGGACGCCTTCTACTTCGCGGGCGCGCTCGCGGTCGGCGCGTGGTTCGTCGCGCGCGCAGCCGGGTTCGCCGTGCGGCGCACGGCGGTGACGGCGCGGCAGCTCCTCCGGGCGTCGCTCGTCTACCTGCCGGCGATCCTCCTGCTGATGTTCCTCGACCGGCTCCCGTGAGCACCGAGACGCGCGCCACGGGCGCCCTCGTCCTGCTCGGTGTCGACGCCCTCTTCCTCGGCGCGCTCCTGTTCATCCGCGTGGCCACGGAGCGGCAGTACGTGGACCTCATGCGGGGCCTCGGGGTCGAGGATCCCGCGTGGCCCGATGCGGGGGGGGCTCCGGGGGCCCTCTTCCCGTGGGCCGCCGCCGCATGCGCCGCGCTCGCCGCGGGCCTTGCGCGTCTACGGTCCCCCGTGCCCCCCCTGCTTCCCCTCGCCGCGGCGATCCTTCTCACCGCCGCCGCGCTCTCGCGCACGGCGGCGACCGGCGCGGCGTTCGGCGTCGGCCGCTACGGCACCCTCGCGTCGGTGCTCGCGTGGATCTGGATCCTCCACCTCCTCGGCGCGCTCGCGGCGCTCGGGAAGGGCGTCCGCGTCGGGAACTTCCTCGCGCTCCAGGCGGCCTACGGCGTCGGCCTCGCGACGCTCGTCTTCCCGGCATGATCGAGACGGAGGCGCTGGTCCACGCATACGGCGGGCGGCGCGCGCTCGACGGCGTCACGTTCGACGTGAAGCCGCAGGAGATCTTCGGGCTCCTCGGGCCGAACGGCGGCGGGAAGACGACGCTGTTCCGGATCCTCTCGACGCTCATGAGGCCGACGGGCGGGCGCGCGCGCGTGGTCGGCCACGACACGGTCGCGGAGGCGGCCGCGGTGCGACGGGGCATCGGGGTCGTCTTCCAGTCGCCGTCGCTCGACCGGAAGCTCACCGCGTTCGAGAACCTCTACTACCAGGCGCAGATCCACGGGTTCACGTTCAAGGAGACGAGGGAGCGCGCGCGGGAGATGCTCGCGCGCGTCGGGCTCTCGGATCGCGCGGGCGACGTGGTGGAGAGGCTCTCCGGCGGCATGCGGCGGCGCGTGGAGCTCGCGAAGGGGATGCTCCACCGGCCGAGGCTCCTGCTCCTCGACGAGCCGTCGACCGGCCTCGACCCGGGGGGCCGGCGCGACCTGTGGACGTATCTCAGCGCGATCCGCGACGCGGACGGCGTGACGAGCCTCGTGACGACGCACCTGATGGAGGAGGCGGAGAAGTGCGACCGCGTGGCGATCCTCGACCGCGGGAAGGTGGTCGCGCTCGGGACGCCCGCGGAGCTGGTCGCGCAGGTGGGCGGCGACGTGCTCACGCTCGACACGCGCGATCCGGAGCCGCTCGCCAAGGAGATCGGGCAACGTCTCGGCCTCGCCGCCAAGGCGATCGAGGGCCGCGTGCGGATCGAGCAGGCCTCCGGCCACGAGCTGATCCCGCGGCTCGTGCAGGCGTTCCCGGGGCGGATCGACGCGGTGCGGCTCGGCCGGCCGACGCTCGAGGACGTGTTCATCCGGAAGACGGGACATCGCTTCTGGAGCGAGGGGGAAGGGGGGGCCCTCGGGCGATGAGCGCGCGCGCGGCCTACGCCCTGCTCGAGCGGGAGCTCCTCCGGTTCTTCCGGCAGCCGAACCGGATCGTCGGCGCGATCGGGCAGCCGGTGATCTTCTGGGTGCTCCTCGGCGCCGCGTTCCGGGGCAGCTTCAAGGCGCCGGGGGTCGAGGAGACGTACGGGCAGTTCTTCCTGCCGGGCGTCGCCGTGATGATCGCGCTCTTCACGGCGATCTTCTCGACGATCTCCGTGATCGAGGACCGCCGCGAGGGGTTCCTCCAGGGCGTCCTCGTGGCGCCGGTGGGGCGGTCGTCGCTCGTCCTCGGCAAGATCCTCGGCGGGACGGTCCTCGCGGTCCTCCAGGCGACGCTCTTCCTGCTGCTCGCGCCGACGGTCGGCATCGGGCTCTCGGCGACGGCGCTGCTCGGGGCGGTGGGGGTCCTCGGGCTCATCGCGTTCGGCCTCACGGGGCTCGGCTTCTCGATCGCGTGGCGGATGGACTCGACGCAGGGGTTCCACGCGATCATGAGCGTCTTCCTGCTCCCGCTCTGGCTCCTCTCGGGGGCGGTCTTCCCGGCCTCCGGCGCCCACCCGGCGCTTGCCTTCGTGCTTAGACTGAACCCGTTGAGCTACGGCGTCGCCGCACTGCGGCACGCGCTGGGCATGGGGGGCGCCGCCCCGGGGCTATACGCCTGCCTCGCGGTGAGTCTCCTCTTCGCCCTCGCGATGTTCGCCCTCGCGATGAAGCTCGCGGCGCGGCCCGCCAAGGGAGATCTGCAATGACACGCACCGCGCTGCTCGTCCTCGTCGTCCCCCTCCTTGCCGCATGCGCCGAGGACCAGCCGATCGGCAAGGCGCGCATCGAGGAGGCTGCCGACGTTCGCGTGGGCGCCTTCAACTTCCTGGAGCGGGCGGGCCGGCCGCTCTCGGACAAGGACATGAAGGGGAAGGTCTGGGTCGCGTCGCTGATTTTCACGCGCTGCACGACCACCTGCATCCCGATGTGCGGCGAGATGGCCGACCTCCAAGAGGATTTCGCGGAGGATCCTGACTTCCGGATCGTCGCGATCACCGTCGATCCGGCGTACGACACCGCCGAGGTGCTCGACAAGTTCGGGAAGAGCTACGACGCGGATCCCGAGCGGTGGTACTTCCTCACCGGGAAGATCGAGGACATCCGGAAGTTCGCGGTCGAGGGGCTCCGCCTGCCGTGGAAGGCCGAGGACCCGATCACGCACAGCATCGACTTCGCCGTGGTCGACCGCGACGGGAAGATCCGCGACTACTTCCGCCAGACGAGGCCCGAGGAGATGAAGCGGATGCGCGCCGTCATCCGCGAGCTGCTGGCCGGGAAGGCGCCTTGATCGAGAAGCTGCCGGCGCTGAACGCGGTCCTCAACTCGCTGTCGGCGCTCTGTCTCTGCTCGGGATACCTCGCGATCCGGCGCGGGCGCAGGGACCTCCACATCCGGCTGATGGTCGGGGCGCTGTCGGCGTCCGTGCTCTTCCTCGTCTCGTACCTCACGTACCACTACCTGCACGGCTCGACGAAGTACTCCCGCCACGACGGGACGCGCCCGGTCTACTTCGCGATCCTCCTCTCCCACACGGTCCTCGCCGTCGTGAACGTGCCGCTCGTGGTGATGACGGTCGTGCGCGCGGCGCGGAAGCGGTTCGACTCGCACCGGCGGATCGCGCGGTGGGCGCTGCCGGTGTGGCTCTACGTGAGCGTGACCGGCGTCCTCGTCTACCTCATGCTCTACCGGCTGTAGTAGTCTCTCTGCACATGGCCGCACCGAGCGAGAGACTGCCGCCCCGGACGCTCCCCGTCGTCTACGTGGCCGCCGCGCACGTGGCGCTCGCGGGCGCCTTCCTCGCGATCGCGCTCGAGCCGTCGCGCTTCCTCGGCTTCTACTACCATCCGAAGCTGCTCGGCGTCGTCCACCTCGTGACCCTCGGCTGGATCACGGGCACGACGCTCGGCCTCTCCTACGTCGCGGGGCCGCTCGCGCTGCGGATGACCGTGAAGGCCAATTGGCTCGACGGGGTCGCGTGCGCGCTCTTCCTCGTGGGCGCGAGCGGCGTCGCGACGCACTTCTGGCTCGACGCCTACGGCGCGATCGCCGGGGCGGGCATGCTGGTCCTTCCCGCGCTCGTCGTGGTCGCGGCGCGGATGGGGAAGGGGCTCCGGGGAGGGGGGGCGCCGCTTCCCGTGCGGCTCCACGTCGCCCTCGCCTACGGGAACCTGCTCCTCGCGGCGCTCCTCGCGGTCCACCTCGCGCTCCGGAAGTCCGGCGAGGACCACTCCGCCCCGCTGCACCACGTGCACGCGCACGCCCATCTCGCGGCGGTGGGCTGGGCGACGATGATGGTGATGGGCGTCGGCTACCGCC
>WYBS01000023.1 GCA_011525755.1 Planctomycetaceae bacterium
ACGGGATCCTAAGTCCCGCGCGTCTGCCAGTTCCGCCACTCTCGCGTCGCGGGACAGACTAACCCGAGTCGCGCTCGGGACGCCATCCGCCGCGCCGGCCGCCGCCCTCCATCCGCGCCGCCGCCTCCCGCGCCGCCTCCGCGATCGACTCGTCCGCATGGCCGACGAACGGCCGCACCGCCGCCCGCGTCGCCTCGCTCCATGTCGCCTCGGAATCCTCGATCACCTCGAGCGCACGCCGCACCGCCTGCTTGTCCGCCTCCTTCAGCGGCGACGCCGCGCTCCGCTCGAGCAGCAGTCTCGGCTCGTCCAGGAGCGGCCCGAACCCCGACACGTCGAGCCCCCGCTCCCGCATCCGCTCCACCGCCCGCACTGCCTCGAGCCGCATCCCGGGGTCCAAGAGCCCGAGAAACGCCGTCCGCGCGCGATCGAGCGTCTCCGCCGTCGCCGCCTCGCCCGCAAGCCGCAGCAGGTCGTCCCGATTCCGCGGCATCGCCTCCGGCAGCGCGTCGAGCGCGGCCGCGAGCGCCGCCGGCGGATTCGCCTCCGCGAACGCCGAGAGATACGGCGACCAGAGGAAGTGCCGCTGCTCCTTCAGCCGCGCCGCGAGCCGCGCCGCCGCGAGCGGATTCGACGCGCCCTCCGCGAGCGCGCGGTCCACCTCCATCTCGCGGTTCCGGTCCCCGCCGAGCGACAGCAGCCACTCGATCTCCGAGGGCCCGCCGCGCAGCGCCACGAGCGACAGCCACCCGACGCCCCGCCAGCGCGAGTCGGGGTTGTCCGCGATGTCGATCTCCGCGCGCCGCCGCGCCGCCTCGAGCAGCCCCGGCGCGTCGCTCTCCCGGAGCCACCGGAAGAAGTGCTGCCCCGTCCACGCCCCCTCGAACCGCAGGCTCTCGTCCCCCATCACGCGCACGAGCGCGGCCTGCGCCTCGGCCGCCCCCATCGCGCCGAGCTCCGCGAGCGCCTGGAAGTACCGCCCCCAGTCCGCCGCCGCGCGCGCCTCGACGAGCGCCGCCTCGATCTCCGCCAGCGTGCGCTCGCCGCCACCGACCACCACGCCCGCCGGGATGATGACGATGTCGCCGGTGGTCGTCACGCTGCCTCCCGCGAAACGCACGATCAGCGGGCCCTTGCGGCCCGTCCCGGCAGGATCATCTTGGGGGGGTGCGGGGGCCTTGCCGGCATCCGGGGCGGCGGCCGCGGGCCCGGAAGCGGAGCCGGGTCCCGCGGCCCGCGGGCGGGGCCCCGTGTCGCGGAAGGCGAGGTATCCGCCGAGGAATCCGAGCACGGCCCCCACCGCGATGCCCGCGAGGAACCTCATGGCGAGATCGTACCCCGATCGGCGCTTGACCGCGCCCCGGCCACGGGCCAACCTGGGAGCCCGATGCAGCTCGCTCCGATGGACGAAGCGGAGGCCGCGCGCGTGCTCGGCGAGGCCAAGGCGCGCTTCCTCGACGACGTCGTCGCCTCCGGGGAGCTGGCCCGCGCCGCGGCGGAGGAGAGGACCGCGGCGCTGCTCGCCGGGATCCTGCCGGAGGGCGTCGCGACGCCCGGGCACCACTTCCGGCGCCTGCGCGCGGACGGCGCGGACGTCGGCTCCCTCTGGTTCGCCGAACGGCTCTGCGAGACGCCCCCGCACGTGTACGTCTACGACATCCTCGTCCACCCCGGCTGCCGCGGCCGCGGCCACGGCGGCGCCGCGCTCCAAGCGCTCGAGGTGGAGGCCCGGTCGCTCGGCGCGAGCCAGATCCTGCTCTCGGTCTTCGCGCACAACGCGGGCGCCATCCGCCTCTACGAGCGCCTCGGCTACGAGCCCTGCGAGCGCGGCGGCGCCGGCATGCGCATGAGGAAGGCGCTGTAGGGCCTCCTCCCTGCCCCCCGGCCCCCCTCACCCTCCACCGCGCCGGCGCGCGACCACGAAGCGGGCGCCCACGGAAAGAGAGGGCCCCGGGCCGGACGCCCGGGGCCTTGCACATTCGCTGGTCGATCGGTGCCTGGTACCGTACGACATGGCACTTTTCGTTGAAAGGTGTCAGGCTCCGTATATCAACGGTCGATGTGGCGGCGCGTGCGGTTCTGCGTCATGTACTCGATGTGGAACGCGTTGATCTTCGGGCTGAACTTCCAGCCGAGTGCCGACGGCTCGTTCCACTGGTAGGCGCCCTGCTCGTAGATCACGAACATGCGGCACTCCACCTTCTCCGCCTGCAGGTTGATCAGGTTGTCCGCCTGCGGCGTCTCCATCAGCCGCAGGAACCTGAGCGGGTTCTCGTTCTTCAGCAAACGCACGTCCTTGCCCTGCGGCACCGTCGACCCGTCGGTCGAGAGGTAGAGGATCCGGTCGCCCTGGGCGTTCCAGTCGGCCGCCTCGTTGAGCCGCGCGAGCACGCGCACGTTGACGCGCTCCGGCACCGTGCCCTCGTCCCAGTAGATGCGCTTCACGAACGCGTCCGTGAGCTGCGAGGAGAGGTAGAAGTACGAGAGCTCCGGGTCGTCGCTGAACTCGGCGAACCGGTCCCACGTGCGCACCGGGTGCCAGAAGACCGCGGCGCCGCCGTCGGCCGCCGTCGCCTGCGTGCCGTACCGGCCCCGGAAGAGGCCGCCGCCGATGTCCGCGATCGGCATCTTGAGCGCCGCGCCGTCGTTGTAGACGTAGAGCAGGAGCTCCGCGGCGTCCTGCTCCGGGTGCTCGATCCGCACCACGCCCTTCGTCGGGAAGCGCCGCAGGCCCTCGGCCGAGATCACGTTGCTGCTCTCGGAGATGCCGCCACTGAGGATCGCCACGTAGATGCCGAAGTCGAGCACCTCCGCCGGCGTCCCGACCTCGTAGCTGCGCTCGGTCGTCCGCATGAGGCCGCGCTGGCAGCCGGTCAGGTGGAGCCCGTCGCTCTGGATCTCCGCCTCGCGGTACGCGATGAGCTCGTCGCCCACGCGCACCATGCCGGGCGACCTCGGGAGGTCCGCCTCGTTCGGCGTGCTCTCCCGGCTGGTCAGGATGATGCTCTCGTCGCCCGCCCGGAAGATCGCCGCGAGCGAGAGCGGGAAGCGCAGGTTCCGCGATTCGGGCACGATCTCGTCGATCACGCACGAGAACGACCCGCCGTCGATCCCCTTCGCGATCGACGGCCTCCCCATCGCGGTGACGTTGTCCGGCTGCTCGCCGGACGGGAGCGCGAGAAGGCGGTTGTAGGTGCGGTAGTCCGACCTGCGGAAGTCGGTGTCCGAGCTCGGCTCGTAGCTCCGCTCGAGCTTCCGGTTGAACGCGACGAGGTGGGCGAACACGTCGAGCTGCCACGGCTCGATGTCGCCGTGGCCGCCGAACGTCGAGGGATCGCTGAGCCGCTCATCGAGGCTCGTCATCGCGAAGAAGGGATCGAGCCCCTCCGACTCGCGCACCGAGTCGTCGGCGGTCACCAGCGTGACCTTGTCGAAGTGGCCGGGCATCGGCCAGATCGTGAAGTCGGCGCCGGTCGCGCCCGAGCTCGTCACGTGGCCCGACTCGGCATCGTCGGGCTCGGGGCCGCCGTAGAAGCCGCCGACCGGCAGCACCAGCGTGCCCTCGTCGAGCAGCGCGTCGTCGCCCTCGAGGCCCTCGCCCCACCAGTCGTCCGGGCGCCCGTCGTTGTCCCGGTCCGACTGCACGCCGCGGAATCGGATCACGTTCGCGACGCCCTCGACGGAGATGTTGATGTGGAAGACGCCGTCATCCTCGG
>WYBS01000148.1 GCA_011525755.1 Planctomycetaceae bacterium
GAATCCCGTCCCATGCGCCGCGGACTTTCACGTCGATGTAGCGCCACCCATCACGAGCTGGCGGCGGCAAGCGGGCGATGAGCCCGTCCGGCAGTCGGAACGGGTACGTGGTCGGCATGCGCCTAACTCTACTTGGACTTGGGAAGGGGCGGGCTCATCCGTGTAACGCGGGGCGGTGGAAACGCCCGCCGGTGCCCCAAGTTCTTACTGGGGAACATGATACACCGCGGACGGGCTCTTTGCCTCGACCGCGGAAGGCAGGTCTGTGTTTCGGGGCGGCGTGGCTGCCGGCTTTCCGCCGCGCGCGGCTGCCCCCTCCCTGCCCCCAGGGTTCCGCTCCCTCCCGGCAGACCACACCAGCCGAGGGCCGCCCGAGCCCCCGTCGGCGAGCAGCCCCGGACCGCGCGACACTGTGCGTGCCCGCCGAGCGACGCTGCTTTCCGTACAGCGTGCGCAGCTCGTCCTTGGCCTTCTCGAGGATCGTGCGCTGCTTCTCCGGGAGGCTCCTCCCCGCGCGGTTGATGTAGAAGTTGAGCATCGACATCGCGGCGCGGAACGGCGGGCTCTTGCGCGCCACGCTCACCTCCGCCGAGCGCCTGAGCGACCGCGCGATCCGCTTCGGGTCCTTCCACGTGAAGACGCCCTCCTCAAGCGCGAGCGCCGCGCTCGTGTCGGTCACGCGCTTCGACCAGAGTCTCGTCACGGAGGCCTCAGGCGCCGCCATCCCGGGCGCGTCGTTCCGCCGCTCCGTCCTTCCACGCGGCGCGCAGCGGCCCGCCGAGCAGGACGAGGCCCAGGCCGACGAGGAGCGCGGACCAGCTGAATACGCGGATCGTCCAGCGGCAGACCGTCGAGGAGACGTACGACGACTCCACGCTGCGCCCATCCTCGTCGACGGTGAAGGATCGCGGCGACTCGATCGTCGTCCGGTAGCTCTTGAACAACGGCGAGAACGGGAGGCCCACGAACGAGCCGCCTGTCGACCCGTCGGCCAGCGGGTGCGACGTGCCCCACCCTCCCGGCATGAGGCCCGCCGCGAGGCAGAGGGTCCCGACGACGCAGAGGAACGGCCCGATGCGGCGCGCCATGGTCCCCCCGCGCCCCCCCATCTCAGCACTCCGGCAGGCTGACGGCGAGGCCGCCCTCGCTCGTCTCCTTGTACTCGCGCTTCATGTCCTCGCCCGTCCGCTTCATCACCGCGATCACGCGGTCGAGCGACACCACGTTGGAGACGACCGAGTGGAGCGACAGCTGCGCCGCGCTCCACGCCTTCGCGACGCCCATCGCGTTCCGCTCGATGCACGGCGCCTGCACGAGCCCCTTGATCGGGTCGCACGTGAGCCCGAGGTTGTGCTCCATCGCGATCTCCGCCGCGACCTCGACCTGCTTCACGTCGCCGCCCATCAGCTGGCAGAGCGCGGCCGCGGCCATCGCCGTCGCCGTGCCGACCTCGCCCTGGCAGCCGACCTCCGCGCCCGAGATCGACGCGTGCGTCTTCACGATCATCGCGATCGCGCCCGCCGTCGCGACCGCGTTCCGGATCACGTCCGGGTGGAGCATCGTGCGCTCGGCGAACTCGACGAGCACCGCGGGCACGATCCCCGCCGCTCCGTTCGTCGGCGCCGTGACCACGCGCCCGCCCGCCGCGTTCTCCTCGTTGATCGCGAACGCGTACGCCTGCGCGCGCGCGATGTGGCGGTACACGCGCTCCACGCGCCCCGACTCGACGCGCGCGAGCAGCTCCGCCGCGCGCCGCTTCACGCCGAGCCCGCCCGGGAGGTCGCCCTTCCGCTCGAGCCCGCGCGAGATGCACGCCTGGAACGCCGCCCAGACGTGGTCGATCCCGTCCGCGACCTCGCCGGGCCGCGTCTCCCAGCCCTGCTCGTTGGCAAGGATGACGTCCCCGAGCGAGCCCCTGAGCTCCTTCGCGCGCGCCACGAGCGTCCTCCCGTCGTGGAAGGGGTGGAGGGGGGCTCCGGGGGGAGGCGGGATGGAGGGATCCTCCGGGCGCTGCACGAACCCGCCGCCGACCGAGCACCACGTCTCCTCGAAGAGCGTGTCCTTGCCGCTCATCGCGCGGAGGCGCATCGTGTTCGGGTGCGGGAGTTCCTCGTGCCTGTACTCCGCGTAGCGGAGGAATCGCACCGCCTCGGGCCGGATCGTCACCGAGCCGCTGCCCCACGGGATGCGCGGATCCTTCGCGAGCGTCTCCCGCAGCGCGTGGAAGAGGTCGAGATCGACCGTCTCCGGCGCCCAGCCGTGGAGCCCCGCGAGGACCGCGAGGTCGGTGAGGTGCCCGTGGCCCGTCGCGGAGAGCGAGCCCATGAGGTCCACCTCGACGCGCTCGGGAAGGATCCCGCGCGCGAGGCAGCCCTCGCGGAAGAACGCGGCCGCGCGCATCGGGCCGACGGTGTGGCTCGAGCTCGGCCCGAGGCCGATCCGGAAGACCTCGAGCAGCCGGACCGTGATCGGCGGCGTCATCCGGAGATGATCTTACGCGCCCTCAGGAACACCCCGTGAAGCATCGGGCGCGTGAGCTTGCCGGTCTGGGTGTTCTGCCGGCTCGGGTGGTAGGAGGCGAGGAGCGTCACGCCGTCCGCGGAGGCCTCGGCGCCGTGGAAGAAGGGGGGCTTCGGCGAGAAGCGGGGGCGTCCCGCCGCCCCCCAGGCCTTGAGGAAGGCGTCCATCCCGATCCGGCCGAGGGCGACGACGACCCGAAGCCTCCGGCAGGCCGCGATCTCCTCGACGAGGTACGGGAGGCAGTTCGCGATCTCCCCCGGCGCGGGCTTGTTGTCGGGCGGCGCGCAGTGGACGGGCGCCGTCACCCGCGCGTCGAGGAGCCGGAGCCCGTCCCCCCGGCGGGTCGAGGTCGGCCGGCTCGCGAACCCGGCCGCGTGCATCGCGCGATAGAGCCAGTCCCCGCTCGCGTCGCCGGTGAACATCCGCCCGGTGCGGTTCGCGCCGTGCGCGCCGGGCGCGAGGCCGACGACGAGGAGCCGCGGCTGCGCGACGCCGAAGGGAGGCACCGGCTTCCCCCAGTAGGTCTCGTCGCGGTACGCGCGCCGCTTCTCGCGGGCGACCTTCCGGCAGTGCGCGAGGAGTCGCGGGCAGCGCCGGCAGGCGACGATGCGCGCGGAGAGGGAGGCGAGGCTCATGCCTCGCGAAGGATACGACGGAGATCCCCGAGCGTCGTCGCGTAGGAGATGCCGCGCGGCCCGCGCCGGGCCCCCCGGGCCCCGGAGCCCCCCGCGATCAGCCGGACCTGGGGCGCGAGCTGCGCCCGGAGCTCCGCGAGCTTGCGGTCGCTCTCGACGCCGCCGGTATGGAGCGAGATGCCGATCCCCACGGCCTCCGCGCGCGTCTCGCCCGCGGCGCGGACGATCTCCTCGAGCGGCGTGTTCACGCCGAGGACGCGCGGGCGCCAGCCGCTCCTCGCGGCGACGATCGCGGCCATCTGGAGCCCGATGCCGTGCAGCTCGCCGGGCATCGTCGTGAGGACGATCGGACTCCCGTC
This sequence comes from Planctomycetaceae bacterium, assembly GCA_011525755.1. Lineage (GTDB taxonomy): Bacteria > Planctomycetota > PLA2 > PLA2 > PLA2 > PLA2. Next base: position 3,515 of record WYBS01000148.1, read on the forward strand.
CTTCGCGACCTCGACGCTCGCCCGTGCGGCGCGGAGGAAGTGGAGGACGGCGTCCGAGAGGAAGTGCTCGTGCCGGACCTGGATCTCGCCGTCGGCCCACGCCCGGCCCGCGCGCACGAGGAGCGGGTCGAGGATGTGATCGAGAAGTCCCTCGGGGCCGAGGCGCCTCCATCCCTCCCACAGCCGCGCGACGATCGCCGCCTCGCGGTACGCCTTCACCGCTTCGAAGAAGGGATCGAGCTCCTCGGCGGGCAGGTCCGCGGCCGCGGCGCTCGCGATCATCTGCTCGAGCTCCGCCTCGCTTGCCATGACCGCGGCACGGGCGCGGTGGCCGGCAGCGAGCGCGGTGGCCACGCGGCGCAGCCAGCGGACGTGGGCGGCGGTGAACCGCCGGTGACCGGACGGGAGCCGGACGGGCTCCGGCCGGCCGTAGCGGCGCTCCCAGACGCGAAGGGTGTCGACCGAGATCCCGCACGCCTCCGCGAGATCGCCGATGGAGTAGGTTGCCCCGCCCTGCGGAGCGACCGCCGCGCCGCCAGCGTTCGACTTCCGAGTCATGGCGAGAGCATACCGCGCTTTCGCTAGTTGTCCATTTATTTATATCGACAACATCCCTAGGCCTCTTGCGCCCTTCCGTCGGCGTTCCCCTCAGCCCGCCGGGCGATCTCCCGGAGCATTCCCGAGAAGACGAGCCGGTGGAGGGGCCAGACGACCCACCAGTAGAGCCGTCCCGAGAGGCCTTTCGGGTCGAAGAGCGCGGTCTGGCGGATGAGGGTTCCCCCTTGCGCCGCCGGCTCGACGTCGAACTGGAGCCACGCCCGACCAGGCAGCTTCATCTCGGCTGCGAGGCGGAGCTGCCGGTCGGCCTCGAACCGCTCGACGCGCCAGAAGTCGAGGACGTCGCCCTCGCGCAGCTCGTCCGGGTGGCGCCGGCCGCGCCTCAGTCCCGCGCCGCCGACGAGGCGGTCGAGAAATCCCCGGAGCTTCCACAGCCACGCGGCGTAGTACCAGCCGTTCCGTCCGCCGATCCTCCGGATCGGCGCGAAGGCGCGGGCGGGCGGCACGTCGACGAGGACCGAGCGCGAGTCGACGAGCCGCGAACCGAACGTGGCGCCGCCCCACTGCTGCGGCTCGAGCGCGGAGAGGGCGTCCGACCACCGCGTGGCCGCGACCTCCTCGTCCTCGTTCGCGAGCGCGCGCGCCATGGCCTCGCGGTAGCCCCTCGGGCGGACGGGGAAGTCGGCGAGCGCCCGACGGTCGAGGACGACCGTGTCGTGGCGGATGCTGTCGATGAGCTTCCGCCCGACGCGGGCCTGCAGCGGCGTCACGAGTCCGAGCCAGAGGCTCGAGAGCCGGGGAGTCAGGAGGGGCACGGGGAGGAAGATCCGCCGGAGTCCCCGCTGCCGCGCGTACTCGCGCATGAGGTCGAGGTAGGTCGCCTCCTCCGCGCCGCCGATCTCGTAGACGACGTGCCCCGTCGCGGGGAGGTCGAGCGCGCGGACGAGGTAGTCGAGCGTGTCCTCGATCCCGATCGGCTGCGCGCGCCGGCGCACCCAGGAGGGGGTGACCATCACGGGCAGCTTCTCGACGAGCGCGCGGATGAGCTCGAACGAGAGGCTCCCCGAGCCGAGGATCACCGAGGCCCGGAGCTCGACGACGGGGACCCCCGCCTCCGCGAGCAGGCGGCCGGTCTCCTGGCGGCTCGCGAGGTGCGGCGAGAGGTCGTCGCCGGTGCCGAGGCCGCCGAGGTAGACGATCCGCGAGGCGCCCGCCGCGCGGGCGGCCGCGCCGAAGTTCCGCGCGCCCGCGCGCTCCTTCTCCTCGAAGCCGCGCTTCGAGCCCATCGAGTGGACGAGGTAGTAGACCGCATCGATGCCCGCGAGGGCCGGTGCGAGCGACGCGGGCTCGAGCACGTCGCCCTGCACGACCTCGACCGAGGGCCCGACGCGGGGGCGCACGTACTCGGGCCGGCGCGCGAGGCAGCGGACGGCGTGGCCGCGCCGGACGAGGGCCGGCACGAGGCGACCGCCGACGTATCCGCTTGCGCCGGTTACGAGGATCCTCACGATTCCTCGAGCGCGTGCCGGGCATGCGAGAGGACGACGTCCGGGGCGACCGCCCCCGGACCCCCCGTTCTTCCGAGCCCGAGGAGGCGCCCCTCGCAGATGGCCGCGAACCTGCCGCTCGCCTCCGCGCGCACCGGGCGGCCCTCCGCGAACGCGCGTGCCGCGTCGCGCGGCAGCTGCACGAGGGGCAGCCCGGCGGCCTCGACGAGCGCGAGGCAGTCGAGGACTTTCGTCTCGTCGGCGCGGTCCGCTGCGAAGGGGCCGATGTGCGTGCGGCGGAGCGCCGCGAGGTGCGCGGGGAGGCCGAGCGCCTGCCCGAGGTCGCGCGCGAACGAGCGGACGTAGAAGCCGCTCCCGGTCGTGAGCTCGATCACGACGTCGGGCCAGGACACCTCGCGGACCGTCACCGCGTGCACGCGCACGCGCCGAGGCGCGAGTTCGACCGGCTTCCCCTCGCGCGCGAGCCGGTACGCGCGCCGCCCCTCCACCTTGAGCGCCGAGAACGCGGGCGGCATCTGCTCGATCTCGCCGAGGAAGGCTCGCGCGGCGCCCTCGATGCCGTCGGGCCGGGAGCCCGGGTCCCGCTCGGCGACGACCGCGCCCAAGGGATCGAGCGTGTCCGTCCCGACGCCGAACCGCACGGTCGCGACGTACGTCTTCGGGAGCGCCATCGCGAGGTCCTGGAGGCGCGTCGCGTCGCCGACGAGCACGACCAGGAGCCCGCTCGCGAACGGGTCGAGCGTGCCCGCGTGGCCGACGCGCGAGCCCTTGAACCGCCGCTTGAAGGGCGCGATCGCCCGGGCGCTCGAGGGCCCCGCGGGCTTGTCGATCAAAACGAAGCCGTCGGGCATGTGCCCCCGTAGCGCCTCAGGTAGTCCTTCACGCGGTGCTTCCGGGCGGTGTTTTCGGAGCTCATGTAGCGCACCGTGCCGAAGACGGGCCGCTCCGGGCCCCACGGCCGGTCGTACCGGCCGAGGCACCAGAAGATCCCGGAGTAGGAGTTCGGGTCCCGGCCGTCGAGCGCGTAGCGGTTGTTGAGCTCGATCATCGTCGCGAGCGCCTCGCGCGGCGTGGCCGTCCACTCGAGGATCTTCTTCCCCCAGAGCATCCGCAGGTAGTTGTGGATCCTGCCCTCGCGGACGAGCTGCGCCTGCGCGGCGTTCCAGAGCGGATCGTGCGTCCGCGCCCCTGCGAGCTCCTCGGGCGTGTACGTGTGCTCGCGCGGGTCGCGCGCGTGCTTCTCGAGCGTGCGGAGCGCCCAGTCCGGGAGGCTCTCGAACCGGTCGTAGCCGTCCCGCCGCGCGCACATGTTGAACCCGAGCTCGCGCCAGGTGACGAGCTGGTCGAGGAACGCCTCCGCTTCCGCGCTCATGCCCCACCACCCCTCGCGCCTGCCGTGCGCGTGCGGCGCGGGTTGCCGCCACTTCTCCCGCTCGGCGACGGCGAGGAAGACCTCGTGGGCGGAGATGTGGCCGAAGTGGAGGTAGGGGGAGAGGCCGCTCGTCACGTCCTCCTCGGGCTCGTTCCGCGCCCCGTACTTCGCGAGCTTCTCGCCGATGAACCGCGCGAGGACGTTCTTCGGCGCCGGGAGCGTGACCGGCGTCACCGCGTGGTCGATCGGCAGCTTCGAGAGATCCGCCTTCGCGAGGGCCTCGGCGGACGAGCCGGGGGGGGCCCACCGCTTCGCGACGTCCGCCGGCACCTCCGCGCCCGAGAGCCCCTTCAGCGGATCCTCGGCCGGCATGCACGGGAGATGCAGCGGCAGCTCCTTCTGGAGGAAGCGCCGGAACGCGTAGGCCGTCGGGAACTCCTGCTCCGCCGCGCGGAGCGGCAGGAGGCCGTTCGAATCGACCGCCTCGAGCTTCACCGGCAGCTTCCGCGCCGCGGCAGCGACCATGTCGGGCAGGAAGAAGCAGGGGTAGTCGTCGGTGACGACCGCGCATGCGTCCTTCGCGAGCGCCTCGAGGAGCCCTCTCCCCGCGCCCCTCTCCGGTTCCACGTAGGGGAAGTATCCGACGCCCGCCTTCGCGCACCGCGCCTTGTTGTCCTCCATGCCGCGCAGGATCGCGGCGTGGATCCGGTCGCTCGCCCAGCGGTAGTCGCAGCGGAGCGCCTCGAGCACGAGCAGCGGCCGCGAGAGCTCGCGCGCGATCTCCGCCGCGCGCTCGAGGCCGAAGTTGTAGGCCGTCCGCCGCGCCGCGATCATCCAGTAGAGGACGTAGCGCCCGTCCGCGCGGACGGGCTTGCCGTTCATGGGCTCGATGCGGAGGTCCGGGACGCTCAAGGGAGTCGGAACCCCCCGAAGATCGCACGGTTCCCGTGCTTCCAGAAGCAATCCACGTTCGCGAACCCGGCCTCCTTGAGCCAGAGGAGCTGCTTGTCGAGGCCCGCCAGCAGGTCGCCCCGCCTCTCGAGCTCCTCCTCGGCGTCGCCTTGGAGGTAGTTCTCGGGCAGCGGGGGGAACCCGTGGAGGGACCGGAGCCGGTTCCAGAGCGCCTTCACGCAGGGGAAGACCGCCGGATCCCCGAGCGCGACCGGGTCGCTCTGCAGGTAGAGCCCGCCCGGCCGCAGCACGTCGTGGAAGCGCTGGAAGGTGAGCCGCTTCAGGACGTGCGGGACGTGGTGGATGGCCTGGACGCAAAGGGCGAGGTCGAAGTCCTTCTCCTTGAGCGCGCCCGGCCAGTCCTCCTCGAACGACGCGCAGACGATCCGCGCGCGGCCGCCGAGGCGGCGCTGCGCCTCCTCCGCCGCCTCGGGCGAGACGTCGAACCCGACGAGCGTCGCCTGCGGATGGATCGCGAGGAGGCGCTCGGCGACGAAGCCCCGCCCGCACCCCGCGTCGAGGATGCGACGCGGGGGCAGGAGGTCCATCGCGTCCGGGTCGGAGACGCGATGAGCGCCGGCGAGCGTCACGAGCACCTCGATCTGCTCCGCGCGGGAGGGGTTCGCCTCGGTCGCCCCCTCCGGGAATCGCTGCCCATGCGCCGGATCGAGCCAGGGATTCGTCATGCGTAGCTCCTTTCGAGCACGATCGCGTCCATGTCGTTCAGGAACCCGGCCTCCCGGAACGCCGCCGCGTGGCGCGAGACCGCCGCGCGCTCGTCGTCGATGGTCTCGACGACCACGCGGGGGAGCGGCCGCACCGCGCGCGCGAGGAGCGCCCGGAAGAGGGCGAGGTCGGGGGGCTCCGGGGGCAGGCGGGTCGAGACGTCGCGGCCGTTCCGGCGCGCGACGAGCACGAGCTCCCGGCCGCGGAACGCGAGCCACGTCGTCGGCACGCGCGGCGGCATGCCGGGGAGCACGCCGCAGGGCGACGCGGCGTCGCACGCGTTCATCCAGTACCGCTCGCCGTCGTCCCACGTCCCGCGGAGGAGCCGGAGGGCGTCGCGCGAGGCGAACTGGAGCCCGTCGATCCCGGCGAGGAAGTGGCCCGCGAAGCACTCGCCCGCGAGCTCGAGGAGCCGGAGCGCGCGGAGCAGCCTCCCCCACCGGAGCGGCGGCAGCTCCGCGGCGAGGAGCTCGCGGAAGAGGACGCCGTAGCGGGCGAAGAGCTGCCTCGCGCGCGCCTTGTCGTCGTCGAGCTCCTCGAGGCGGTCCGCCGGCGCGTCGATGCGGAGCGCGCGCCACGTCCCGAGCACCGGCCGCGACGACTGCCACGACCGGAGCCCGCCGCGCCGCGCCACGGCCGGCGCCGGCTCGAAGCCCGTGGCGACGCCCTGGCGCACGACGGCGAAGGAGTCCGCGGTGATCCGCCCCTGCCACGCGAGCTCCCAGATCCGCCGCGCGGCCTCGGCGGAACCGACGCCCCACCGGCGCTCGAGGTCGAAGAAGTCGTGCCGCCCCGGGAAAGGTTCCGGGACCTCCAAAGCGTCCGGGAGGAAGAGGCGGGCATCCTCCTCGAAGGCGAACGCGAGGCTCTGCGGGCCCGTGCCGACCCAGACGAGATCGCTCTCCTGGAAGAGGGTGTCGATCTCCGAGGGCCGGTAGGCCGCCTGCGCGGGGAGGATCGCCTCCTCCCAGAGCGCCGCGGGCGCGGGGAACCCGAAGAGCCGCTCGAGGCGGTCGCGGAGATCGCCCTCGCGCTGGAGCCGCGCGAGGAGCTGCGGAAGCCGCTCCCGCGGCAGCGGCTCGATCGAGGGCCTCGCCGCCGCCCGCGCGAGCCGCAGCAGCCGCTCGAGGTTCTCCGTGTCGCAGAACTGCAGGTCAAGGACGCCCTCCAGGAAGCGGTCGGCGACCACGCGGCCGTCGGCGACCATCGCGTCGAGCGCACGGGCGACCGGCATCCCGAGGAGATCCTCGACGTACGCGAGCGTCACGGGCCCGTGCGTCGCGAGCACGCGGGAGAGGCACTCCTCGCGCGCGATCGCGTCGCCCTTGCGCGCGCGCTCGAGCAGCGGAAGATCGCGCCGCGCGATCACGTACCCGCGGTCGCGGAGAAGGCCGATCGGCAGCGGGCCCTCCGGGGCGGGCACGAGAAGGCGCTCCTCCACGAGGTCGACGAGCTCCGCGTCGTCGCGCGGCGCGTACGCGGGATCCGTCCGCTGCAGCTTGCCGAGGAACGCGCGCACCAGCGCGGGATCGAGCCGGGGCCGGAGCTGCGCATCGAAGAGCACGTCGCGGAGCACCGCCTCCGAGAGCGGCATCGCGCCTCCGGAGGGCGCGCGCTCGTTCTGGTCGTACATGAGCTGGTTCGTCGCGCGCCACGCGAGGGGCTGCGCGAAGGGCGACGGCGCCGCCGTGACCGCCCCGCTCACGGTGATCTCGCCCGACTCGATCTCGCCGAGGAGACGGCAAAGCGCACGGAGGTCGAACTCGTCCTCGAGGCAGGTGCGCCAGGTCTCGAGGAGGATCGGGAAGTCGTCGTACCGCGCGACGGCCTGCATGAGCTTCGCGGCGCGCATGCGCGTGAGCCAGAGGGGCGTCCGCCCGCGCCGCCCGTGGCGGGGCAGCAGCAGCGCGCGCATCGCGTTCTCGCGGAAGCGGGTCCCGAAGAACCCCGTCTGGTGGAGCCGCCTGCGCAGCAGGTCCTCCACGCGGTCAGAAGGCACGAGGTCGAGCACGCGCCGCGCGGGCATGTCGTCGGGCAGGTGGACGAGGATCCCGTCGTCGTTCGTCTGCGTCTCGAGGGGGTATCCGCGCTGCTCCTCGAACGCCGCGGCCATCGCGATCGCCCACGGCCGCAGCACGCGGTCGCCCCACAGGGCGTGGACGATGACCGGCCGCGACTCGCCCCTTCGCGCCGTCCCCCGGCACTCCTCGACGACCACGTGGTGCCGGTGCGGCAGCCGCCCGGTCGCCGCCCGCTGGCGGTCCAGCAGGGCATCGAGCGCGGCGCGCGCCGCGTCGTCCAGGTTGGGGAGGGGCCGGGGGAACCCCTGCTCGAGCGCGAGCCCGATCTTCTCGCAGAGCTCGAAGTCGCGCGCCTGCGACTCCGCCTTCCAGAAGGGCGGCACCGCGTCGCCGCCGCGTCCCGGCGTGACCACGACCTCGTCCCGCGTGATGCGGTCGATCCGCCATTGCTGCGCGCCGATCGCGATCTCCTGCCCGATCCGCCGCTCCCACACGAACTCCTCGTCGAGCTCGCCGAGCCTCGCCCCGGTGCCCTCGACGCGGACCCGGTAGTAGCCGCGGTCGGGGATCACGCCGCCCGAGCGCCACACGAGCTGGAGCGCGCCTTCCGCGGCGCGCGCGCGGCCCGTCTCCGGGTCGATCCGGAGGCGCGGCTTCAGGTCGCGGAGCCGCGTCTCGGCGTAGCGGCCGCGGAGCATCGCGACCACGCGGTCGAACGCCTCGCGCGTGAGCTCCGCGTAGGCGTGCGTGCGGCGGAAGAGCGCGTAGAGCGCATCCAGGTCCCGCTCCTCGACCGCGCAGAGCGCGACGATCGCCTGCGCGAGGACGTCGAGGGGGTTTCGTACCGGCCGCACCTCCTCCCCCTCGCCCCCCTCCACCAAGGGCGCCATGACCGCGGCATCGAGCACGTCGCGCTCGAACACCGGGAAGAGCCGCGCCCGGCTCGCCTCGCCCACGGAGTGGCCCGCGCGGCCGACCCGCTGGATCGCGCTCGAGAGCGTCCGCGGCGACTGCACGAGGACCACCTCGTCGATCCCCCCGATGTCGATGCCCAGCTCGAGCGAGCTGGTCGCCACGATCGCCTTCAGCGCGCCCTCCTGGAGGCGCCTCTCCACCACCGCGCGCAGCTCGCGCGCGAGCGAGCCGTGATGCGCGTAGGCGAGCGGCGTCGCCTCGCCCTCGTTGAGCCAGCGGACGAGCCGCTCGCAGATCGCGCGGTTGTTGACGAAGACCGCGGTCGTCCGGTTCGCCTTCACGATCCGCCTGAGCTCCTCGACGACGTGCGGCCAGATGGACGGGTCGTCGTCGCGGCCGACGCCGATCACGCGCACCTCGCGCCTCTTCGCGTCCGGCGCGCGAAGGATCTCGACCTCCCGGCCCGGGCCGCCCACGAAGGCCGCCACCGTCCCGAGGGGGCGGACGGTCGCGGAGAGCGCGATGCGCTGCACCTCGGGGAGCTGCTCGACCGCGGCCATCAGGAACGCGCCGCGCTTGCTGCCGGCGACCGCGTGGATCTCGTCGAGGATAACGGCCTTCAAGTCGCGCAGCGCCGGGCGCGCGGAGGGCGTCGCGAGCAGGAGGTTCAGGCTCTCGGGCGTCGTGCAGAGGATCGACGGCGGCCGGCGGCCGAAGCGGCGGCGCTCGGAGGCGGGCGTGTCGCCGGTGCGGATGTCGCAGCGCACGTCGTCGAGGCCGATGCCGAGGATCGGCGCGAGGAGGTTCCGGCGGACGTCGCTGACGAGCGCCTTCAGAGGCGAGACGTAGAGCACCTGGAGCCGTGCGGGATCCCACGCGCCCGCCGCGAAGCGGTCGAGGGCGTGCAGGAACGCCGCGAGCGTCTTCCCCGTGCCGGTGGGCGCGGTCGCGAGCACGTGCGCGCCGGCGGCGATCCGCGGCCACGCGAGCTCCTGCACGGGCGTCGGCTCGGCGAAGCGGTCCTTGAACCACGCGGCGACGCGCGGGTGGAACACTACGCGCTCCAGAGCGTCCGGTGCGGCTCGTTGCGGACGAAATAGCCGTGGAGGAGCTGCAGGAGCGAGCGGCGCTCGCGCACGCCGCGCCCGACGAGGAAGGGACGGAAGAGGTCGACCGCCTTCCCCATCCTGTAGAAGGGGATGTTCGGGAAGATGTGGTGGACGAGGTGGCAGTCGCCCGCGTCCCAGAAGAAGAGGAACCGGGTGAGCGGGCCCGTCCGGTAGTAGGTCGCGCAGTGGAAGAGGTTCTTCGGGTTCGTCTCGCCGTGCTCGAGGATCGTGCGAAAGACGTTCGCGACCGGGAGCACGAGGAAAAGCGGCAGGATGTAGCCGTAGAGGACGAACCGCGGCCAGAGGACCGCGAGACCGATGAGGACGGCCCAGCAGCAGAGGAGGAACCTCCGCTCGAACCGCGCGCGCCGCCGCGCCTCCTTGTCGAGCTTGAAGGTCCCCTCGGGCGCCGGGAAGCGCGCCGCGCGCTCGCTCTCGAGCTCCCGGTGGAACGCGAGCAGGTACCCGACGGGCGTGAGGAAGAGCAGCCGTTTCCACCGCGTGTCGAGGTCGTCCTTGTAGGCCTCGTCCGGGTCGGTGCCCGTGTGCAGGTGGTGGTCGTAGTGCGTCTCGGCGTAGGGCGTGCGGAGGAGGTAGGCGACGAACCCGGTGAAGAGCCCCATCCAGTAGGAGAACCGCTTCCCCCCCACGAACCGGTGGACGAAGAAGTCGTGGAGCACGTACCCGAAGGCCATGATCACGAAGCCCTGGACGAGAAAGCAGAGGATCCAGAGGGGGCTCAGGGCGGGGAGCCATCCGAGGAGGAAGACGAGGCCGAGGAAGAGGGCCCAGTGGAAGGCGAGCGTGAACCAGTCGAGGAAGGGCGAGGTCTCGTGGAGGTCCTGGATCGCGTCCTCGCCGAAGGCCGCGACAAGCTCCTTCTTCGCCTTCGTGAAATCGTACGGGCTCGAACTTCGCATACGGTACGGGGAGAATTTTTGCGAAACTCGTGACAATCCTAACGCCGGGCGCACGGGTATCGGCGGATCGGTGCCTGGCACCACTCCGCCAGTATCCGTGCGCGACGGGACGTGCAGGGTAGAATCCGGGCCGCGCTCGGGGCGCGGCCCGTCGGCGGTCGCTGAGATGCACCCGTGGAACCTGATCCGGTTCGGACCGGCGTAGGGAAGCGTCCCGGGCGAGGAAAGGAAGCTGCCGATGCCCTCCTCCCCCTCCCCGCGACCCCTTCCCCTCCACGGCGCCAGGAACCCCGGCTCAGGGGGCACCACGCCCGGCAGCTTCGCCCTGCGCGCCGACGTGGGCGGGGCGCTCTCCTTCTCATCGCCCGACACGCCGGGGATGCCGCTCCCGAGCGGGAAGACCGCGTGGGACTTCCGGCACGCCCCCCGCGCGCGGGCGGTCACGCAGCTCGAGCACGCGCGGAACGGGACGGTGACACCCGAGATGCGGCGCGTCGCCGAGCGCGAGCCGCACCTGACCGCGGAGCAGGTGCGCGACGAGGTCGCGGCCGGGCGCATGATCCTCCCCGCGAACCATGCACATCTACGGTACAAGCTCGACCCGATGGCGATCGGGCGCGCGAGCACGACCAAGGTGAACGCGAACCTCGGCGCGTCGCCGGTGTCGAGCGGCACCGCCGAGGAGATCGAGAAGCTCAAGTGGGCCGTCCGCTGGGGCGCGGACACCGTGATGGACCTCTCGACGGGCGGCGACCTCGACCGCTGCCGCGAGGCGATCCTCCGCGAGTCGACCGTGCCGATCGGGACCGTGCCGATCTACTCGATGATCCGCGGCAAGAGGATCGAGGACCTCACGCACGACGCGATCTTGAGGGAGATCGAGCACCAGGCGAAGCAGGGGGTCGACTACTTCACGATCCACGCTGGCGTGCTGCGCGAGCACCTGCCGTTCGTGAAGGACCGGCTGATCGGGATCGTGTCGCGCGGCGGGTCGATCCTCGCGAAGTGGATGCTCGTGCACCGGCAGCAGAACCCGATGTACGAGCTCTTCGACGAGATCTGCGACATCATGCGCGAGCACGACGTGAGCTTCTCGCTCGGCGACGGGCTCCGGCCGGGCGGGCTCGCCGACGCGACCGACGAGGCGCAGCTCCGGGAGCTCGATACGCTCGGCGAGCTGACCGAGCGCGCGTGGGCGAAGGGGTGCCAGGTGATGGTCGAGGGGCCGGGCCACGTGCCGTTCGACCAGATCGAATTCAACATGAAGCTCGAGCGGCGGCTGTGCCACGGCGCGCCGTTCTACGTGCTCGGCCCGCTCGTGACCGACATCTTCCCGGGCTACGACCACATCACGAGCTGCATCGGCGCGACCGCCGCGGCGTACCACGGCGCGTCGATGCTCTGCTACGTGACGCCGAAGGAGCACCTCGGGCTCCCGAAGAAGGACGACGTGAAGCAGGGGTGCGTCGCGTACAGGATCGCGGCGCACGCGGCGGACGTGGCGCTCGGGATCCCCGACGCGCGCGACCGCGACGACGAGCTCACGAAGGCGCGCGCGGCGCTCAACTGGGAGCGGCACTTCGAGCTCTCCTTCGACCCGGACCTCGCGCGCGCGTTCCACGACGAGGATCTCGACGTGGACACGGACTTCTGCGCGATGTGCGGTCACGACTGGTGCAGCGTGCGGATCAGCAAGGAGATCAGGGAGTTCGCATCGGGGAAGTCGCCGGAGAACGCGGTCGAGCGCGCGAAGCGGAGCGCGGCGCTGACGCCGGAGCAGCGCGCGATCCTCGAGCAGCGCGGCAACCTGCCGCCGGAGGAGATCCACCGGCTCGCGACGAAGACGCGCGAGGCGGTCGGCGCGAAGCCGGGGGCGAAGGCCAGTTGCCACAGCGACGTCGCGGACGACGAGGAGGCGCTCCGGGTGCAGCGCGAGGTCGCTCCGTAGCGAAACCGAGGGGGTCCGGGGGCAGCGTCCATGGGCGAGGCGGAAGAGGACATCCGCGCGCTGCGGATCATCGGCATCGCGCTGATCGCGGGGCCGGCGGTCTTCCTCGCCGTGGTGATCTTCCTGCGGCGCGACCCGGGGTTCTTCGGCGAGCGCCCGCCTGCCGACTTTTTCACGTGGACGTCGCTCATCGTCTGCATCGCCGTGGTCTCGACGTCCTTCATGCTGCCAGAACCCGAGGGCGGCGACATCGGGAGGATCCGCGGGCACTTCATCGCGAAGCTCGCGGTCGTGGAGGCCGGCGCGCTGATGGGCGCGGCCGCCTACATGATCGAGGGCGAGCCGTTCTCGATCGGGGTCGCGGCGCTCTGTCTCGCGGTGATGGCCGTGCTCCACTTCCCGACGCGCGACCGCGTCGACCGGCTCCGCGCCGACCGCCCGTGACGCGCGCCGTCAGTCCCGCCACGCGGGGTTGATCGCGTGGAGCGGCCGCGGGGGCGGCGGGTTCGCGGCGACCTCGAAGCGGCAGCCCTCGAGCCGGACTCCCGGCCGGCGCTCGAGGTTCGACTGGAGGTTCGCGTGCACCTGCACGAACGTGCAGCGCCGGAAGAGGCATGCGACATGGCCCGTGTCGTAGACATCGATGCTCCCGCGGATCGTGCAGTCGTCGAGCCGCGCGAGACCGCGCCCCGTGGCGAGGAGCCTGCATCGCTCGAAGCCGCCGTCGCGCCGTCCTCCCTCGAACTCGCAGCGTTCCGCGCGGATCGCGCCGGCGTCGGGTCCATCGAGGATCGTCTCCGTCCGCGCGATGCGGCACTCCACGAGGCGCACGGCCGCGAGGCCCGACTTGGGCCAGAGCAGATCCTCGTTCCCGCAGTCGATCGTGAGCGCGGCGAGCGTGAGCCCGTGGATCTCCTCGTTCTCGCCTCTCCGCGCCCTGCTGATGCGCAGAAGTGTCCGGTCCATCCCTGCGCCCTTGAGGAGGAGATCGCGCGGGAGCCTCTCAGGCGCCTCGGTCCAGTCGATCGCGAACACGCCCTCCGGATAGACCAGCGTGGTGCCGTCCGCCAGCGTGCTCCAGTCGGCGCCGGGCCCGTGGACGACAGACCCCGACTTCTGCCGCGAGAAGATCTTGGGGAACGTCCCGTCATCGCCCACCACCGCGGCCGCGCCCTCGGCTGCCGCCACGGTCCACGGCCGCCCGGGGCGCGCGTCCAGGAGTCCGCGCAGCAGCGCCATCGCGCCCCCGCGATCGAGATCGTCGCGGAGACGCGTGTCGAAGGGCGAGCCGGCATGGACCGGATCCAGCGGCGTCGGGGGCTGTTCGAGAGGGACGGGATGCACGGGATCCACGCGGCCCTCGGAGGGAGGCGCTTGCTCGGCGGGGCGCTCCTGCAGGTCCTGCTCGGGCGACTCGGGCGGAGTCCGTTGCTCTACGGACGGCACCGTCGCGGGCGCGTCGGCGGGCCTCGGGCTCTCGCGCGCTCTGGTTCCCGGGCCCTCCCCGCTTCGCGCGCCGGCGAGGTAGCCGAGGACGGCCGCCGCGACGATCAGCAGGAGCCAGACCGCGCGCACCGCGGTCAGCGCGGGAGCGCCGCCTCCGTGCGCGCCGTCGCCATGTCGACGATCCTGAGGTCGAAGCGGCCCTTGCCGAAGAGGCCGTCCATCACCTCCTGCGGCGCCGCGCGGTAGCGGAGCAAGGCCTCGACCGCGAGCGGCCCCTCCGCTCCCGCGGGCACCCTCACCTCCCACTTCTCGCGGACGGTCTCCTTCGGCGGCAGGAGCCTCTCCATCGCCATCTTCTCCGCGCGCCACGGGAGGTACGTCACCTCGCCCTTCTCGTCGAGCAGCACCGAGTGGTACATGACCGCCTCCGGGTCCACGCGCCCGTCGCCGTCCACGGCGCCGCTCCGGAAGACCTCCTTGCCCTTCGCGTCGGTCACCCGCACGTCGATCCACACCTGCCGGAGCTCCGTGATGCTCGTCGGGATCGCGTGGCCGGCGCCGACGTTCGTGAGCGAGACCGTGACGTCGAGCGTCCTCCCCGCGCCCGGCGCCGCGGCGACCGACATCTCGACCGCCGCCTTGAGACGCGCCTCCGACTCCGCCGCGTGCGCGCCGCCCGTGTGCTTGCTGTCCGTGCTCGCGCCGCTGAACCGGTGGTCGTGCACGTCGGGCCGGTCCATCATGTCGCCGAGCGTCCGGCCCGGCACCTTCAGGGGCTTCATCGTGCGCGCGACCTCCGCCGCCTGCGCCGCCGACCGCATGTGGCAGTCCTGGCACTGGATCCCCGCCTTCGCGTACGGGCCCTTCGCCCACTCCTCGTACGTGTTCTCGATCGGGAGCCCGTTCTTCGGGTGGAGGAGCGTGTGGCACGCGGAGCAGAGCATCGCGCCGCGGTGCGTCTCCGAAAACAGGGACTTGTGCGCGGGCGTCGGCGACGGGTCCTCGAGCGGCCCGAACCGCACCTCGCCGCCCTCGAGCAGGAACGACGCGTTCGCGCCGCCGCCGGCGTGGACGACGTCCACGGTCCGGATGCTGTGGCAGACGTCGCACGTGACGCCCTCGTGCGCGAGGTAGTCCTCCTTGCCCGTCGCGATCGCGAGCGGCGTGTGGCACGACGAGCAGAAGCGGTAGGTCTCCTCGCCCGCGTCCTTCCGGGCGAGCTCCGCGAACGCGCGGTAGATCCCGTCGTCGTGCGCGCGGTTGTGGAGGGATCCCTTCCACTGCTCGTACTGGCCCTTGTGGCACTCGCCGCAGTCCTTCGCCTCGAAGAAGTGGTCGGGATCCGAGAGCTTGCCGTCCGGCGTGCGCATCCGGCTCGGCGCGAACGGCGACGGATCCTGCGCGAACGCGAGCGCGAGGAGGAGGAGGGGCGCGGGGAGGAGGAGGAGCCGCCGCATGGACGGCGAGGGTATCACGCTCCCCTCAGCGCCCCGCGGACCGCGGCGCGCAGCTCCGTTTCCCCTCCCCCGAGCCCCCTCCGGATCGCCTCCGCCGAGAGGCGGAGCCACGGGTCGCCGGGAACGGACGAGAGCGGCAGCCCGCCCGCGTGGACGCGCTCGCAGATCGAGCGGTCGGACGACGTGTGCGCGCGGCAGCGGAGGGGGCGCGCTTCGTACGCCACGCAACGAAGGTCGTCGCCGAGGAAGGGGCAGCGCGCGCCAGGCGTCGCGAGCCGCGCGCGCACGTCCGGCCTTCGCACCGCGACGTCGGCGAGAAGCTCCGCTTCGAAGGGCGTGACGAGGACCGGCAGGTGGCAGCAGAATGCGCAGCCGGGGGCGCACGCGTTCGGGCCGCGCGGGACGCCGTCGAGCAGCGCCCGCGCCGCGGCGGGGTCCTCCTCGGCGGCGAAGCGCAGCGCCTCGAGGCTGCTCACAGGAGCGCGCGCAGCTCGATCATCGCCGCGGCGTCGCGGTCGCGGTCGCGCTGCGAGAAGACGCGGATCAGGTTCTCGATCATCCGGGCGAGCCACTGCCGGGGCGACGCCGGGCGGAGGAGGTCGTCGTCCGGCGGCAGCGAGCGGCCCGACACGCGCGCGATCCGCGCGAACGCCTCGTCGCGCGTGAGCACGCGGCCCGCGCCGAAGGGGTCCACGAGCATGCGCCGGCCGTCCGCCTCGACCGCGGCGAGGAAGTGGCCGGGCGCATTCACGCCCTCGACGTGGAGCCCCACGCGCTCGCCCGCCTCCTTGTAGATGAGCGTGAGCACGATCGGGAGGCCGCGCTTCCGCTCGAGCACGACCGGGAGGTAGCTGTTCTGCGGGTCGTAGTACGACGCCTCGTCCCCCCGGAACCCCTCCTCGTCGAAGAGCACGGCGTGCAGGTGCGCGAGGTAGGCGCGCGCCTCGCCGGTCTTCACCCGCTCGCACACGCGCGCCGCGTACTCGTCGATGCGCGCCTCGACCGCCGCGGGATCGGCGTCCGGGATCTCGTGCATCGAGATCGCGACGGCCGCGCGCAGCAGCGCGCCCGGCGCGTCGAGGTCCGCGAGCTGCGCGCGGAACACCTCGTGCGCCTTCTTGCGGCAGTGGACGGGCTTGCGCATCGGCACCATCCTAGGTCTTCGGCACGACGAGGTTCCGAACAAAGAACCGCTTTTTTCGTTGACACGTGTACGGACGCGTTCCAGCGCGCGGGGCGGCCTGTTCCGAGCGTTTTTTGACGCGAACCGCGCGCGTTCCCGGCCGTTTCCGGGGTTGCCTGTCGAACGGAGGAACGCCATGAGAAGGATCGCGCATGCGCCCGCACACGGCTTCGACGAGACCGTCCACGAGCTCGTGAAGGGCTCGCCGTGGTGGCTCATCTCGCTCGTCCTGCACGGGATCGCGCTCGCGATCCTCTGGGCGATCCCGATGGAGCTCGAGCAGCGCGGGCAGGCCCCGGTGATCCACTCCGCGATGCAGGAGGAGGCCGAGGAGGTCGAGCTGATCAAGATCGATCCGCCGCCGGAGATCGCGCCGCAGCCCGTCGAGCTGCAGCCGGCCATCGAGAGCGAGCCCGAGCCGTACTCGGCGGACGCCGACACGGACTTCGACGAGCCGATGGGCGACGAGGGCGTCGCCGAGGGGCCCCTCACGGGTCCGTCGAAGGCGACCGCGATCGGCGTCGGCGGCCCGCCGGGCGGGGGAAGGAAGGGGCGCGGGGGACCCGGGGGAGGCGGCCCGAAGGGTCCCGCGCTGACCGAGAACGCCGTCGAGCTCGCGCTCAAGTGGCTCGCGGACCACCAGGACGTCGCCGCCGACGGCCGCTGGGATGCCGACGACTTCATGAAGCACGATCCCGCGGACGACCGGTGCGACGGCGCGGGCGGCGCGCTCCACGACGTCGGCGTGACCGGGCTCGCGCTCCTCGCCTTCCTCGGCGCGGACTACACCGACCGCGGCACCCACCGGTTCGCGAAGCACGTCCGGGCGGGCCTCCGGTACCTCATGCAATGCCAGGAGGAGGACGGGTGCATCGGGAGCCGCGCGAGCCACTCGTTCATGTACAGCCACGCGATCGCGACGCTCGCGCTCTGCGAGGCCTACTGGATGACGCGCAACCCGCGCTACAAGAAGCCCGCGCAGGACGCGCTCAACTTCATCGCCGCGGCGCGGAACCCGTACCTTGCGTGGCGGTACACGCCGCGCGGCGGGGACAACGACACGTCGGTCACGGGCTGGTGCGTGATGGCGATGAAGTCGGGCAAGTACGCGGGGCTCGAGGTGGACCCCGACGCCTTCGAGGGCGCGCGCACCTGGATCGAGAAGATGACCGAGCCGAACTTCGGGCAGGTCGGCTACACCTCGCCCGGCGGCGCGCCCGCGCGGCCGCCGGGGAAGCAGGACCGCTTCCCGGCGGAGAAGTCGCAGTCGATGACCGCGGTCGGCATCCTCACCCGGATCTTCCTCGGCGAGGACCCGCGGCAGAGCGAGATGATCCGGAAGGGCGCGGACCTCTGCGTGTCGCAGCTGCCGCGGTGGAACCCCGACGACGGCTCGATCGACATGTACTACTGGTACTACGGCACGCTCGCGATCTTCCAGGTCGGCGGCACCCACTGGCGGAAGTGGAACACCGCGATGGTCGACGCCATCGTCAGGAACCAGCACGGGAAGGACCGCGGCGCGCGGACCGGGTCGTGGGATCCGATCGGGTGCTGGGGCGACGACGGCGGCCGCGTGTACTCGACCGCGATGCTCGCGATGTGCCTCGAGGTCTACTACCGCTACCCGAAGGTCTTCGGCGCCGCCGACACCGTGCGGAAGTAGGCGGAGCCGCGGGGTGCGGCCCGCGTGCCGCACCCCCCGGCTACCCCAACATCCGCACGGTGTCGGCGGCGCCGAAGACCATCGGGTAGCGGTAGTTGACCACCAGGCACAACGCGAGCAACCCCGTCGCGTACAACCCGCCCCCCTCCTCCCCCCCC
>WYBS01000149.1 GCA_011525755.1 Planctomycetaceae bacterium
CCCCCGGATTAGAAATCCGGTGCTCTATCCAGTTGAGCTACCGGGGCGTGCCGGACAATCGTACCTCAGGTTCTAGGGGCTCCTCGCCACGCGGACGAGGCGGTCCGGCGCCGCGTCCGCGACCGCCTGCTCCCTGCCGTCCGGCCAGGTGACCGTCACGCGGTCGATCGTCGCCACCTCGCCGAGGCCGAAGTGGAACCGCGGGTCGCTCGCCGAGCAGAAGGAGCCGCCAAGGACCGCGTGCCTCGTCCACCGCCGCCCGCCCGCCTCGACCGCGACCTTCCGCGCGCCCGGCGCGTCCACCGTGAGCCACCGGCCCCGCCGCGCCGTCCCGTTCACGAGGATCGTCGGCGTCGCGTCGATGTTGCTCACGAGGAGGTCGATGTCGCCGTCGTTGTCGATGTCGCCCGCCGCCACGCCGCGGCTCGACCGCGAGACGGAAAGCCCCGGCCCCGCGTCGCGGCTCGCATCGACGAACCGCCCGTCGCCGCGGTTCGAGAGCAGGAGGTTCGTCTGCGCATAGGTCGTTCCCGCCTCGGGAAGAGCGTCCGCCTGCGGGTAGATGTGGCCGTTCGCGATGAAGATGTCCACGTCCCCGTCGAGGTCGAAGTCCTCGAGCGCCGTGCCCCACGAGAGCGGCGCGTAGGTCGGCGCCTTCACCCCTGCCGCCTCCGACACGTCGGCGAAAAGCCCCTTGCCCTCGTTCCGGTAAAGCGTCGTGGCGTCCTTCTCGAAGTTCGTGACGAGGAGGTCCGGGTCGCCGTCCCCGTCCACGTCGCCCCCGCCCACGCCCATCCCCGCCTGCGCGGCGCCATTGCCGTCGAGCGCGGCGCCGCTCCAGAGCCCGACCTCCTTGAACCGCCCCTTCCCCTCGTTCCGGTAGAGGTAGTTCGGGTTCGAATCGTTCGCGACGTAGAGGTCGAGGTCGAGGTCGCCGTCCGCGTCGAGCGCCATCACCCCGAAGCTGAAGTACGCGCCCACGTCCGTGAGCCCCGCCTTCGCCGTCGCCTCGACGAACCTCCCGCCGCCCGCGTTCTCGAAGTACGCGTTCCGCTTCCCCTCGAGCCCGAACGGCCCGAACATCACCTTCGTGCCGTGCCAGTCGAGCGTCGGCTTCGCGGAGAGCACCTCGTCGAGCGTGCAGTCGATGTACCCCGCGACGAACAGGTCCTCGTCCCCGTCGCCGTCCGCGTCGAAGAAGACCGCGCCCGCCGACCAGCCGTCGATTCCCGGGGGCTCCGGGGCGCGCAGAAACGTCCCGTCGCCGCGGTTCACGTAGAGGACGTCCTTCCCGAAGTTCGTGACGAAGAGGTCCTTGTCGCCGTCGTTGTCGACGTCGCCGACCGCGACGCCGCATCCCCAGCCGTCGTCGCCGACGCCCGCGGCGTCGGTCACGTCCTCGAACGTGCCGTCGCCCTTGTTCCGCCAGAGCGCGTTCCTGCCGCGAAGGGCCACCTTCTCCCCGTCGAGCCTCCAGCCGTTCACGACGTAGAGGTCGAGGTCGCCGTCGTTGTCGCAGTCGAAGAGCGCGAGCCCGCTCCCGCCCGACTCGAGGAGATGGGGCTTCTCCTTCCGGCCGCACCAGACGACGGTGGGGACGGTCTCCTCCGTGAAGTGGAAGAGAGGGGGCGGGGGCGCCTCCCGGCCACCGCAGCCCCCCCCGATCAGCAGCGCGAGGAGCGCGCGCTTCATTCCGCGAGCAGCTCTGTCGCGACGGCCGAGAAGTCCTCCCACGCCTTCTTCCGGTCGCCGTCCGCCGTCGCCTTCCGGTAGGCGGCCGACGCCTCGAGGCACTTCTTCTTCGCCTCGATCGTCACCACGACGTAGCCGGGCTCGTAGATGCCCTTGGCCTCGCCGTCCGCGTTGTGGTGGTGGCCGCCCTCGAGGAGCCGCTTCCGGATCCCGCCGACCGCGTTGTCGCCCTCGTTGCCGAAAAGGGCCATGTGGGCCGCGACCGCCTCGTGGTCGCCGCGCTTCATGGCGCCCTCCGCCGCGTGGCGGTGGCCGTCGAGGATCGTCTTCACGATGCCCTTCTCCGCCGCCTTCGTCGCGAGGATCGAGTCGGCGATCGCGTTGTACGTTCCGACCGCGGGGCCGGACGTCTCCTGCGCGAAGGCGAAAAGGGCCATTGCCGCGAGCGCGGCGCAGACATGGGTACGCTTCATGGGGACCTCCTTCTTCCGGTCGCGGGATTCTACGCTGCCGCGCGGTCGATCACCGCTTCCGGCCCGGCATCGGGCTCCCCCGGAAGCGCACGTCCGTGCAGGAGGCCGCGGCGAGCATGTCCGCCGCGTCGACCACGCCGCGCCAGGGCACGAGGGGCGCCGCGTCGATCTCGTAGGCGTAGGTCTTCCCGAGCGCGCGGATCACGGGCGAGAGCCCAAGGGCCCTGTCCGTGCGGTGCTGCCCGAGCTCGTAGACGAGCGCGTCCCCGTCCTTCCGGACGCGGATCTTCACCGTCTCCTTCGGCGGGGTGGCCGTCGGCAGGAGCCCGTCGCCCCTCGGCAGGTAGCACTGCAGCTTGAAATCGAGCCCCTTCATCGGCAGGAGGATGAAGAAGACGATCAACAGGAAGCTCACGTCGATCATCGGGGTGAGCGAGAAGGTCTCGTCGGCCGGGCGCGGCTTCGTTCGCATGGGGGGATCCTCCGCGGCAGGACGGAGGGCGCGCCGGGACGTCGGACGCCTGAAGAGTAGCACGGAAGGGGCCCCGTGGCGAGCCCCTTCCGGCGTGGTCGGGGAGGTGGGAGTCGAACCCACACCTGAACCCCCCAAAGGTTCCGCTCTACCGTTGCAGCTACTCCCCGGGGGCCCGGAATCGTAGCATGCCGCTTCGACTCCGAGATCCCAGGGGACCCTCCCCCGCGCCCCCTCCCGTCACCGTTCCCGACTTGCCTCTGTCGGAACCAGGGGAGAAACTTGAGCCGATGAAGGTCCTCGTGATCGGGAGCGGCGGACGCGAGCACGCGCTCGCATGGAAGCTCAAGCAGTCGCCGCGCGTCCGCGAAGTGTTCTGCGCGCCCGGCAACGCCGGCATCGCCGGCACCGCGCAGTGCGTGGACATCGGGGCGACCGACATCGATCGCCTGCTCTCGTTCGCGCGCGAGGTGAAGATCGACCTCACGGTCGTCGGGCCCGAGGAGCCGCTCTGCCGCGGGATCGTGGACCGGTTCGAGGAGGCGGGGCTCCGCATCTTCGGGCCGAGGAAGCAGGCGGCCGAGCTCGAGGGCAGCAAGGTCTTCTCGAAGCGGATCATGACGCAGTACATGATCCCGACGGCGAACGCGCGCACGTTCGACGACCCCGAACGCGCGCGGCAGTACCTCCAGTCGGCCGACTACCCGATCGTCGTCAAGGCGGACGGGCTCGCGGCCGGCAAGGGCGTCTTCATCGCCACCGACTACGAGGACGCCTGCGGCGCGCTCGACGCGTGCATGGTCGAGAAGACCCTCGGCGACGCGGGGCGGCGCGTCCTCGTCGAGGAGTACCTCCAGGGCGACGAGACGAGCGTCCTCGCGTTCACGGACGGGAAGACGATCGCCGTGCTCCCGACCGCGCGCGACTACAAGCGCGCCTTCGACGGCGACCAGGGCCCGAACACCGGCGGCATGGGGGCCTACTCCCCGTCGGAGCTCAACGACGACATGATGGATCACGTCGTCGGGCAGATCCTCGTGCCCACCGTCCACGCGATGAACCGCGAGGGGCGGAAGTACAAGGGGATGCTCTACGCCGGGCTCATGGTGACCAAGGGCGGGCCGAAGGTGCTCGAGTTCAACGTCCGGTTCGGCGACCCCGAGGCGCAGCCCGTCCTCATGCGGCTGAAGACCGACCTCGTGACGGTGCTCGAGGCGGTCCTCGACGAGCGCCTCGACGAGATCGACCTCGAGTACGACGAGCGGGCCGCCTGCTGCGTGGTGATGGCTTCGGAGGGCTACCCGGCGGCGAGCCGGCTCGGCCGGGTGATCGAGGGCCTCGACGCGGTCGAGACGGGACCCGACCTCCAGGTCTTCCACGCCGGGACGGCGCGCCGCGGGAACGAGATCGTCACGTCGGGAGGGCGCGTGCTCGGCGTGACCGCGCTCGGCGCGACCGTCGGCGAGGCACGGGACCGCGCCTATGCGGCGGCCGGCAGGATCCGGTGGGAGGGATGCCGCTACCGGAAGGACGTCGCGAAGGGACGGTAACCCGCGGGGCCCGGCCCGCGTTCCGTAGAGGTATGCGGCGACTCCTCGTGCTTCCCCTGCTCCTGACCGCGCTCGCGTCCGCGGAGGACGCCCCGAAGAAGGGCCCTGCCCCGAAACCCGCGGCGAAGGCCGCGCCGGCGGCCGGCCGCACGGAGAAGGCGGAGTCGATCGTCAACCTCCTCCAGAGCCGGCGGCTCACGGTGAAGCTCGAGAAGGCGACGGTCGACGAGTTCGTCGACCACCTCCGCGCCGCGACGGGGATCAACATCTTCGTCCACAAGGCCCGGATGACGAAGGACGGCGTCGACCCGGAGGGGATCCGGATCGACCTCGACGTGAAGGACGTGGCCGCAGGCGACCTCCTGAAGCTCGCCTTCGCGGGGCAGGAGGTCGGCTTCCGCGTCCAGGGGAACATCCTCATCGTCACCTCGAGGAAGGACGCGCGCGGGACGCCCGTCCTGCGCGTCTACGGCGTGGCCCACCTGCTCGTGCCGATCCGCGACTTCCCGGGCCAGGACATGAACGTCTACCCGAGCAACTACGAGCGGCCGGAGCCGCCCGAGCCCGAGGTCGTGCAGACGTACGAGTCCTCGGAGCAGCTCGCGGAGCTCGTGCGCACGTACACGGGCGAGGGGACGTGGGAGGACGAGGGCGTGCGGATCACCGTGTTCCGGAACCACCTCTTCGTCCGCACCTACCCCGCCGTGCACGGCGAGATCCAGCGCTTCCTCGACGAGCTGCCGCACTGATCCGGGGGGCTCCCGCCTCCGTTCGCTGCGCGAGCTTCGGGCGAGAGCCCTCCCCCGTGCCCCCTCCCGTCCTGCTCCGCGGGGCTCGCCCGCCGCAGCTCCCCCTGGGAGCGGAGGCGGGTAGCATCTAGCGGGTGTCCGAACAGATCGAGCAGGCGCTGGAGATCTTCCGGCGTTTCCTCAAGTCCAAGGAGCTGAAGATCACGCGCCAGCGGGAGATCCTGCTGCGCCGCATCTTCGAGTGGGAGGTCCACTTCAGCGCGGAGGACCTCGAGGACCGCGTGAAGGGGGACGGGATCTCGAAGGCGACGATCTACCGCACGCTCCAGCTCCTCGCCGAGTGCGGGCTGATCTCGGAGGTCGCGCTCAAGGACGACCGGCGGATGTACGAGCACACGTACGGCCGCGACCCGCACGACCACATCGTGTGCGTGGACTGCAAGAAGGTCTTCGAGTTCGACGGCGCGGCGATCGCGCGCGTCGAGGCGGAGATCGCGAAGCGCCTCGGCTTCGCGCCGATGGGGCACCGGCTCCGCATCGAGGCCAACTGCGAGGCGCTCCGGAAGACGGGCAAGTGCGAGAGGCAGGAGATCCGGCTGGGCTAGGCGCCGCGGACGCGGCCTTCATGAGGGCCGCGCTGCGCGAGGCGGAGGAGGCCGCGCGCCGCGACGAGGTCCCCGTGGGCGCCGTCGTCGTCCACGGCGGCAGGATCATCGGCCGCGGGTTCAACCAGCGCGAGATGCTCAAGGACCCGACGGCGCACGCGGAGATGATCGCGATCACACAGGCCGCGGCGGCGCTCGAGGGATGGCGACTCGAGGGGGCGACGCTCTACGTCACGCTCGAACCCTGCCTCATGTGCGCGGGCGCGATCGTCAACGCCCGCATCGGGCGGGTCGTCTTCGGCGCGCTCGACCCGAGGGCGGGGGCGTGCGGCTCCCTCTACCAGATCGGGCTCGACTCGCGGCTCAACCACCGGTTCGAGGTCACGGGCGGGGTCCTTGCCGCCGAGTGCGCGGCGCTCCTGCAGGAGTTCTTCGCGCGGAAGCGCTGACCCGCCTTCGCTCGCCGCGCGAGCTACGGCGTGGCAGGCCCGCCCCCCGGCTTGCGCCCGTCGCCGCGGTCGAGATGCTCCCAGCCGGAACGCAGGTTGAGGTCGCGCTGCGGGAAGGGGATCTCGATCCCCTCCTTCGCGAATCGCTCGTAGACCTGCCGGTGGAGGTCCGCGAGCACCGGAATGCCGTCGTCGATCGTCGCGAAGAGGAAGACGTCGAAGTCGAGGCTCGACTCCCCGAACTGCGCGAAGCGTATCGCCGGGGCCGGGTCGGCGAGCACCTTCGGGTGGCGGCGGACCTCCTCGTCGAGCGCGCGAAGCACCTTCTCGACGTCCGACCCGTAGGCCACGCCCACCCGGAACTGCCGGCGCATGATGCGGTCGTTCCGGGACCAGTTGGTGAGGTTTCTCGTGATGAGCTGCTTGTTCGGGATGATGATCGTCTGCCGCTCGAAGTTCGTCACCGTCGTCGAGCGGATGTTGATCCGGTCCACGACCGCGACCTCCCCGTCCACCTCGATCAGGTCGCCGACCCGGATCGGCCGCTCGAGGAGGATGATGAGGCCGCTGATGAAGTTGGCGACGATCTCCTGCAGGCCGAAGCCCACGCCGAAGGAGATGGCCGCGAGGAGCCACCCGATGCTCTCGAAGCTCACGTTGAGCGCCAGCAGCGCGGACCCGTACGCGAGGAGCAGGATCGCGTAGCGCGAGAGGGCGAGGAAGACGTACCGCCCCGCGGCATCCGTCTTCCTGAGCAGGGGCGAGACGACCGCATCGTAGACCGCGGAGAGGTTCCGCACGACGAAGTGGCCGCCGATGATCCACAGGAGGGCCACCGCCACGTTCTTCAGCGTGACCGAGTCCCCGCCCGCGAGGCCGACCACGACCACCTTCTCGAGGACGCGGGCGATGACCCCGGAGAGGCCCCAGAACCGGAGGAAGAGGACCGCCGCGATCACGGCCACGACGGCCGCGACCATGCGGCTCAGCTGGTCCACGACGGTCGCCGAGAGACGCCACGCGACCGCCGCGCCCTCGTCCTTCAGCGTGCTGCGGCGGACGCGGGTCGCGACCTTGCCGACCAGTGCGAGCAGCGTCGAATAGAGGCCGGCGATCAGGATGAGGAGGCCGGCCGTGCGCGCCACGTTCAGGACGAGGAAGGCCGCGCCGACGCGGTATCCCAGGAGGTCGAGCGCGATCGCGGTGATCGTCAGGAGCGCCGTGCCGAGCCACGCGAGCCCCCAGGCGCCGCGCATCCAGCTCCCCGGCCGGGTCAGGTCCTGGACGATCGCGCCGCGGCGGCGCATGAGGAGGAGCAGCGCGAAGCCGAGTGTCGCGTACCAGGCGGGATCGAGGAGCCTCGGCAGGGCACGTGCGCCGTAGGGGTCGCCGGCGAGCACGACCGAGGGGGCGCGGAGGAAGACCGCCGCCACGGTCAGGAGGTTCACGCTCCGGAGGATCTGCGCGGCGACGCTGCCCGGAACCCCCAACGTCGCCACGGCGAGGCCCCCGTCGCGCAGGAGGAACGCGACCGAGCGCCGGATGAGGACGACGAGGGCGAGGAAGGCGAGCAGAGCGGACAGCGGCTCGGCGATCGCGACCGGCAGCCGGAGGGCCCCGACCGCGAGCGAGGCGCCGTAGAATCCCGCCGCAGGCAGTCCCGCGGCGGCGAGGCCGAGCAGGATGCGGCCCGCCTTGGCGCGCCACCCCGGCGCCGGCGCCGGGGCGTCGGCCCTCGCGCGGAGCCGCCGCGCCGCGAGGTAGAGGAGCACGATCATCGCGAGGGCGCCCCCGGCCGCCGCGAGCCTCGTGACGCCGACTTCGGCCCAGCTGCCGATGCGCACGGAAGTCAGGCGGCCGATCTCCCGGGCCGCGGCCGGGAGCAATCCCCCGTCGGCGCGCGGATCGGAGCGCACCCACAGGATGCGGTCCTCCACGAAGACGAGGAGGTTGTCGATCTCCGCGAGGTGGTCCCCGAGCAGCCTCGTGTGCTCCCCGAGCTCGCGCTCGACCCGCTCGAGCGAGTTCCGCTTGGCGCGCAGGGCGGCGATGACGCCGCCTTGCCCGCGGACCGCCTCCGTGAAGATCCGCCTCGCCTCCTCGTGCCGCGCCTCGGGAAGCTGGGCCAGCAGCACCCGCAGCTCCTCGTTGTCCTCGGCAGGCAGCTCGAGCAGCCAGAGCCGGTCGAGGACGGCGACGAGCTCCTTCTGGTTCGCCGTCGCGGCGGCGTCCGCCTCCTCGAGCCTCGCCCGGACCAGCTGGCGGGTGCGCCGCGTCCGGTCCAGCACGCCGCGGAGGAGATCGGCCGTCCCCTCGTCGCCCCGGGCGAGCCTCTTCTCGAGGGTGTCCCTCTCCTTGGCGACGAAGCCCAGCAGGTCCGCGCGCTCCTTGATCGCCGTCTCGATCTCGCTGATGCGGCTCTCGAGCGCCGTGATCTCCGCGCGGATCCCCGCGGCCTCGGCGGAGCGCTCGAGGCGGAACCGCTCGATCGGATTCACGGTCAGCTCGGCGGCCCGGGCCTCCTCCTCCGCGGTCTCGCGGATCCTTCTCGCCTCAGCCTCCCGGAGTCGTGCGGCCGCCGCCGCCGCGAGCTTCTGCTCCTTGTCGGCGAAGTCGAACCGGAGACGCGCGAGATCGATCTCGAGGTCGAGGACGGGGGCTCGGGCCGACCGGACCGGCTCCGCCCCGGCGAGGAAGGCGTTGCGCTCGCGCACCACCCGGAGCTCGAGGCGGGCGTTGTCGGCGCGGTAGCGCGAGAGGTCGTCCTCCTTCCTCTCGAGCTCCGCCAGCCGGCGCTTCGCGTCGCTCTCGCGGGCGGGAAGCGCCTTCCGCTCGGCGTCGGCGTCGCTCGTCCGCGCGGCCTGAGCCTCGACCTCGGCCTGCGCGGCGTCTCGCGCGGCCCTGGCCTCGGCGAGCTTCCGGTCGTACTCCGCGACCGCCTCGGCCGATGCCAGCGCGACGCCCGTCGGGGCCGGGCGGCCCTGCATCGCCTCGAGCTGCCGCAGTGCCTCGGCCCGCCGCGCCTCGATCTCCTGCAGCGAGGGAAGGGCCTCCCTCTCCTCCTCCGTGCGCTTGAGCTCCTCGAGGAGCCGGATGCGGCGCTCGAGCGGCTCGCGCCACGTCTTCGCCTCCTCGGAGGCGGGATCGGCGAGCGCCGCGAGCCGCCGCCGCGCCTCGGCGAGCGCGGCAGGCCGATCCGCGAACGGGTCGTCCTGCGCGCCGGCGAGGGCCGCGAGCAGCAGCCCCGCCGCGATACGACGGCGCCCTCCCTTCACGGGGCCGATTGTACGGGCGGGGCCGAACTTGGGGGCGGCGCCGCTATTGCGTCTCGACCGGGACCTCGATCTCCGCGGGCACCTCGCGGACGATGCCCAGGAGCTTCCCGTCCGTCGAGAGCATCGCCTTGTACTTGTCCGTGCCGCGCGAGAGCTTCACGTGGTACTCGACGATCTCGCGCTTCGAGTCGCGGATCTCCTCCCACATCGTCGCCTGCGCGCCGGAGAGGCTCGACAGGGCGGCGGTCCTCACGACCTCGGGAACCCTGTTCATCGGGACCTGGATCTCCTCGCTGTGGAGCTGCCCGTCGGGCGAGAACATCGCCTCGACCTCGAGGCCCTGCACGCGGCGCGCGAGCTCGTAGTAGAGCTTGCCGCCGTCCCACTCGCGCTCGGCGTCCTCGTAGGGGCCGCCGGGGTGGAGCTGGTCCATCGCCGCGCGGACCGGGCCGGGCACCTCGCTCGGCGGGATGTGGTACTCGACTTCCGTATGGCGGCCGTTCTTGTCCACCTGGACCTCGAGCTTCCTCGCCGCCGCCGCGTGGTCCGACTCCCACTTGCCGTGGCTGGTTCCGCATCCTGCCCCGGCGACTGCCGCGACCGCCGTGACCAAGAGAATCTTCCTCATGCCGTTGTCCTCCGTGCCGGGCCCGGGTTCGCAGCCGGGCTCCGGCCGCCATTGTGCGGGATTGGCCGCCACCTTGACCAGAGGATCCCGACGCGGGTGCACCCCCGGTCGTGGGGCCGGAGGACCCTCCCCGGAGCCCCTCCCGACCTGCCATTCCCCCGGGGGACTCCGTAAGGCGGCCGTCGGAAACGCCGATAAAGGGCGGCGGAGCAGGGGTTCAGGGCAGCGCGTCCGACATCACGAGGTAAGGAATGCTCAGAGCCGCAATCAAGCACGGCATCACGAAGGCTCTCTCTACCCGCGCCGGTTTCGAGGTGTGGGACTTCGAGATCAAGGAGGAGCAGCCGTCGCCGGATCGCGTGACGATCGACATCCAATACCGCTACCAGCCGGGCCTCCGCTTCCACGCGGCGATCACGGCGCGGAGCGCGGAGGGCAAGGTCCCGACGTACGAGATCACGGCCGAGGCGGTGCCGGGCGAGGTGGGGGAGAAGGACGTGCTCCTCCTCGCCGGGCGCCACGAGCTGTGCACGGCGATCGAGCGCTGGACTTCGCGGATCGAGGAGGAGCTCTCGGCGCGACCCTCGAACCGCGTGCTGCAGGCGCAGGAGAAGGCGATCTCCTACCTGGAGAAGCACCTGCTCGACATCCCCGACCAGCGCCTGACGCGCGAGCGCATCCTGGAGTACAGGCGCCGGCTCGACCGGCTCGAGGCCGCGGTGATCGAGCTGCGCGCGCCCCGCGACGGCGGGAACGGCGCGCGCGCGGAGGCGGTCAGGCAGGAGTTCGCGTGCCTCCGCACGCGGCTCGAGGTGCTCGGGGAGCGGAGCTTCCTCCACGCGGTCCTCGTGCGCCTCGTCATGTACTTCTGGGACGACGAGAACCTGCGCATCATCGAGGCGGGCAGCCGCGCCGCGCAGGACTTCCTCAAGGACCAGGACCGCCCGCTCTCCGTGTCGCGGGCCGAGGTCCCCGTCGCCGCGCGCGCGACGGCGCCGCTGCCGGAGCCGGCGGCTCGCATCCCGAAGCAGGAGCCGGCGATCGTGCGCACGGCGCCGCCCGCGCCCGTGCCCGCACGCGCCGCCGCGCCGAAGCCCGCGGCGACATCGACGGCCGAGGCCGCGCCGAAGCCCGCGGCGAAGCCGAAGCCCGCGGCCGCGCCCGCCCCGGCGCCGCCGCCCGCGAAGTCGGAGACGGCAAGGCCCGCGTCGCCCCCGCCCGGGCGGCAGCGCGCGGCCTATAAGCCGCTCCGGCCGGGACGCGGATAGCGCGGGTCCGGCCTTGCGCCGCCGGCGAGAATCGCGTGCCAAGGAGCACGAAGCATGGACGTTCGGCACGGGATGGCGTTGGCGGCACTTCTGGTCGCGCTCGCGGGCTGCGGCGCCGCCTCGGCGCAGGAGAAGGTCTCCTGGGAGCACGGTGTCCTCGAGTGGATCCGCTACGAGTCGGCGACCGAGGGTCGGGAACGATTCTCCTGGGCCACGTCGAAGGACGAGATCCAGCGCGAAACGGCCGCGGCCTTCTTCGGCGCCATCGGCATCGAGGCGGACCAGCGCGGCTCGGCCGCGGACCGCCTGTGCGCCCTCGATCACCTCTCGCAGGCGGGGTGGCTCCTCGTGAACAGGACGGACATCGCGTATACCGACGTCCGCGGGAGCGCGATCGCCGAGCGCTACATCCTGCGGCGCCGGCGCTGAACCCGGCTTCGGGGCGGCTGCGGCGGGCAAGCGCGTCTCCGCTCCTCCCGGCGCGCCCGGGCAGCGGGGACCCGCGCCGGGCGCGGCGGGGGAGGTCGCTTGGGGCGGAGCCGCCCGCGGCCTAGAATGGCGCCCCTTCGGAAGGAGACCGATTGTTCCTGTTCAAGAAGCTCGGCCGGAAGAAGGACATCTTCTTCGACCACATGGAGAAGCTCGCCGAGAAGGCGGGGGAGATCGTGAGCGCCTTCCGCGCGCAGCTCGACCACCCCGAGGAGGCGCAGGCGAGGCTGGCCGCCGTGAAGGCGATCGAGCACGAGGCGGACAGGCTTCTCCACGCCACGATCGGGGATCTTCACCGCACGTTCGTGACTCCGCTCGACCGGAACGAGATCAACACGATGTGCAAGCGCCTCGACGACGTCGTCGACCTCGTCGAGGGCGCGGCCATGCGCGCCTACCACTACGAGATCCGCACCGCGCGGCCCCCGCTCCTCGCGTTGCTCGACGTGCTGGACAAGCAGGTGATCGCGCTGCGCGAGGGGCTCGCCGCGCTCCACGACCTGCGCCACCCGCAGCCGCTGCGCGACTGCATCGTGAAGGTGCACACGCTCGAGAACGAGGCGGACGACATCCTGCGCCCGACGATCGCGGGCCTCTTCCGCGACGAGCAGGATCCGCGCATGATCCTCAAGTGGAAGGAGATCTACGAGCACGTGGAGAAGGCGACCGACCGCTGCGAGGACGTCGCCGACCACATGGAGAACGTCCTTCTCGAGTACTCCTGACCCATGTTCGAACTCGTGCTCGTGACGATCGGCCTCGCGCTGATCTTCGACTTCTACAACGGCATGAACGACGCGGCGAACTCCATCGCCACGATCGTCTCCACGCGCATCCTCACCCCGCGGCAGGCGGTCGCCTGGGCCGCGTTCTGGAACTTCGTCGCTGCCTTCGCGTTCGGAACGGCCGTGGCCAAGTCGATCCACAGCGGCATCCTCAAGATCGAGCACATCTCGCAGATGCTCGTGCTCTCGTGTCTCGTCGGGGCGATCGCCTGGACTGCCCTCTGCACGCGGATGGGCCTTCCGATCAGCGTGTCCCACTCCCTCATCGGGGGGCTGGTGGGCGCCGGGCTCGCGAGCACCGGATTCGACATCCACGCCCTCCATCTCAGGAAGATCGGCACGATCGGCCTCTTCATCGTCCTCGCGCCGGTGATGGGCCTCATCGGGGGCGCGATCTTCATGACGTTCGTCTACCGCGTCTTCCGGCGCACCCTGCCGGGCCGCGTCGACCGCCTCTTCCGGACCGGCCAGCTTGCGAGCGCCGCGGCCTACAGCCTCGGCCACGGCGCGAACGACGCCCAGAAGACGATGGGCATCATCGTGCTGGCCCTCAGCGCGTGCGCGAAGACGGAGGATCTCGTGCTGAAGGGGGGCCAGTTCTACGTCCCGTACTGGGTCGTGCTCTCCGCGCACGCCGCGATCGCGGTCGGCACGCTCGTCGGCGGCGCGGCCGTGATCCGCACGATGGGCACCCGCCTGACGAAGCTCCGTCCTCCCCAGGGCTTCTGCGCCGAGACCTCCGCCGCGCTCGTCCTCTTCGGGACCGCCCACGCGGGCATCCCCGTCAGCACGACCCACGCCGTGACGGGCGCGATCATGGGCGTCGGCGCGGTCCGGCGCTGGAAGGCCGTGCGCTGGGGCGTCGCGAAGCGCATCGTCTACGCGTGGATCCTGACGATCCCCGCCGCCGCGATCGCGAGCGGCCTCGTCTACATGCTCTTCGATCTCCTCGGCCTCGTGCGCTGGGCCGAGCGGGTAGGATGAGCGCCCGAGGAGGTGGACCCTTGGCCACGACCTGGATCCTCGTCAGCGATGCGAGCCGCGCGCGCATCTTCTCCTTCGAAAAGGACGACGGGCCGTGGCGGCTCGTCGAGCAGATCGAGCACCCCCTGGGTCGGGCGCAAACGAAGGACCTCGTCTCCGACCGCGCCGGCCGCCAGCGCGAGATCGGGCCGCCGGTCACGCAGCAGACCGACCCGGCCGAGCAGGAGTCGCACCGTTTCGCCGAGCGGCTCTGCCACCTCCTCCAGAAGGCGAGCGACGAGCACCGGTTCGCGCGCCTCGTGCTCGTCGCTCCGCCCCGGTTCCTCGGCTACCTGAGGGAGGTCCTCCGCGAGCCGGTGGCACGCCACGTCGTCGCGAGCCTCGACAAGGACTACACGCTCCACGACGAGAAGGATCTCCGGCGCCTGATCACGCCCCACGTGCCGGCGGAGAAGGCGCGGGCGTAGGTGGGGAGGGGCCCGGGGGGGGGGGGGGGCCCCCCCCCCCCCCCCCCCGCCCACACCGCCCGCCGACCCGGGACGCCGCCCCAAATGTAGCGGGTTGAGCGCGCCCGCTCGGGCGTGAAGCGCAGCTTCGCCCACTTGACGTCTTTGCCGGAGAAGATGCCGTATCCGCGGAAGGCCCCTCCCCCGCGCCCCCTCCCTTACTCCGGCAGCGACCGCGGAACGACGCCCTTGTTGTCGCTGTCGCCCGAGAGCGCCTCGAGGAAGGCGACGATCGCCTTCTTCTCGTCCTCCGTGAGGTCGAGCGGCCTGATCTTCGGCGACAGGTTCGCCGCGCCCGGCTCGCCGCCGCGGTCGTAGAGCTCGACGACCTCCTCGAGCGTCGCGATCGAGCCGTCGTGCATGTAGGGCGCGTGGCGCGTCACGTCGCGGAGCGTCGGCGTCTTGAAGGCGGCGAGGTCCTCCGCCTTCCCGGTCACCTTCCTCCTCCCCTCGTCCTTGTAGGCCTTCGCGGCCGGGTCCCAGCCGACGCCCAGGTTGTGGAACCGGCTGTCGGTGAAGTTGAAGCCGAGGTGGCACTGGTTGCACTGCGCCTTGCCGTGGAAGAGCTCCGCGCCGAGCTTCACCTCGGGGTCGATCGTCGCGTCGTCCTCGTTCTGGTAGCGGTCCCACGCGGAGTTGCCGGAGAAGAGCGTCGCCTCGAAGGCCGCGATCGCGTCCGCGATGCGGTCGATCGTCGGCTCCTCGTCGCCGTAGACCTGCGCGAAGACCTTGCGGTAGCCCGCGATGGCGGCGACGGACTTGACGCACAGCACGTGCGTGCCGCCCATCTCGATCGGGTTCTCGATCGGGCCCTTCGCCTGCTCGGCGAGCGTCTTCGCGCGTCCATCCCAGAAGTAGACCGGCTCGATCGGGAACGCGGCGTTCACGATCGGCGGCGCCTTGCGCGTGCCGACCTGGCCCCCGATCCCCTTCGACGTCGGCAGCGGCTCCGAGAACGCGTTCTCGGGGCGGTGGCAGGTGGCGCAGGAGACCGTCCCGTCCTTCGAGAGCCGCGGGTCGAAGAAGAGCCAGCGGCCGAGCCGGACCTTCTCGGGCGTGACCTTGAGCCCCTGCTGCGCCTCGAGCTTCCTCCAGCTCACGTTGTCGGCCACGCCGAGCGGCGGCTCGGGAAGGGCGACGACGGGGTTCTCCGCCTCCCAGCCGGCGGTGTCGGAGCGGGCGTCGGAGCACGCGGCGAGCGGCGCCGCGACAAGGAACGCGAGCATGAGATTGCGCACGGATTTGCCTCCCCGCGGGTACGGCGCAAACACGGTGCCGCGCGGCGGCATGGGCCGCGGCGTGCGAGTCTCCCGCGCGCGCAGCGGTTTTGCGCGCGCGGTTCCCTCCCCCGAGGGGTGCTCAGAGCTCGATCACATCGCCCCGCGCCGGGAGCGTCGCGTCGATCCTGAACCGCTCGCGGATCGCCTCCGCGAGCGCCGCGCGCGGCTTGTCCTCGCCGTGGGTCAGCACGACGCGCGTGCCGGCGCCGATCGCGGCGTCCGCCCAGCCGAGAAGCTCGGTCCGCCCCGCGTGCGCCGAGAAGCCCCCGAGCGTGTGGATGCGGGCGGCGACGCGGATGCGCTCGCCGTAGATCGCGACGACCTTCGAGCCCGTGACGAGCGCGCGGCCGAGCGTGCCCTCCGACTGGTAGCCGACGAAGACGACGACCGTCTCTTCGCGCCAGAGGTGGTGCTTCAGATGGTGGAGGATGCGGCCGCCGTTGCACATCCCCGAGCCCGCGATGACGACGGCCGGCCCGTCGATCTCGTTGAGGCGCCGGGACTCGTCGGCGGTCGTGAGGAAGCGGACGTTCTTGAGGTCCTCCTGGAACTGGCCGCGGCGCGCGAGCGACCGCGCCTCGGCGTCGAAGAGCCCCTGGTGCTTGCCGTAGAGCCGCGTCGCCTCGATCGCCATCGGGCTGTCGACGTAGACCGGGAAGTCGGGGATGTGGCCGCCGCGCACGAGCTCCGCGATGTGGAAGAGCATCTGCTGCGCGCGGCCGATCGCGAAGGACGGGATGAGCACGATCGACTTCTCCCGCACCGCGCGCTCGAGGATCTCGTGCAGCTCCGCGACCGTCGCGTCGAGCGACCGGTGGTCGCGGTCGCCGTACGTCGACTCGAGGAAGAGCGTGTCGGCTCGCGGCGGGCGGACGGGGTCGCGGAGGAACGGGAGCCCGTTCGGCCCGATGTCGCCGCTGAAGACGATCGTCTTCCCGGCCGCGTGCATCTCGATGCTCCCGGACCCGAGGATGTGGCCCGCCTCGAAGAGGCGCACCGTGACGCCCTTCGCGACCTCGCGCCGCTCCTCGTACCCGATCCGCCGCACGAGCGGGGCGACGCGGCGGACATCGTCGCGCGTGTAGAGGGGCTCGACCGTCCGCCGCCCCGCGCGCCGCGCCACGCGCGTGAGCCGCGCCGCGTCGCCCTCCTGGATCTCGGCAGAGTCGGCGAGGATCAGGT
The DNA here is from genome assembly GCA_011525755.1 of Planctomycetaceae bacterium. Taxonomy (GTDB): domain Bacteria; phylum Planctomycetota; class PLA2; order PLA2; family PLA2; genus PLA2. Next base: position 16,388 of record WYBS01000149.1, read on the forward strand.
CCATGAACTCCTCGGTCGCGGGCGTGGCGAAGATCGGTCCCCGGAACCCCTTCGCGACCAGCAACGGAAGCCGCCCCGTGTGGTCCAGGTGCGCGTGGGTGAGGACCACCGCGTGGACGGCGTTGGGCTCGATCGGCCCCAGGTCGCGGTTGCGCTGGTCGGTCGCGCGGCGGCCCTGGAACATCCCGAAGTCGACGAGCACGCGGACGCGGTCGGTCTCGACGAGGTATCCCGATCCCGTCACCTCGCCCGCCGCGCCGCAGAGCGTGATCCGCATGGGGAAGCGGATCCTAGCACGGATGGTAGGCTCGCGGCATGACGCTGCGCGCGCTGTTCGCTCTTCTCGTGTGCATCGGGGCAGGGGGCGCGGGGGAAGGGGTCATCCACCACGACCTTCGCGTGAAGCTCGACCCGGAGGCGCATGCGATCGAGGTCACGGACGTCACGCCCTGCCGGCGCTTCCGGCTGCACGCGGGGCTCGCGGTCGAGGGCGGTACGGAGAAGGGCGTCGTCGAGGGCCACGCGGTGCCGCTCAAGGAGCACGAGGCCATCGGCGACGGCCCGATCCGCTACAAAGGCACGATCCACCATCCTCTCGAGACGCAGGCGGAGGAGTACGCGCGGAGCTTCTCGGAGACGCCGGGCACGATCTCGGCCGAGGGCGTCTTCCTCGGCGGCGCGAGCGGCTGGATCCCGATGGCCAAGGACGAGATGGTCACGTTCACGCTCGAGATCGACCTCCCGAAGGGCTGGGACGCCGTGAGCCAGGGCGTGCGGACGCGCCACGAGATCGTCGGCGACCGCCGGATCGTCACGTGGGAGTGCAAGGACGCGATGGAGGAGATCTACCTCGTCGCGGCGCCCTACACGGAGTACTCGCGGAAGGGCGCCGTCGCGGCGTACGCCTTCCTCCGCACGCCGGATCCCGCGCTCGCGCAGAAGTACCTGGACGTCACGGGCCAGTACATCGACATGTACGGCAGGCTCATCGGGCCCTACCCGTTCGGGAAGTTCGCGCTCGTCGAGAACTTCTGGGAGACGGGCTACGGGATGCCGTCGTTCACGCTCCTGGGCCCGCAGGTGATCCGCCTCCCGTTCATCCTCCACTCGTCGTATCCGCACGAGATCCTCCACAACTGGTGGGGGAACGGCGTCTACGTCGATCGCGAGACGGGCAACTGGTGCGAGGGGCTCACGGCGTACCTCGCCGACCACCTGATCCGCGAGGGGCAGGGCGCGGGGGAGGAGTACCGGCGGGACGCGCTGAAGAAGTACCGCGCCTACGTCCGCGGCGGGAAGGACTTCGCGCTAAAGGACTTCCGCGAGCGCCACTCGGCCGCGACGGAGGCGGTCGGCTACGGGAAGGCGCTGATGGTCTTCCACATGCTGCGGATGCGGATCGGCGACGGGAAGTTCGCGGACGGCCTGCGGTCGTTCTATAAATATTTCAGGTTCAAGCGCGCGTCGTGGAGCGACCTCGCGAAGGTCTTCAGCGACGTCGCGGGGGAGGACCTGCGGCCGTTCTTCGCGCAGTGGGTGGACCGCGTCGGCGCCCCGGCGCTCGCCGTCCGCGAAGGCCGTCTCGTGCAGACGCAGCCGGGCGACCCGTACGAGCTTCGCGTGCCGCTCGCGGTCGACGGCAAGCTCGTCCACGTCGACATGAAGGAGGCGTCTGCCCCGCTGCCTCCCGGCGCGAACGTCGTCATCGACCCGCAGTTCGACGTCTTCCGCCTCCTCGACCGGAGCGAGATCCCGCCGACGCTCGGCGAGCTCTTCGGGGCGGAGAACGTCGTGATCGTGATGCCCGACGAGCCGGGCCCGTGGAAGGCGCTCGCGGATGCGTGGCGCGTCGAGTCGGTGCCCGAGTCCCTTATCGACGCGATCCCGGAGGGGAAGGCCGTCTGGATCGCCGGGGAAGGAAACCGCTGGGCGATGGGGATCGACCGCTTCGCCGCCGTCGGCCCCGATTCCGTCACGCTCGCGGGCGCGCGGCACGGGAAGAAGGGTCTCTCGTTCGTGCTCGTCGCCCCGCACCCCCATGACGAGGAGCTCGCCGTCGGCTGGATCGGCACCGACGTCCCCGAGGCGATCCCGGGCCTCGCGCGGAAGCTCCCGCACTACGGCAAGTACAGCTACCTCGCGTTCACCGGCAGCGAGCCGACGAACGTGGCGAAAGGCCAGTGGGGCGAGACGCCCCGGGTATCCGCGCGCGAGCCCCTCGCGAGGCTCGCGCCGCTCTTCGATGCGGAGCGGCTGATGGCGCACGTGCGCTTCCTCGCGGACGAGAGGCTGAAGGGCCGCGGCAACGGGACGCCCGAGCTGGACGAGGCCGCGGACTACGTCGCGCGCGCGTTCAAGGAGAGCGGCCTCGCCGTCTCGGAGGACCGCTGGGAGGAAGAAGGGGGGCCGGGGGGGAGGAAGGTGGGGCTCCGGAACGTGATCGCCGTGATCCCCGGCGCGGACCCGCGGTGGAAGGACGAGTGCGTGGTCGTCGGCGCGCACTACGACCATTTGGGGCTCGGCTGGCCCGACGTTCGGTCAGGCTGCGAGGGCCGGATCCACAACGGCGCCGACGACAACGCGTCGGGCGTCGCGGTCCTGCTGGAGCTCGCTCGCGCGCTGGCGGAGTCGAAGCCGCCGAGGACGATCGTGTTCGTCGCCTTCGGCGGGGAGGAGTGGGACCTCAGGGGCTCGCGCCGGTTCGTGAAGACGACGGCGTGGAAGCCGACGTCGATGGTGAACCTCGACACGGTGGGCCGGCTCGGCGGGAAGAAGCTCACGTTGCTCGGCACCGGCACGGCGGAGGAGTGGAAGCACATCGCGATGGGGGTGGGGCACGTGACGGGCGTCGAGGCCTTCTGCATCCCGCAGGACCCGGGCGGGAGCGACCAGGTGGCGTTCCACGAGGCGGGGATCCCGGGGATCCAGCTCTTCACCGGCGCGCACGAGGACTACCACCGCCCGACCGACGACGTGGAGAAGGTCGATGCGGATGGCCTCGTCAAGGTCGCGACGTTCCTCCGGGAGACGGTCGTCTACCTCGCGGAGCGCGACCGCCCGCTGACGAAGGCGGGCGCCGCTCCCGCGCCCGCGGCGGGCGGCGAGGGCCGGAAGGTGCTCTTGGGCGCGACGCCGGACTTCGCGTTCGAGGGGCCGGGCGTGCGCGTGGAGTCGGTGGTCAACGGCTCGCCCGCGGCGAAGGCGGGCGTCAAGGCGGGCGACATCCTGCTCGCGATCGGCGACACGGAGTTGAAGACGCTCCGCGACCTGAGCGAGGCATTGAAGGCGCGCGCCGCGGGCGACGTCGTGAAGCTCAAGCTCAAGCGCGGCGACTCCGAGATCACGCTCGACGCGACTCTCGTCGCGCGGTAACCGGCTCCCGGCACCAGCGCGTGCCGACGTCGAGGGTTAGCATGGTCGACGTGGCACCGGTCGTGAACAAGGCGGAGGTCCGCGCGCGCGTGAGGGACGCGGAGTCGCATATCCGCGCCCTCGGCGTGCGCCGCCTCGCGCTCTTCGGGTCCTTCGTGCGGGAGGCGGCGAACCCGGAGAGCGATGTCGATCTCCTGGTCGAGTTCGACCCGCCCCGAAGACCTTCGACAACCTGCTTGCCCTCGGTGACCTCCTCGAGGCCGCCTTGGGCCGTCGCGTCGAGATCGTCACGACGGCAGCCCTCAGTCCGTTCGTCGGGCCGCACATCCTGAGGGAAGCAGAGGATGTCCTTCGAGCCGCGTGAGAGGCGGAGTACCTCGCGGTGGTCTCGGGCGGCGGCTCCAAGGAGGCGGGCGACCCGTCCGCGACGCCGTGAACCGGTCGCGCCGTCTCCGAGCCGCCCGCGCTCACGATCTCCGACGGACCGCCCCCGGACCCCCCGTACTTCACGCCCGCAGGAGATCCCACGCCGCGCGGACGTGGCGCTCCTCCGTCGCGGGCGCGCCGATCGCCATGCGGAGCGTGTAGCCCTTCCCCGGCAGCACAGTGTGGCTCAGATACGCGCGACCCGACGCGTTCACGCGCTCGAGCAGCGCCTTGTTCTCGTCGTCGCTCCCGCGCCTCCGGAAGCAGACGAGCGCGAGCGTCCGCTCCGCGCAGAGCTCGAAGCGCCCGTCCTCGCGCACCCACGACTCGAACCGCTTCGCCAGCTCCACGTGGCGGCGGATGTGCGCGCGCAGCCCCTCCGCACCGTAATGCCGGATCACGAACCAGAGCTTCAGCGCGCGGAACCTCCGGCCGAGCGGGATCTGCCAGTCGCGGTAGTCGATCACCTGTCCCGCGTGCGCCGTCTTGAGGTATTCGGGCGTCACGGAGAGCGCGCCGGTGAGGCTCTTCTTGTCGCGCGTCCAGAACGCCGAGCAGTCGAAGCTCGTGAGCAGCCACTTGTGCGGGTTCATGCAGAACGAGTCCGCGCGATCGACGCCCTCGATCATCCAGCGGAACTCCGGGCACACGCACGCGGCGCCGGCGTAGGCGGCATCGACGTGCAGCCAGAGGTCAGGGGGCAGCGGGGGCAGGGGATCGATCGCCGTCGACGAGGTCGTCCCGACCGTCGCGCAGACGAAGAAGGGGCGCCGGCCCCTCGCGCGGTCCTCCGCGATCATCGCGTCGAGCGCCGCGGGGTCCATCGAGAGGTCCGGCCTCACCGGGACGAGGCGCAGGTCGATGCCCGCGATGTTCGCGGCCTTCTGCACCGACGAGTGCGCCTGCTCCGACGCGTAGGCCACGAGGTCGCCTTCTCCCGCCCGGTGGCGCGCGGCGAGCATGGCGACGAGCGTCGACTCGCTCGCCGTCCCCTGGATGCACCCCTCGAACGCGCTCGGCAGCCCGATCAGCTGCGCGAGCCACTCGAGCATCCGGGTCTCGAGCTCGGTCGCCGCGGGGCCCGTCGCCCAGAGCATGCCCTGGATGCCGAGGCCCGCGGAGAGGAGCTCGCCGAGGATCGCGGGGCCCGATGCGTTGCAGGGGAAATAGGCGAAGAACCCGGGCGCCTGCCAGTGGGTGATCCCCGGGAGGATGAGCCGGTCGAGATCCTCGAGGATCGCGTCCCACCCCCCTCCCGCGCCCACCCCCTTCTCCGGCGGCGACGCGGGCAGGGCCCCGAGGAGGTCCCCCGGCCGGTTTCGCGAGAGAACAGGGAACGTTTCGATCCTCTCTTGGTAGTCGGCGATCCAGTCCACCACGCGGTGGCCGAGGGCGCGGAACTCCGAGGGCGTCATTGGCCCATAGGGTATCGTGGGAGCCCCTTGACGATCTTCACCGAGGAGCGGAAGACCGACCTCATCGAGACCGTCGCGAGAAGCGTCGCGAAGGACGGCGCGGAGGCGTTCGTCCGGTTCCTCTACGCCGACGTCGCGCCCGGGGACCTCGTGGGCGACACGCCCGAGAACCTGTCGGGCGCCGCGCTGGGCTTCTGGCGGTTCCTCGCGGAGCGGAAGCCGGGGACGCCGCTCGTGCGGGTCTACGCGCCCTCCGCGAAGAAGCACGGCTGGTCGTCGGAGCACACGGTCGTCGAGGTCGTCACCGAGGACATGCCCTTCCTCGTCGACTCGGTGACGGCGTTCCTGAACGGCGCCGACGCGGAGGTGCATCTCGTGATCCACCCGGTCGTCCGGGCCGAGCGGGACAAGCGGGGGCGGCTCGGGAGCATCCACGACCGCCGGGCGGCGGAGGGGGAGCGCGAGTCGTGCATGCACATCCGGATCGGCGCGCAGCCCGAGGAGCGCCACGCGCTGCTGCGCGAGGGGATCCTCGGGGTGCTCGCGGACGTGCGCGCAGCGGTCGACGACTGGGGGCCGATGCGCGAGCGCTGCGCGACGATCGCCTCGGGCCTCGAGGCGGGACCGGTGTCGCGGCCCTCGGACGAGGCCAAGGAGGTCTGCGGGTTCCTCCGCTGGCTCGAGGCGAACCACTTCACGTTCCTCGGCTTCCGCGAGTACCGGATCGAGACCGATCGCGCCTTCGTCGTGCCGGGAAGCGGCCTCGGGCTCCTCCGCGACGAGAAGGCGACCGTGTTCGACGGCCTCATCACCGGCGAGGCGCCGCCGGCGGAGATCTTCCAGCCGGGGCTCGTCCGGGTCACGAAGGCGAACCGGCTGTCGACCGTCCACCGCAACGTCCACCTCGACGCGATCGGGGTCAAGAGCCTCGACGCGGAAGGCCGCGTCACCGGCGAGGCCCTGCTGGTCGGCCTCTTCACGTCGGCAGCGTACTCCCGCAGCCCGCGCGAGATCCCGCTGCTGCGGCGGAAGGTCGACCACGTGCTCGTGCGCTCGGGCTACTCGCCGCGGAGCCACAACTACAAGACGCTCAACCACCTCCTCGAGACCTATCCGCGCGACGAGCTCTTCCAGATCTCGGAGGACGAGCTCTTCCCGATCGCGCTCGGGATCCTGCGGCTCCAGCAGCGCCGGCGCATCGCGCTTTTCCCGCGCGTCGACCCCTTCCAGCGATTCGTCTCCTGCCTCGTCTACGTGCCGCGCGACGTCTTCGGCACGGGGCTCCGGCTGCGCTTCCAGGAGATCCTCGCGGAGGCGTTCCGCGGCCGCGTGACCGCGTTCTACACGCACATGACGGACGAGCCCCTCGCGCGCCTCCACTTCATCGTGAAGACGACGCCGGGGGAGCTGCCGCCGTTCGACGCGACCGAGATCGAGCGGCGGCTCGCGGACGCGGGGCGTTCCTGGAGCGACCGGCTGCGCGAGGCGCTCGTCCGCGCGCGCGGCGAGGAGGGCGGCGTCGCCCTTTGCCAGCGCTTCGCAGGCGCCTTCCCGGCGAGCTACCGCGACTCGGTGGAACCGGCGGAGGCGGCGGCGGACGTCGCCCATGTGGAGCGCGCGCTCGAGCACGGGCTCGCGGTCCATCTCGACCGCCGGACGGGAGGGGGTCCGGGGGAGGTGCGGCTGAGGCTCGTCTCCGCGGGGCCGGAGCGGCCGCTCTCGGAGGTCCTGCCGCTGCTCGAGAAGATGGGGCTCACGGTCCTCCGCGAGCAGCCGTTCCGCGTCCGGCCCCCCGGCACGACCGAGCCGATCTGGATCCGCGAGCTGCAGATGACGAGCCGGGACCCGATCGACCTCGAGCGCGTGCGCGAGCCGTTCCACGAGGCGTTCTCGCTCATCTGGACGGGGGACCTGGAGAGCGACGGCTTCAACGCGCTCGTCCTCTCCGCGGGCCTGACGGCGCGCGAGACGACCATCCTGCGTGCCTATGCGAAGTTCCTGCGCCAGGCGCGCGTCGCGTTCTCGCAGGAGTACATGGAGCAGGTGTTCGGCCGCTATCCGGAGCAGGCGCGGCTGCTCGTGCAGATCTTCCTCACGCGGTTCGATCCGGCGCGGACCGACGGCGAGACGGGGGCGATCGAGCTCGCGGGCGCCTTCGCCAAGGGGCTCGACGCGGTCTCGAACCTCGACGACGACCGGATCCTGCGCGCCTTCTTCGCGTGCGTCGATGCGACTCTTCGGACGAACTACTTCCAGCGCGACTCGCGGGACCAGCCGAAGCCCTACCTCTCCTTCAAGGTCGACTCGGGCCGGCTCGACCTGCTCCCGCTGCCGCGCCCGTTCCGCGAGGCGTTCGTCTACAGCCCGCGCGTCGAGGCCATTCACCTGCGAGGCGGGCCCGTGGCGCGCGGCGGCATCCGCTGGTCGGACCGCCGCGAGGACTTCCGCACCGAGATCCTCGGCCTCATGAAGGCGCAGATGGTCAAGAACGCCGTCATCGTCCCGGTCGGCTCGAAGGGAGGCTTCGTCGTCAAGCGCCCGCCGCCGGAGGGGGGCAGCAAGCTCAAGGAGGAGGTCGTGGAGTGCTACCGCACCCTGATGCGGGGGCTCCTCGACGTGACCGACAACCGGGACGGGGACCGCATCCTGCCGCCGCCTCTCGTCGTGCGGCGCGACGGCGACGATCCCTATCTCGTCGTCGCGGCCGACAAGGGCACGGCGACCTTCTCCGACATCGCCAACGGGATCTCGAAGGAGTACGGCTTCTGGCTCGACGACGCGTTCGCCTCGGGGGGCTCCGCGGGCTACGACCACAAGAAGATGGCCATCACCGCGCGCGGCGCCTGGGAGGCCGTGAAGCGTCACTTCCGGGAGATGGGGAAGGACATCCAGAAGGAGGACTTCACGGTCGCCGGCGTCGGCGACATGGCGGGCGACGTCTTCGGAAACGGCATGCTCCTCTCGCCGCGCACCAGGCTGGTCGCGGCCTTCAACCACGTCCACATCTTCCTGGACCCGGACCCCGACCCGAAGAAGAGCCTCGCCGAGCGCAAGAGGCTCTTCGACCTGCCGGGCTCGACGTGGGCGGACTACAACAAGAAGGCGCTTTCGGACGGAGGCGGCGTCTGGCCGCGGACGGCGAAGGCGATCCAGCTCCCGGAGCCCGCGCGGAAGCTGCTCGGCATCTCCGCCTCGTCCGCCGCGCCGGCCGATGTGATCCAGGCGATCCTCCGCGCGCCGGTGGACCTGCTGTGGCTGGGCGGCATCGGGACGTTCGTCCGCGCGAGCCACGAGACCGACGCGGACGTGGGGGACCGGGCGAACGACGCCCTCCGGGTGACGGCCAGGGACGTGGGCGCAAAGGTCGTCGGGGAGGGCGCGAACCTCGGATTCACGCAGCGGGCCCGGGTCGAGTACGCGCTCCGCGGGGGCCGCCTCAACACCGACGCCGTCGACAACTCCGCGGGCGTCGACTGCTCGGACCACGAGGTGAACATCAAGATCCTGCTCCGCGAAGTGGAGCGGTCCGGGAAGCTCACGCGCGAGGACCGCGACCGGCTCCTCGCCGGGATGACCGACGAGGTCGCGGAGCTCGTGCTGCGCGATAACTACCTCCAGACGCAGGCGATCACGGTCACGCACAAGCTCGGGGCCCACCTCGTCGACCGCGTCGGCCGCTTCATGCGCGCGCTCGAGAAGGCGGGGCGCCTCAACCGGGCGCTCGAGTATCTCCCGGACGAGGAGACGCTGGGCGAGCGCGTGCGCGACAAGGTGGGCCTCACGCGGCCGGAGCTGGCCGTGCTGCTCGCCTACTCGAAGATCGACCTCTACGACCAGCTGCTGGCGTCGGACGTGCCGGACGACCCGACGCTCTCGGGCGAGCTCATGCACTACTTCCCGAAGGCGCTGCGGGAACGCTACCCGGAGGCGATCGCGGGCCACCGGCTGCGCCGCGAGATCGCCGCGACGGTCGTGACCAACAACCTCGTGAACCGCGTCGGGATCATGTTCATCCACGAGGTGCGCGAGAAGACCGGGATGCCCGCGGACGTGATCGTGCGTGCGTACCTCGCCGCGCGCGACATCCTCGGCGTGCGGGATCTCTGGCTCGAGATCGAGGCGCTCGACAACCGCGCCCCCGCGGCGGCCCAGGCCGCGATGCTCGCGGAGTGCGGCCGGCTCCTGGAGCGGACCACGGTGTGGCTGCTGCGGTACGGCGAGCATCCCCTGGACATCGCGCGCCTCCGCGAGACCTACGGTCCCGGCGTGAGGGATCTCGTACCCACGATCGAAGCGACGCTGGGGGAGGACCAGCGCAAGATCCTCGAGACCCGCCGGAAGGGCTTCGAGGAGCAGGGCGTGCCGTCGGAGACGGCGTCGCAGGTCGCGTTGCTGCCGTTCCTCGGCCCCGCCTGCGACATCGTCCGCCTCGCGCAGGCGAGCGGCCGGCCGCTCGCCGCCGTGAGCCGCGTCTACTTCGGCGTGGGCACGCGGTTCGGCTTCCTGTGGCTGCGTCGCGCCGCGGCGCGCCTCGCCGCCGACACGGCGTGGGAGAAGCTCGCCGTGACCGCGCTCTCGGACGACCTCGATGCGCAGCAGGCCGAGCTCGTGGCCCGCGTGTTCCATCTGGCGGGGGAGGACGAGGAGCCGGAGGCGGCGATCGAGCGGTTCGCCGAGTCGCGCCGGCCCCTCGTGGCGCGCACGGAGCAGCTCTTGGCGGAGCTCCAGGCCGCGTCGACCATCGATTTCGTGATGCTCGCCGTCGCCTCCCGCCAGCTCAAATCCATGACCCTCTAGGTCAACGGTTGCTCTGCCGGTCTCTAGGTCAACGGTTGCTCTGCCCGGACGCCACAAGCCATTGCAGTACAGGTTGTTACGTCGCTCGTGGTGCGGAATTCGGTCCGCAGGCCCAAGTGTGGCCAATAGACGGCAGAACGCGCCGCGTGCGGAGCGAGTTCCGCAGTCTCGCCGTCACAAACCACTGTCCCGAAACGACTTGCGACCGTCGTGCACATGAACCGTTGACCTACTGGCGGCGGAGGGCGGTTACGGGGGGGAGGCGGGCGGCGCGCCACGCGGGGGCCGCGCCCCCGAGGAGGCCGAGGACGAGCGAGAAGACCACGGCGGTCGCGAGCACGTCCGGCGTCACGCGGAAGGCGAACGCCACCTCCGTGAAGGTGTTGAAGTTCGTGGCGCCCGTCTCGAGGCCGTTCAGCGGGACCACGATCAGGCAGCCGATGGCCCCGCCGAGGAGGCCCAGCACGAGCGCCTCGCCGAGGAACGCGAGGAACACCGCGAGCGGCCGGAAGCCGCACGCGAGCAGGATCCCGATCTCGTGCGTGCGCGACGCGATCGCGGCGAGCATCGTGTTCGTCGCCGTGAAGATCGCGGCGAGGCCCATCACGACCGCGAGGACGCTGCCGAGCGTGAGCAGCACCTGCGAGAGGGCGCCCGTCTGCGCGGCCAGGTACTCGCGTTCCGTGAGGACCTTCGCGGGCGTCTCCTTGTCCGCCTCGAGCCGCCTCGCGAGCGCCGGCAGGTCCGTGCCCGGCTCGAGCAGCGCGATCACGCGGTTCGGGAAGGGGCGCACGAGCGCCGCCTGCATCCGGTCGAGATCGCCCCAGATCTCCGACGCGTACGGGCCCTCGCTCTCGAAGACGCCGACCACGTTGAGCGGCGTCGTGTTGAGCTGGATCACGTCGCCCAGCGCGCAGCCGCGGATCCGGTCGACGAGCTTGCTTCCGACGATGACCTCGTCGGCGCCCGGCCGGAACCGCCGCCCCGCGACGATGCGGATCCCGTCGCCGTGGATGTCGAAGGTCCTCGGCTCGACGCCGCGCACCGGGACGTTCGTCTCGCCGCCGCCCACGCGGAAGCGCCGCACCGCGAGGTAGCACTCCTTCGACGCGAACGCCTCCCCCGAAGCGTCGCGCCGGATCCCGGGCAGGGTCTTCGCGAGGCGGTCGGCGAGGTCGCGCCGCCAGATGCTGTCCCCCTCGTTCGTGGACCCGGGGCGCAGGAACACGAAGAGGTCCTCCCGTCCCGACTCCACGAAGAGCGTGCGGAACCCGGCCTCGAGCGCGAGCACGCCCGCGAAGATCGCAACGGTCGCGGCGATGCCCAAGGCGGTGAGCAGCGTCGCCGTGCGCCTCACGAAGAGGCTTCTCAGGTTGTAGCGGAAGGGGACCAGCATGGCGTCAGCGAAGGGAGGGGGCTCCGGGGGCGGCGTCCACGTGTCGTCAGTGCGGCCTCATGGCCTCCACGGTCCTCGTCCTCTCCGCCACGCGGGCCGGCACGGCGCCGGCAAGGAGGCCGAGGACAAGGGTCACGCCGATCGCCGCGGCGATCGTCGTCGGCTGGATTTCGTAGCCGGGGAAGTAGCGGTTCAGGAACCCGGCGATGCCCGGCTGCGTCAGGAGCGCGAGCCCGATCCCGAGCGCCCCGCCCGAGCCGACGAGGAGGAGCGACTGCGAGAGCAGGAACAGCGCGGCCGACCGGTCGCTGAAGCCGAGCGCCTTCATGACGCCGATCTCCCGGAGCTGCTCGCGCGCCTGCATCAGCATCGTGTTCACGCACGCGAGGAGGATCGCGAGGAGGACGCCGCCGCCGATGAAGGAGACGAGCCGCGGCACGTTCCCGACCATCGACACGAACTGGCGGTTGAACTCCGCCTCCGTCGTCGTCTGGACGCGCTGCGGGCCGTTCTCGAAGAGCCCGTCGACGGATGCCATAACCGCGGGGACGTCGGCGCCCGGCTCGAGCTCGATCACGAAGACGCCGACCTGCGGCGTCTGGCCCATCGCCTCCTCCATCGTCTTCTCGAAAAGGTCCCAGCGGAAGAAGAACGTGCGGTCGTCCACCGTCGCGCGCGCCGGGCGGTAGATCGCCGCGACCTGGAACTCCCACGCGGAGCCGTCCGCCTTCTGGAAGAGCGCGCCGATGAGCGGCACGGTGTCGCCCACCTTCCAGCCGAACTGGCGCGCGATCCCCGCGCCGACGACGCACGCGCGCCGGTCCTCGAGGAACGCCTCCTTCGATCCGTCGATGATCTCGACCTCCGGCCACATCGAGAAGAGCGGCTCCGGGTCGACGGCGAACTGCGCGAAGAAGTTGGTCCGGTCCTGGTAGTAGCCGCCGAACCACTGCCACCGGCACGTGCGCTTCACCCCGTCGACGGCGTCGATCTTCCCCTGGTACGTGAGCGGCAGGTCGACGAAGAGGCTCACCGCCGACTGCACCCAGAGGCGCTGCTGGTTCGCCGACTCCACGCCGGCGCTGAGCGTGGTCACGAGCGAGCGGAGGAAGCAGAGGAGGAAGATCGCGACCGCGAGCGACCCGATCGTCAGCAGCGTGCGTACCGGGTGGCGCAGGAGGCTCCGGCGGATCAGCTTGTTCATGGCCGCGGAAGGGAGGGGGCGTCGGGGGAGGGGGGCATCGTCTCGACCCGATCGAGCCTGCCCTTGTCGAGGTGGATCGTCTTCTCCGCGCGCGCCGCCGCGAGCGGGTCGTGCGTCACGATGAGGATGGTCTTGCCGAACTTCTCGTGGAGCTGGCCGAGGAGGTCGAGCACCTGGTCCGCGGCGCGGCGGTCGAGGTCGCCCGTCGGCTCGTCCGCGAGGATGAGCTTCGGGTCGGTCGCGACCGCCCGCGCGATCGCCACCCGCTGCTCCTGGCCGCCGGAGAGCTGGCCCGGCCGGTGGTGCATGCGGTCGGCAAGTCCCACGAGCTCGAGCGCGTGGCGCGCGTGCTCGCGGCGCTCCTTCCGCGTCAGCGGCGCGAGGAGGAGCGGGAGCTCGACGTTCTCGATGGCCGTCAGCACCGAGAGCAGGTTGAACTGCTGGAAGACGAAGCCGACGTGGTCCGCGCGCCACTGCGAGAGGTCCCGGCCGTCGAGCGCGCCGAGCTCCGTTCCGGCGACGACCACGTCGCCCGCGTCGGCATGGTCGAGGCCGCCGACGAGGTTCAGGAGCGTCGTCTTGCCCGAGCCGCTCGGCCCCATGAGCGCGTAGAAGGCGCCGTCGGGCACGTCGAGGTCGAGATGGTCGAGGACCGTGAGCGTCTCGCCGCCGCGACGGTAGCTCTTCGAGACGCGGGAGAGCCGGATCATCGGTTCCGCCATGTCACTCCGCGACGCGCACGCGGGCGCCGTCCTTCAAGTCCGCCGGAGGGTCGTCCACGAGCCGCTCCCCTCCCCGGAGCCCCACCCGGATCGCGACGCGGTTGCCGCGCCGGTCGCCGGGCTCGACCGCCCGCCACCGGGCGACGTCGCGCTCGAGCAGGAACACGCCGCTCCCGCCCTCCGCGCGCACCAGCGCCGACTCGGGGACGAGGACAAGGGGCTCCTCCGGCGCCGCCGCGGCGGGCGTCGCCTCGTCGAGGAACACGACGCGAACGCCCATCTCCGGCCGCAGCCGCTCGTCGGGGTTCTCGAGGCGCACGCGCAGCTCGACCGTCCCCTTCTGGCGGTTCGCCGTCGGCCAGATGCGGTCCACGAAGCCCACGTAGCCGTCCTCGGGGTAGGCGTCGAGGAAGACCTGCGCCCGCCTCCCCTTCGCGATCCCGCCGAGCGACCGCTCCGGCATCTCGACCTGCGCCTCGAGCGACGCGAAGTCGACCATCGTGACCACCGCGCCCCTGCTGTTGCCGCCCTGCGCGTTCGGGCTCACGACCTCGCCGACCTCGGCGTCCTTCAGGACCACGATGCCGTCGAAGGGCGCCCTCACCTCGGTCTTGCCGAGGATCGCCTCCGCCTCGTCGCGGGCCGCGGCGCGGCTCGCCGTCGTCGCGCCCGCCTCCGCGAGCCGCGCCTCGACGACCCGGATCTCGGCCTCGCCCTCGGCGACGCGGCCCCTCGACGCGACCAGCAGGGCCTCCTCCGCGTTTCTCGCGGCGACCGCGCGGTCGAGCTCCGTCTGCGCGTCGTCGGTCTCCTGCTGCGTGCCCGCACCGGAGGCCACGAGCGCCGCCGCCCGCTCGTAGTCGGTCTTCGCGCGCGCGGCGCGCGCCTTCGCCTCCTCGACGCGCGCCGCGGCCGCGTCGACGTTCGTCCGGAGCGTCTCGAGGCGCGCGCGCGCCGCCGCGAGCTCCGCGCCGAGCCGCGCCTCGGCCGCCTTTGCGATGGCGAGCTCGGCCTCGGCGCGCCGCACGGCCGCGCGGTACTCCTCCGCGAAGAGGCGAGCGACGACGTCGCCCTTCTTCACGGCCGTGCCCTCCTCGACGTTCATCTCGACCACCCGGCCCGGCGTGTCGGCGGAGAGCGCCGCCCGCCGTGCGGCGACGATGTAGCCGTTCGCGGCGACGCCCGAGGCCGCGCTCGCCGCCGACGGGCTCGTGCGCGTCGCCTCGGTCACGCGGACGGAGGGCAGCGTGATGCGCTCGTAGCCGCGGAGGAGCGGCGCCCGGAAGAGGAAGAGCAGGAGGCCGAGGACGGCGAGGATGACGACGCGGCGCAGCGTGCGGCTGCGCGTGCGGCGCGGGGCGGGCGCGCGGTCGATCCTCAGCCTTTCCAGGTCCATGGACGAAGGGGCCAAGGATACTCGCCGCGGAGACCGGCGCGAGGAAGGGAGGGGGCGGGGGGGAGGGGAACCCGGACGGAAAAGGGGCCGCGCCCGGCGGGCGCGACCCCTGGATCGGCCGTGATGCGGTTACGCGTTGTTGTCGAGGGCGTCCCAGGTCGTGTTGATCGTCGTCTCGGGCGTGCCGCTCGCGTCCGCGTCGACGAGGATCTCCACGTTCAGGCTGTCGATCACGTTCAGCGTGACCGTGGCGCCCATCGCGCCCGTGATCACGAGCGTGCCGGCCGAGGGGTGCTCGAGGCCCGTGCCGGTGAAGGGCAGCGTCGTCGCGAAGGTCGCGAACCCGCCGAGCTGGCTGCTGTAGATCGTCGCATCGATCTCGAAGGAGTAGGCGCCCGTGGACTCGGTCCACGTCCGCTGGAACGAGAAGTCCTCGAGCGATCCGGAGAAGGACTCCAGGTTCGACGAGGCGTAGGCGCCGAAGTAGGTGCCGCTGATGGCGGAGGTGAACGTGTCGGCGTCCTCGCTCGAGAGCGACACCGTGATGCCTCCGTTGATCGTCATCGTCGCGCCGAGGACGCTCATCGAGAGCCCGCCGAAGGAGCCGGTGAACGCGACCGTGCCGCCGGCGGCCGGGTCGAGGGGATCGCCGGTCACCTCGGTCGCAGCGAGGCCGAGCTTGCCGTTGAGCGTGAGCAGCGTGCCCCCGCCGACGTCGATCTTGCAGCCGTTGAACGTGGCCTCCACGGAGTCGCCCGTCGAGAGGCCCGCGGGCGCCACGTCGCTGTTCATCGTGTACGCGGTGCCGCCATCCGGGCACATCACCGTCTGGGCCGCGGGGTCGAAGAAGTTGGTGGAGAACATGTCCACCATCTCCGTCGTCCCCTCGAGCGTGTCGGTCGCGCCGAATGCCTGGGCGGCGAGCGCCTCGGCGTTCTGCGCGCTGATGGTGAGCTCGCTCGGCCCGCCACCGCCACCGCCGCAGCCGACCGCGAGGAGAAGAGCCGCGGCCGTGACGGCGCGCGGAAGGGTACGCAGATTCACAGAGACCTCCTGGGCGTCTTGGGCCCGTGATTCCTCCAAACCGACCTTCCTTATCGGAGGAGACGCGGGGGGGGCGAAGGAGGGGAGCTGTCCCGATGCGGGACGCGCGAGGCAGCGCGGCACGCCCGTGCGCGGTGCACGGCGCGCGCGGCCTCCCGGGCGGGATCCCGGGCGGCGTGCGAGCCCGCACGATCCGCGGGCCTCCGGGGTTCCGGGCGTCGCTAGCGGAAGTCGTGGCTCGGGGGGGCCGGGGGAGGCGTGAGATCCGGCCGCCATAGCCGGGCGGCCACGAGGTGCGCGACGCCGTCCTGCACCTGGAGCTTGCCCGAGACGCCGAGGAAGGCCTCGGTCTTCACGAGAAGCTCGTGGCGCGCGAAGACGTCCGGCCAGATCACGAGGTTCACGAAGCCCGTCTCGTCCTCGAGGGTCATGAACGTGACGCCCTTCGCCGTGCCGGGCCGCTGCCGGCAGATCACGAGCCCTGCATAGCGTGCGCGATGTCCGTGCGGCATCGCGTTGAGCGCGCGCGCGTCGGGGAGGCCGAGCGCCTCGAGCCGCCCGCGCAGGGGGCCGAGCGGATGATCGCGCGCGGAGTGCCCTGTCGCGCGGAAGTCCCACGACACCTCCTCCATCGCGGTGAGCGGGGCGAACCCCGGCGCACGCTCCGCGAAGTCGAGGGGAAGCGCGGTGGGCGTCGCCTCCCGAGCCATCTCCCAGAGCGCATCGCGGCGGTCGCCGCCGAGCGAGCGCAGGGCGCCCGCCTCCGCGAGCCGCGCCCGCGCGTCCTTGCCGAGCGCGGTCTTCAGCCGGAACTCCTCGAGCGAACGGTAGGGCCTCTCCGCGACGATCCTTCGCCCTCCCTCCTCCCCGAGCCCCTTCACCCACCTGAGGCCGACGCGGACCTCGCCCTCCTCGAGCGTGCATTCCCAGTCGCTCCTCTGCACGTCGACGGGCCTGATCCCGACGCCGCTCCGCTTCGCGTCCTGAAGGATCGTCGCGGGCGCGTAGAACCCCATCGGCTGCGCGTTCATGAGGCCGCAGGTGAACTCCGCAGGGTAGTGGCGCCTGAGCCACGCGGTCGCGTAGGCGATGAGCGCGAACGACGCCGCGTGGCTCTCCGGGAATCCGTACTCGCCGAAGCCGCGGATCTGCTCGAAGACCTGCTCCGCGAAGTCGCGTGCGATGCCCTTCTCCTCCATGCGGCGGACGAGGCGCTCGCGGTGCCGCTCGATCCGGCCGGTCTTTCGCCACGCGGCCATGTCGCGACGCAGCTGGTCGGCCTCGCCCGGCGTGTAGTCCGCGGCGACGACGGCGAGCCGCATGACCTGCTCCTGGAAGAGGGGCACGCCGAGGGTCTTTCTCAGCACGGGCTCAAGGCTCTCGTGCGGGTAGGTGACCGGCTCCTCGCCCTTGCGCCGCCGCAGGAAGGGGTGGACCATCCCGCCCGTGATCGGACCCGGCCGCACGATGCTCACCTCGATCACGAGGTCGTAGAAGTTCCGGGGCTTGAGTCGCGGCAGCATCGCCATCTGGGCGCGGCTCTCGATCTGGAAGACGCCGACCGTCTGCGCGCGGCAGATCATGTCGTAGGTCTGCTCGTCGCCCTCGGGGATCGTCGCGAGGGAGAGGCGTGGGTCTCCGATCAGCTTCAGCGTGCGGTCGATGTGGGTGAGCGCGCCGAGCCCCAGGAGGTCGACCTTGAAGAGGCCCAGGTCCTCGACGTCCTCCTTGTCCCACTGGATGACCGTGCGCCCCTCCATCGCGCCGTTCTCGACCGGCACGAGGTCGTGGACCGGCTCGTGGCCGAGGAGGAAGCCGCCAGGGTGGATCGAGAGGTGGCGCGGGAAGTCCTCGATCTCCGCGGCGAGCGCGACGAGGTGGCGGCATGCGGGGCTCTCCGGGTCGAGCGAGGCCTCGCGCAGGCGCGGCCCGTCCACGTCGTCGCCGTACGCGATGAGCTTCGAGACGCGATCGAGCGAGGTCTCCGCGATGCCCAGCGCCTTGCCCACGTCGCGCACGGCCGAGCGCTGCCGGTAGCGGATCACGTTCGCGACCATCGCCGCGCGGTCGCGGCCGTACCTTTCGTAGACGTGGCGGATCACCTCCTCGCGCCGTTCGTGCATGATGTCGAGATCGATGTCCGGCGGCTCCGCGCGCTCCCTGGAGAGGAACCGCTCGAAGAGGAGGTCGATCCGCGCCGGGTCGACGGCGGTGACCTTGAGGCAGTAGCAGACGACCGAGTTCGCCGCCGAGCCGCGCCCCTGGCAGAGGATCCCGCGCTCCCGGCAGAAACGGACGATCTCCCACATCGTGAGGAAGTAGCCGCAGTAGTCGAGCTCCTCGATGAGCGCGAGCTCCTTCCGGAGCAGGTCGCGCACCTTCCCCGGGACCCCATCCGGATAGCGCTCCCGGGCGCCTCGCCAGGAGAGCTCCTCCAGCCACTGCGCGGAGGTCTTGCCGTCGGGGAGGCGCTCCGACGGGTAGCGGTAGCGGATCTCGCCGAGCGAGAACGTGCACCGCTCCGCGACCTCGCGCGTGCGCGCGACCGGCGAGGGGTCGTCCTCGAAGAGCGATTCGAACGCGACCGGCGCCGAAAGCGCGTGCTCCGCGTTCGGCTTCAGCGCGCGGCCCGCCGTGGCGAGGGTCTTCCCATGCCGGAGGCAGGCGAGCACGTCCTGGAGCGGGCGGCGCGCGGGGGTGTGGTAGAGGACCTCGACGGCGGCGACCGTCGGGATCGCTTCGCGCCTCGCCTCGTCGAGAAGCGCCTGCTCGGCGAGCGCTTCGCTGGCCTCGCGGTGGCGCGCGACGAGCGCGTAGAGCCGGTCGCCGAACGCCTCCTTGAGCGGCGACGGATCCCGGGAGAGGGCGAGGAGCCCCGCCGCGTGCGCGCGCACCTCGTCGAGCGTGACGGAGCACGAGCCCTTCGGCGAGCGGCGTCGCCCGGTCGTGAGGAGGCGGCAGAGGTTTCCGTACCCGCCGCGGTCCTGCGCCAGAAGGAGGAGGGGTGAGGGGGTGCGGGGGAGAGGGGACGCGTTCGGGCTCTCGCCGACGGTCACCTGCGCGCCGACGATCAGCCGGACGCCGAGCTCGCGCGCGCGGACGTGGGCGCGGACGATGCCGTAGACCCCGTCGCGGTCGGTGAGCGCGAGATGCTCGAGGCCAAGGTGGTGCGCGCGCTCGACGAGCTCGGAGGGGTGGCTCGCCCCTTCGAGGAAGGAGAAGTTGCTCTTGCACCAGAGGGGGACGTAGGTGGGCATCCGTCCCCACACGGCTCCGCAGGGTGCGGAACGAGTTCCGCACCATGGGAAGCGCAAGTCACGGTGTCCAAACGGTTTGCGCGCATCTGGCACATTAACCGTTGACCTACTTACTCCACTCTTCCGTGGAGGTACCAGCGGCGGCGGTTGGTGTCGCGGAAGACCCAGAGCCACTCCTCGCGCCTCGTGCGGGCGAAGTAGTACTCCCGCGCGACGCCGCCGCGCCACCAGCCGCCCGAGAGGATGTAAGGGCCCTTCAGGTCGTCCACCGCCGCGTCGCCGCGGCCGCGAAGCTGCCAGCCGTCCTCCTCGTGGCGCGGGCGGTGGGGGAGCGGGGACGGCGGGAGCCTCAGCCGCCGCACGAGCGTGCGCCGGACAAGGCGCGGCCTCGGCGCCGGGAGCTCCGGGAGCGGCAGCCACTCGAACGACGCCTCCGGGAGGTGCCCCTCGCGGAGCCCAGCCCGCGCGATCGCGCCGTCGCCGAACTCCGCGCGCAGCCGCGCGAAGGCGCGTTTCTGCGCGGCGGGATCGCGGCGCACCTTCGCGGCGAAGAGGTCGAGCTGCGCCGCCGTCGCCTTCTCCCCTTCCGCGACCATCCCCACCTCGATCACACCGGAGGCGAGCGAGATCGACGAGAGGCGCAGGAGCACGAGGTCGAGGATCTGCCGCGCGTCGAGCGTCGGCGCCGCGGGCTTCAGCCGCTCGACGCGGCCGGGCCCGCGATCGAGCTTCAGCTCGAGGACGAGCGCCGCGAGCGCCTCCCGCCGCGCCGCGAGCCTTCCGAGCAGCCGGTCGAGCATCGGCTTCAGGAGGAAGAGGAGGCGCTGGACGTCGCTCTCGCCGTCGTCGAGGATCGCCTCCTCGCGGAGCGTCTCCTCGGCGGCCGCGGGCTGGACCGGCAGGTCGTCCCTGCCCGAGGCCGCGCGGAAGACGTGGAACACCTCCTCGCCGAAGCGATCGAGAAGCCCCGCGGGGGGCAGCCGCAGGAGGTCGCCGACCGTCCGCACGCCGAGGGCGAGGAGCGCGTCGCGAGCGTCGGGCGGGAGGGAAAGCCGCGCGAGCGGGACGCGCTTCAGCCGCGCGTGCTCCTCCTCCGGGCTCGCGAGCACCCACGCGCGCGGCTCCGGCAGCGCGCGCGCGAGCGCGTAGGCCGCGAAGCGGCGGAACGAGACCACCACGGCCGCGCGGAGGCCCGCCTCGAGGAGCGCGCCGCGGATGCGCACCGCCCAGAGCCGCAGCGAGGGGTAGAGGAGGTCGAGGCCCCGGCTGCCGATCCGGAAGACGCCGGGATCCTTCTCCGAAGGCTCGACGTCGGGCCCGAACGCGCGGAGTTTTCTTGCGACATCAAGAACGCCTTTCTCGATCTCCTGCGCCGTCACGACGCCCGCGCAGAGATGCGAGGCGAGCGCGAGCCCGGCGGCGTAGCGCATGCCGGGCAGGATGCCGCACGCCCGCGCGCGTTCGTCCGCCCAGAGGATCCGCGCCTGCGGCCGGTCCGCCTCGACGACGGCCACGGGGCGCCCCTGGAACGCGGGCTCGCGCTTCAGGAGGAGCTGGAGCGGGAAGTCGCGGATCTCGACGCAGGCGAGGCGGCTCATGGGAGGTCATCGGTGGGGGGGGCGGGGGCCGCCGCCAGGTGCCATGCCCCCGGACCCCCCCCTACATCAATCCCGGCGGCCCGCCGCACACCTCCGTGTGCGTCCAGCCCGGCGCGCGCCGCTTGTCCTTCATGACCACCACCTCGCAGGCGAACTCGTCGGGTCCCGTCCGCCGCCGGCGCGCGTGGCAGCGGAGCGAAACGAGGGAGCCGATCGACGGCGCGCGGTCGCTCTTGTCGGTCAGGAAGAGGATCAGGACGCCGTGCTTTCCCGCGAGGGCGAGGAGCCGCGAGAGCGCCGCGAGCGGCAGGCGCGCCGCGCCGAGGTCGACGACGACGAGGCCGAAGCCGCCCGAGCGCGCGAGCTGGTCGGCGGCGCGCGGGAGCGCCCCCGGGTCGGGCACGCGCACGATCGCGAGGGCCGCGAGGTCGATGCCGCCCGCCGCCGCGTCCGGCGGGAAGAAGGTCTCCGTCACGGGCGTGACCCACGCCGCGGGCTCGCCCAGGAGCTGCGCCTGCCGGACGAGGCCGAGCGCGACCGTCAGCGAGGCCGAGTCCTCGGCGCCCGAGATCTCGACGAGGCGGCCCGAAAGCCCCTCCAGCGTCCACGCCGACGGCTCGTGGCGGAGGCCTCCTGCCCCCGCCGCGACGCGCGCGGGAAGGCTCACGTGACGCGCCTCCGCACCTCCACGACCTTGCCGAGGATGCGCAGCTCCTTCGGCACGATGGGGCGGAAGGCCGGGTTCCTCGGCCGCAGCTCGATTCGCTTGCCGCCGCGGTGGAGCACCTTCACCGTCGCCTCGTCGCCGACGAGCGCGACGACGATGTCGCCGTTCTTCGCCGTCGCCTGCTGCCGCACGAGGACGAGGTCGCCGTCGAGGATTCCCGCGTCGCGCATGCTCTGGCCGCGCACGCGCAGGCCGAAGAGGCCGTGGCCGCCCTCGACCGCCTCGTACCCGTCGATGTCCTCGGCCGCGAACGAGAGCCCGCCCGCGACGACGCGGCCCACCACGGGCACCGCCGCCGCCTGCGCCCCGCCGACCACGCGGTACCCGCGCGCGCCGGGCATCTTCTCGAGACGGCCGTCGCGCGCGAGCCGCTCGAGATGCTCGCGCGCCGTCTGTGCCGAGCGGAATCCGAGATGGTCCCGGATCTCCGCCATCGTGGGGGGACGGCCTTCGAGGAGCTTCTCCTGGACGAAGCGGAAGACCTTCTCGCGAGTCTGGCCGGGGGGTGTCTTGCCCATGGTTCTTTTCTCCGTTCCCATAAAATATATGGGACGTGGGGGACGGAAGGGAAGGGGGTGGGGGGAAGGGCGCGTAGGATAAGGCGGAATGGGCTCCCGGCGGGCGTTCCTCTGCCTCGCCCTCCTCGGCCCCGCGGCCGCAGGGGGCGCCGAGGAGGACGCGAGGCGTCTCTGGACCGAGTACCAGCAGCTCCGCCCGGTGGAGGGGTGGAAGGCCTTCGACCGCCGCCTCGACATCCTGCGCTCCCTCGGCGGCTGCGACTGCGACCGGTCCCGGAAGGCGCTCCTCCAGCTCGTGCGCACGTCGCGGTCGGGCGACGAGCGGCTCCTCTCGATCCTCTCGCTCGGCAGGCTCCTCGACCTCGACACGGCGAAGGATCTCCTGAAGCTCGTCGAGCGGAGGCCGGAGCCCGCGATCGCGCAGGCGCTCGCCGACGCCTTCGCCGGCACGAAGCGAGCCGACGTGATCGCGTGGCTCGGCGCGGAGGCCCTCGACACGAAGCAGCCCGAGGTCCTGCGCGCGTGCCTCGAGGCGCTCCGGCGCCTGAAGGCGGCGGAGGCGGCCGCGAAGGTCCTCGCGATCCACGGGAAGAGCGAGGACGTCGCCATCCTGAACGAGGCGACCCGGGCGCTCGGAGTCATGGGGGGTCCGGGGGCGCGGGCGGCGCTCCTCTCCGCGGCCGCGCACGCGGACTTCCGCGTGCGGCTCGCGGCGGCGGAGACGCTCCCCGGCCTCGCGTCGGGCGACGAGCAGAGCCTCGCCGCCGTGCGCGCGCTGCTCGAGGACCCGGAGCCGGGCGTCCGCCGCGCCGCGATCGCGGCATCCGCCGGCGCCATGCTCGAGGCCCTTGTGCCCGATCTCGTCGCGCTGCTCGGGGAGGACCAGCGGTTGCGCACGCGCGAGGCCGCGCGGCTCGCGCTCAGGAAGCTCTGCGGTCCCGACTTCGGCCACGACGCGTCGGCGTGGCGGGAGTGGCTGAGGACGCGCGAGGGGGGCGACGCCGCGGACGCGGCGAAAAGGATCACCTTCGCGCAGTACTACGGCCTCTCCATCAACTCCGACCGCATCCTGTTCCTCGTGGACGTGTCGGGGTCGATGAGCTGGCCCTGGCGCAAGGAGCCGAAGCGGATCGAGGTGGCGAGGAGAGAGCTCGTCCGCGTGCTCAAGGAGATGCCGAGGGGGAGCCTCTTCAACGTGATCCTCTTCTCGACGAAGGTCCGCGCGTGGCAGGAGGCGGAGGTCCTGGCCGACGCCCGCAACGTGCAGGCCGCGATCGCGTGGGCGGAGAGGAACCTCAAGGATCCCGAGGGGGACACCTACGTCTACGACGCTCTCGAGAGGGCCTTCTCGAGGAACCCGCAGTTCGACACGATCTTCCTGCTCTCCGACGGGCAGCCGAGCCACGGGCCCTTCGCGTCGCCCGAGGGGATCCTCGCGTGCGTCAAGGTGTGGAACCGCTACCGCGGCGCGGTCATCCACACGGTCGGCCTCACGCTCGAGGACCTCGACCGCGGCATGCCGAACCTCGCCGAGGACCTGCGGCTCATGAGGATGTTCGTGGAGGGCCTCGCCGCGGGCACCGGCGGCGAGTGCCGCATGGTCCTCCAGCCGCCGCGGTAGCTTCGCGGGCAGGTGCCGCGCGGGGGATCAGTCCGGCCCGGCCGGCGCCTTCTGGGGATCGAACGGGCCGGGCATCGCGTCGAGGTCATGGAGCGGCGTCCCGCCGAGGCCGTCGCACCAGCGGCGGTAGTGGAGGATGAGGATGTACTTGATGTACTTCCAGTCCGTGCCCGGCCGGATGCACGCCTTGCCTTTCGCGTCGAGATAGCCGTCCATCTCGCGCAGGCACTGGTCCGCGAGCAGCAGCGCGGACTCGACGAGCCGCTCCTCCATCGAGTCGACATCCGTGATCGTGTCCCGGATCGCCGCCATCTTGCCGAGGATCGGGAGGAACGCGGGCTTGCCGATCGCCGCGAGCCTCGTCTTCGCCTCGAGCGAGTCGCGGCCTGCGGTCGGATCGAGGAGGATCGCGACGAGCTTGTCGATCTCCTTCCGGAGCTCCACGGGCGTCGCGTCGAGGTGGCCGAGCGTGGCCGGCGGGTCGTACTTGCCCATGGCGCGCCTCGACGCAGGGACGGCGGGCGGCTTCTCCTCCACCGGCGCCGGCTCCGCGGGGGGCGTCGGCGAAGCCGGCTCTGCGGGCGCCTCCCGCGCGGGGAGGGGCTCGGCCCTCGGCTCCGGGGCAGGCTCGGTCTCGTGCGCGGGGCGCGCGCAGCCCGTGAGGACCGCGAGGGCGAGGGCACCGTGCCGCATCCCTTGAGGAACGGCGAGGGCGGGGCGCGGTTCGACCCTCCCCCCGGCCCCCTCCCATCCCTGCCGGTGTCCCGGAACGGGCCGGCGGCGCGGATTCCTCGCCCGCGGCCGGCGGCTCGGGCATGGCGTGTGCATCCGGATGGACACTCGCGGAAAGATCGCTTTTTTTCACCGTGCAGGCGCCGTTGCGCCCCCGGAAGGACCGGGCTATAAGGGCAAAGAGTCTGAGCTACATAGGGTTGGAAAATGAACGACAAGCAGAACGAGACGAGGGGCGAGACGGTCGAGGCGGCGGTCGTGCGCAGGAGGAACCTGCTCAAGAGGAGCGTGGTCCTCGGTGTCCCGCTGCTCCTGACTCTGCCCGGCAAGTCGTTCGCGCAGAGCACGCCGGGCGGCTCCGGCGGCACGTCGGGCAACATGTCGGGCGGGGCCGGCGGAGCCCTGACGGGGCCCAAGACCCAGCGCGGCCGCCGCGGACGTCACCGGCGCCGCCGCCACGATTGACGGTCTGGCGCCTTCGCGACCCGTCCTCGCTCCACGCGCGCTCGTGGGAGGACGGCGTGATCGTCTTCCACGCGCCGTCGGGCGACACGCACCTGCTCGAGCCGGCGACCGGCGCCGCGCTGCTGCTCCTGCGCGAAGGACCGAGCGATGTCCCGGCCATGGTCCGCGCCTCGGGCGGCGGCGCCGACGTGGCGCTCCTCGAGCGACTCCTCGCGGAGCTCGAGGACCTGGGCGTCGTGGAGCGCGCATGAGGGTGGAGGATCTCGACCCGCCCGCGTTCCGCGAGCGTCTGCGCGGCGAGGGCGTGAGGCTCCGCACGGGCCCGTTCGTGACCTCGCTCCGCACGACCTACAAGGAGCTCGCGGACGCGATCCACTGCGTCTACCTGGACCACGAGATCGAGGAGGGAGGATTCGCGGACTTCCACGTCGCGATCGTCCCGCCGCGGGGGATCCGCCGCTGGATCCGAAGCCAGGCGCTCTTCCTGCTCGACGGCTGGCCGCTCTTCGAGCCCTATCCCGGCGATCTCACGATGCCGCTCTTCGAGTGGGGGCTCAACTGGTGCTTCGGGGGTGCGGGGCACGAGTACCTGATCCTCCACGCGGCGGTCCTCGAGCGCGACGGGCGCGCGCTCCTCATGCCCGCGAAGCCGGGCGTCGGCAAGAGCACGCTCTGCGCGGCGCTCGCGCACCGCGGATGGCGGCTGCTCTCCGACGAGATGGCGCTCCTCCGCCCGTCGGACGGGATGGTCCTCCCGATCCCGCGTCCGATCGGGCTCAAGGAGGAGTCGATCGAGGTGATCCGGCGGTTCGTCCCCGAGGCGAAGTTCGGACCTCTCTGGCACGGGACCGTCAAGGGCACGGTCGCGCACCTGCGGCCGCCGGCCGACGCGGTGCGGCGCGCGCGGGAGCCCGCGACGCCCGCGTGGATCGTGTTCCCGTCGTGGCGGCGGGGCGTCCCGGCGCGGTTCGCGCCGCACGGCCGCGCCGACGCGTTCCTCCGCTGCGCGGACCACGGCCTCAACTACGCGGCGCTCGGCCTCCGCGGATTCGAGACGCTCGCGGCGCTCGTGGACCGGTGCCGGTGCCTCGAGTTCGAGTACGGCGAGCTCGCGGAGGCGGTCGCGGCGTTCGAGCGCCTCGCGTCGGAGCCCGCGGGATAGATCTGCGGTAGGCTCATCCGCCCCATGGCCGGCCCGCTCCTCGACGCGATCCTCGATCCCGCCTCGGCGGCGGGCCTCGACGCGGCCTCGTGGGATCTCCTGCTGAGGCAGGCGCGCGCGGGGAAGCTCCACGCGCGGCTCGCCGCGACGCTCCTCGACCGGGGGCTCCTGGACAAGGTCGTCGAGCCCGTGCGCGCCCGGCTTCTCGCCTACGCGACGATGTCGGACACGCACGACCGCGGCGCGCGCTGGGAGGTGGACCGGATCGCGGCCGCGCTCCGGGGCGTGGACACGCCCGTCGTGCTCCTGAAGGGCGCCGCGTACCTCATGTCGGGGCTCCCGGTCGCCCGCGGGCGCCTCGCCGACGACGTGGACATCCTCGTCCCGAAGGCGCGGATCGGCGAGGTGGAGCAGGCGCTCCTCGCCCACGGCTGGCAGCCGCTGAAGGTCGATCCCTACGACCAGAGGTACTACCGCCGCTACATGCACGAACTCCCGCCGCTCCGCCACGCGCGCCGCCACTCGACGATCGACGTCCACCACACGATCCTGCCGGAGACGAGCCGGCTCCGGCCCGACGCGGCGGAGCTGATCCGCGGCGCGACGCCGCTCCGGGGCGGCGGCCCCGTGCACGTCCTCCGCCCGACGGACATGGTCCTGCACGGGGCGGCGCACCTCTTCCACGACGGAAGCCTCGACGGCGGGCTCCGGGACCTCGTCGACCTCGACGACCTGCTGCGCCACTTCGCGAGGGATCCCGCGTTCTGGGACGAGCTCCTCCCGCGCGCGGGCGGCCTGAACCTCGGCCGCCCGCTCTTCTACACGCTCCGGTACGCGAAGCGTTTCCTCGGGACGCCTGTGCCGGCGGACGCGCTCGCGGCCGCGGGGGCGCACCGCCCCGGCCGTCTCGCGCTCGCGCTGATGGACCGGCTCGTCCCCGCGGCGCTCCTGCCCGTGGACCCCGACCGCCCGGGCGGCGGGTTCCGGCGGTGGCTCCTCTACGTGCGCTCGCACTGGCTCCGGATGCCGCCGCATCTTCTCGCCTGGCACCTCTCGACGAAGGGGCTGAAGCGCCTCTTCGGCAAGCCCGGCTAGCCGGACGAAGGGGAGGGGCCCCGGGGAGGGGACTCGCGGTCGTCGGCCGGCGAGGGCGCCGCCGCCTCACGCACCCGCTCGCGCGCGCGCGTCGAGACCGCGCCCGTGGACGCGGGCCGCGGCGGCGGCGTCGGGTCCGGCCTCAGGTCGATCGCCTCGGAGAAGCCCTTGCCGATCCCGAGCGGGTAGCGGCGCGACACGAGCCCGCGCGGAAGGTTCTCGAACACGACCACGATGCTCTCCCCGGGCGGGCGGTCCGCGACGTAGAGCGCCTCGTTCGCCCCGAGCCGTCGCACGCGGTCGAGGACGATCTCGTCGTTCCTGTCGCTCCGCCCGACGAGCCTCTTCGGGAGTCCCCGGCCCTTCAGCCGGACGGCCGTCGCGCCCTTCGGCGCCGCGATGAGCCTCGCCTCGCGGACGCAGTCGGGAAGAGGCTGTCCCTCGCCGATCGCGAGGCCCTCGGCCGAGAGCATGACGTGCGTCGATCTGGGGAAGCGGAACGAGAGGACGCCCGCCTTGTCCGTGGTCGCCGTCATCGCCGCCGGTCCGGCCCCCGGAGCCCCCTCCGATCCCAGCCTGTCGCCATAGGGCGTGAGCTCCACGCGCAGACCCTCGACCGGCTTGCCCTTGAGATCCTCGATCCGGATGCGCGTGTCGCTCCGGTGCGCGACCGCCCGGCCGAGGCCGGGCCGCTCGTCGCTCGTGAGCGACTCGAGGAACGCGACGAGGTCGTCGACCTCGCCCCGCTCGAGGCCGAGCGGGCGGATGTGCCGGTCGAGCCCCTCGTTCCTCGTCCCGCCGCGGTTGTAGTAGACGACGACGTCGAGAAGCGTCGGGAAGCTGCCGTCGTGCATGTAGGGCGCCCGGCGCGCGACGTCCCGGAGCGACGGCGTCTTGAAGCGCGCGCGGTCCCTCGCCACGAACGAGCGGCCGGCGCGGCCGGCGTCCACCGGGCTTCCCGCGACGAACGCGACGCCCGTGTTGTGGAAACGGTCGTCCGTGAAGCGCTCGCCCGCGTGGCAGGAGGCGCAGTCCGCCTTCCCGCGGAAGAGCGCGAGGCCGCGGCGCGCGGCGGGGGAGAGGTCGTCCCGGTCGTACGCGCTCGTGCCCGAGCGCAGCGAGAGCACGTAGGCCTCCATCGCGTCGACGAGCCGGTCGGTCGTCACGCGCGGCGAGCCGAAGGCGGCGCGGAAGCCGGCCGCGTAGCGCCCCTCCTCCTCGAGACGGCGCGCGAGCGGCGCCGCGAACGTGACCGTCGGCGCACCGGCGGCGATCCACGACGGCGGCCGCAGCTGCCGGATGCGCTCGCCGAACGCGGTCTCGTCGCCGCCTTCCCCGCGCGCGGCGGAGAAGTGGCGCGCCGCGAGCGCGACGGCCTGCGCCTGCGCGTCCGCCGTCGGCGCGAGCCGCGCGACGAGGAGCTCGCGTACGGTGAAGAACTCGCCGTCCCAGTGCATGCCGGCGCCGTCCCTGAGGTCGAGGAGCGGCTGCGAGTGGCGCGCGGTCGTCCCGTTCTCGTCCTCGGAGAGCACGCGCGGGTCGCTGAAGCCGTGCTCGGGCGAGTGGCACGACGCGCAGGAGAAGCGCGCGGCCCGGCTGACCGTCGGGTCCATGAAGAGCCGGCGGCCGAGCTCGATCCGCCCGGATTTGCCCGCGAAGGCCGGGAGGGAGAAGAGCAACGCGACCGGGAGCAGCAGGAGCGTTCGCACCGCCAGTACCTCCGTCCCCTGCGAACGGAGCCCGGCGGCGGATGGTTACCCCTCGAGCATCGAGCGGACCCGCTCGCGCAGCTCGTCGGGGTCCGCCGGCTTCACGAGGATCTCGGTGCCGGGCTCGCGCGGCCACGCGTAGCCCGACATGAGCGCGACCTTCAAGCCGGGGCGGGCGGCCGTGGCCGCCGCCGCGAGCTCCGTGCCGTCCATGTCCGGGAGCTTCATGTCGGTGAGAAGCAGGTCCACGCCCGCGTCGAGGAGGCGGAGCGCCCCCTTCGCGTCGCCCGCCTCGAGGACCCGGTAGCCGCTGTCCGCGAGCACGCCCTTCATGCTCCGCCGGACCTCCACGTGATCGTCCACGAGGAGGATCGTGCCCGACCCGCGCGCCGGGGGCGCGAAGGGCAGAAGGATCCGGACCGACGTGCCGAGGCCGGTCGCGCTCGTGACCCGCACGTCGCCGCCGTGCTTCTCGACGAGGTCCTTCACGACCTTCAGGCCGAGCCCGTGGCCCCGTCCCGGCCTCGTCGTGAAGCCGGGCTCGAAGACGCGCGCGAGCGTCGGCGCGTCCATGCCGCGGCCCGCGTCGCGCACCTCGAGGAGCGCGCGGTCCCCGGGGCCCCTCCCGATCCGGACGACGACCTCGCCCTCGTTCTCCTCGACGGCGTCGAGCGCGTTCAGGATGAGGTTGTCGAGGACCCTCCGGAGCTCCGCGGGCGCCATGCGCACGCGCAGGGGATCCTTCGATGCCATGAGCCGGACGCGCGCGCCGTGGGTGCGGCGAGCGACCTCGACCTGGCCGGCCGCGAGCGTGTTGAGCTCGGACCCGCCGCCCGGGGGCGGGGCGCCCTCGACCGCCTCCCGGACCAGCTCCGCGGCCTGCCCGCAGGCGGCGGCGATCGCGAGGATGTCCTCGCGCGCCGGGTGGCCGGGCTCGAGGTTCCGGAGCGCGGTCTCCGCGAGCCGGACGAGCCCCGCCACGACGTTCGACAGGTCGTGGAGGAGGCCCCTCGTGTCCTCGGGCTGCCGCTCCGTGTCCATGCCACGAATCCTATCGCAGGGCCCCGTTCGGGCGCGATCCCTAGGGGGTCCGGGGGCGCCCGAAGCAGGCGGTTTCCGGATAGGCCCCCTGCCCGGCGGCGCTACGTTCGATGTCAACCCGGCGTGCCCCGCGAGGCCGCGGGAGGCTTCGGGGGAGCCCGCCGAGAAAGGTGATTGCCATGCAGAGACGCGGAGTGGTCCGATGCGCGCTGCTCTTTTGCCTCGCGGTCGCGGGCGTCGTCGCGCTTGCCGGCGACGTCATGGTCCCCGAGGTCACCGAGATGGAGGGCGCGGGGAAGATCCTCTTCTCGTTCGGCGACGGCGGGGAGGACGCTCCGGCGTTCCTCGCCCGGTCGATCGGCGGCGAGGAGCAGCGGGCGACCTTCCGGCTGCCCGCGGAAGGGATCGAGAGGTACAAGCTGGCCATCGTCGCTCGGACCGACAAGGAAGGGGCGATCACGGGCTTCTCGCTCGTGACCTGGAAGCCCGCCGAGAAGAAGGCCGAGCGCGAGTGGCCGCAGCTGAAGCCGGTCGAGGGGGCGGAGGCGCGCATCCGCGGATCGCAGACGCTGCTCGTCCGGCAGCTTCCGGCCGAGGGCACCGACGCGAAGTGGAGCCTCGAGATCGTCTCCTTCCGGCGGATCGAGCCGAAGGAGGACGAGGATCCGATCGTGCGCGCGAAGAAGGAGGTGATCGAGGATGGCGGCGCGCGGCTGATCGAGGATCGGCGCTACACGCTCGTCGCCCCCGCGACGCCCTCGGAGAAGAGCTGCTGCGGGATCCTGCTCTCGCCCGCGTGGAAGGAGGCGGGAAAGACGCTCGAGGGGTTCGATGCCCAGCTCGTGACGACGCCGGCCCCGGCGGCGGAGGCGAGGGGATAGGGCCTCGACGGCGGGCTCTTCCGCTTCGGCGGGGGGCCCGCCGCCTTTCGTGTGTTTTCCCTATAGCCGGGGTGGGCGTTCCGGGTTGAGATGGACGTCCACCGCCAACATGCCGGATGGCACACGTTGCCCGTACCCGCAGAAGAACCCGCCACCGGTATTTGGCTTTCTCCTGACGCCCGGCCCATCAGCGCTACCTCCGCGCGTGGGCCGGGCTCTTTTTCCTGGGGCCGCCGGGCGGTCATGGAGCCGCGGCGGCGCCCCGGCCGGCAGGACGTCCGTTCCGTCATCCAAGCGGGCTCGGTCCCTGCGGCGACAGGCGGGCCCCGGCCGCTCTATCCAGGCGATTCCGCGGTTCCGGGCTCCTGCGGCTTTCCCGGCCCGGATCACGGCTCGACGAGCCGCTCCCGGATCGCGTAGCGCACGAGATCCACGCGGTCGTGGATGTCGAGCTTGTTCATGATCGCGGTCTGGTGGGCATCGACCGTCTTCGGGCTCCGGTGGAGCACCCGCGCGATCTCCGCCCGCGACATCCCGCGCCCGATGAGCCTCAGGACCTGCTGCTCGCGGTTCGTGAGCCCGGAGAGGCGCGACGTGCGCGCCTCGCCGCCCTGCCGGCTCGGGATCCAGCAGCGCTCCTCGACCTCGGGGCTGAACGCGAACTCCCCGCGCGCGGCCTTCCGGATCGCGCCGACGAGGAACTCCGGCTTGTCCCCCTTCGAGAGGTAGCCCCACGCGCCCGCCGCGACCGCGCTCTCGAAGTAGTGGTCGCGGACGTGCGCCGAGAGCACGAGCACCTTCGTGTCGGGGTAGCGGCGCCGCACGTCCTCGATCGCCTCGAACGGGTCGGGCCCGGGCATCTCGAGATCGAGCAGCACGACCTGCGCGCCCGTCTCCTTGAGCTTCCCGAGCAGCCCTTCCGCCGTCGGCAGCCAGCCGACGAACTCGAGGTCGTCGGTGAGGGCGATGCGCGCCTTCAGGCCGTCCGCAAGGAATTCGTGGTCATCGACGCAGAGGACCCGCGTCCGTTCGGATCGAATCATCGGTGATCTCCAGGAGCTCCTCGACCATCGTGCCGAGCGTGCGCCGGACCGCCTCCAGGTTGTTGGGCTCGCTGACGACGCTCGCGCCGCGGGGCGCGGGGGACCGCGGCGCGCCGAGGAGGAGCACGCGCCGGGATGTGTTCTCGTTCAGGTAGCGGCGGACTGCCGCGGGGTCCTCGTTGCCGTCCCAGACGGCGAGGACGCTGCCGTCGCGCCGCGAGGCGACCTCGAACCCCGCCGAGGAGAGGAGCGAGGTCACGAACGCGGCTGCGCGGGCGTCCTTCACGGAGATCTCGGCCCGCCGGGGAAGGGCCCGCGCCGCGGGCCGCGCGTCGGCGGCCGTCGGCGCGACCGGCAGGCGGAGCGCCACCTCGCTGGGCGCGAGCTCCAGCGAGCCGCCCTGGGCCACGGCGAAGGCCCGCACGGCGGCGGTGCTCTTCTCGAGCGGCTCGATCGGGCGCGCGTGCGGCTCGGGCGAGGCGTCGGCGACCGTGAGCCGCACGAAGCGGGGCCCGTCGGCCTCGGCCCGGACGAGGATCCGCCCCGGCCCCCCGAATCCCTCGCCGAGGATGTGCACGAGCCCCAAGACCGCGTGCGTGAGCTGCGGCGGCGCCGCGGCGACGGGCGGCAGCCCCTCCGGGAAGGTCGCGGTGAGGTGCACGTCGCGGCGGAGCGCCAGCGCGAGCAGCCCGCCGACCTCGCGCCACCAGGGCTCGAGCCGCGTCGAGGCCGGGAAGGAGACGCCGTTCTCCGGGTTCGTCGCGACGAGCTGGAGGCCGCGCGCGAGCTTCCGGAGCTTGTCGAACGCCCCCCGGACCCCCTCGATTTCCCTCGCCGCGGAGGCCGGGAGCCCCGCCGCCTCGATCGCGTCGAGCCGGCAGAGCGCGGGCAGCATCACGTTGTTCATGTCGTGCGTGATGCCGCTCGCGAGCGTGGCGATCGCGCGCAGCCGGTCCGCCTGGCGGAGCTTCTCGTGCGACGCCTCGAGCTCCGCGGCGAGCCGCGCGCGTTCGCGCTCGAGGTCGCGCTCCGCCCGGTCGC
This sequence comes from Planctomycetaceae bacterium, assembly GCA_011525755.1. Taxonomy (GTDB): domain Bacteria; phylum Planctomycetota; class PLA2; order PLA2; family PLA2; genus PLA2. Next base: position 49,050 of record WYBS01000149.1, read on the forward strand.
GCTCCATCGCCACGCCGAGGACGTGCGCGAGCGCGCGGAGGAACGCGTCCTCCGGGAAGCGGCGCGGATCCTTCGCGACGACGCAGAGGAGCCCGAGCGGGCGCGCGCGGCCGGGGACGACGGCCGTGGCCGCGCTCCGCGCCCCGAGCGGGGCGAAGAGGGAGGGCGGGGGGAACCCGCCGCCGTTCGCGCGGAAGCTCGGCACGGCGACGGGCCTGCCGGCCGCGAGCACGTGCGCGAAATAGGGCTCGGAGATCGTGGACTCGGCCGCCTCCTCGGGCCAGGCCGATCCGGCGCGCACGGTGAGCCGGCCGTCGTCGTGGAGCTCGAGCACCGCGGCGGCGTCCGCGTCGAGGGTCTTCGCCGCGAGCGCCGCGGCCTCGGCGAGGAGCGAGGAGATGTCCGTGCTCTTGTCGAGCGCCCGGAGCCCGATGTTCGCGACGACCTCGTGCTGCCGCGCCTGCGCGCGCACGTTCATCTCCACGCGCTTCTGCTCGAGCGCGGGGCCGACGGCGGCGAGCGCCACGCCCGCCTTGTCGACGAGCGCCGGATCCTGCTCGCGCGTCTCGTCGCCGTAGAAGACGAGGACCGCGGTGGGGCGGTCGTTCACGAGGACGGGGAAGGCCGCGGCGGAGAGGAAACCCGCATCGCGCGCGAGCGCCTGGCGGCGGGGGAGCTCGTTCTCGCCCGCGCCGAGCGAGGCGACCCACCGGGGCATCGCCGCAAGGAAGACCTGGCCGACGAGCCCGTGTCCGGGACGGAATCCCAGCTCGCGCCCGCGCTGGCGAAAGGCGGAGACCTCGTCGCTGCGGCTCCGCGCGAAGACGGGGCCCATCTTCAGGCCCCTGCCGTCGTGGGTCGGGATCCAGGCTTCGGCATAGCTCCAGCCGCCCGAGCGGCAGAGGCGCTTCAGGACGCCGCCGAGCGCGCTCTTGTAGCCGCGGGCCAGCGTGACGCGCGAGACGAGCGCGCGGATCCACGCTTCGCGCGGGGTGCCCAGGTTCTCCGACACCCGCCATTGTAGCGAGGGGAGGCGCCGTCCCTAGGGCGTCCGGGAGAATCGGGTGTCTTCCCGAGGCACCCCGGGTCCCCGGAGCCCCTCCCGATCCGGCCTATTTGGCGAGCGGGGACGTCTCCTTGAGCCGGTCCTTGAACTTCTGTCGAACCTTCTCGACTTTCGGGAGCGCGACCGCCCGGACGTAGGGCTGGCCGGGGTTCGTGCAGACGTAGTTCTGGTGGTACGCCTCCGCCGGGAAGAACTCCTTCAGCGGCTCGAGCGTCGTCACGACCGGGCTCTTATATGCCTTCGCGTCCGCGAGGTCCGCGAGGAAGGCCTCGGCGAGCTCCTTCTCCTCGTCGTTTCCGAAAAAGATCGCGGAGCGGTACTGCGGGCCCTCGTCGTTGCCCTGCCGGTTCAGGGTCGTCGGGTCGTGGGTCGCGAAGTGGACCTTCAGGAGATCGACGTAGGAGATCCTCGCCGGATCGTAGGTGATTTGCACGGCCTCCGCGTGGCCGGTCGTGCCCGTGCAGACCGCCTTGTAGTTCGCGGTCTCCTTCGTGCCGCCGGCGTAGCCGGAGGTCGCCTCGAGGACGCCGTCGAGCTCCTCGAAGACGGCCTCGACGCACCAGAAGCAGCCGCCCGCGAAGACGGCGGTCGCCGTCGGCTTCGCGGCGGTCGCGGCGGCCGGGTCCGCGAGCTTTCTCGCGTCGGCGAGGTCGGTGAACGCGAGCGACTCCGAGTTGAGGCAGTAGCGCAGCCCGGTCGGGCGCGGGCCGTCGTCGAAGACGTGGCCCAGGTGCGCGTCGCAGCGGGCGCAGTTGATCTCGGTCCGGACCATGCCGTGGCTTTCGTCCTCGCGCTCCGCGACGTTCTCCCTCGCGACCGGCTGGAAGAAGCTCGGCCAGCCGGTGCCGGAGTTGAACTTCGAGGCGCTCGAGAAGAGGGGGAGGCCGCAGCAGACGCACGTGTAGATCCCCTCGCGCTTGTTGTCGAGGAGCGTGCCGCAGAAGGGGCGCTCGGTGCCGGCGCCGCGGGCGATCCGGTACTGCTCCTCGGTGAGGAGCTTTCTCCACTCGGCGTCGGACTTCACGACCTTCGGCGAGGGGACGGGGCCGACGAGCTCCCCTTGGGCGTTGAATACGCGGACCTGGACCATCGGTGACTCCTTCTTCGGGAGGGCCTTCCTGCCTTCCTCGGGCTCCGAGGCCCAGCACGCGCCTGCGGCCAAGAGGATCAGGGCGTGGAGGAGGGGGGCGCGGGGGGAGGGGCGCATGGAAGTTGGATGCTACCCGCGGATCGCGGTTTCGGGCCCGTCTACTCCACGAGGACCTGGGCATCGACGACGACGACGCCGTCGCCGATCGTGACCCAGATCTCGACGCCGGAGGCGCCCGCGTCGAACCAGGTGTCCTTGTTCTTGTCGTCGGGCTCGAGCTCGATGCCGAGCTCCTTGCCCGCGGCGACGATCGCCTTCCCCATCTCCTTCTTGTCGAAGCGCCCCGTCAGCGCGACGGCCCGGATGAGGCCGACCTTCGTCCCCTTGCCGAGGTCCACGTCCCAGTCGAGGGTCCCGTTGAGCCGTCCCTCCTTGTCGAGGAAGGAGCCTCGGAGCGGGAGGATGCGCTGGTCGATGTGGTTCGCCGCCCCGGGGGTCGCGCGATCGGCGGCCGCGACGCTCATGCCGATCCGGACGGCCCCCTTGTTGGCGTGAAGCGCCTTCATGAGCGAGGCGACGATCTCCTTCGGAGCGGGGGCGGCGTCCGTCGAGGGCTCTTCCCCTTCCGCGCGATCCGGGGCGAAGGCGACGAGGGGGACCGAGGCGAGGACGGCGAGGACTGCGGTGAACGCCCTTCGGTTCATGGGGGCACCTCCGTGGGGTTCCGGCCCGTCGGTCGCCGGCCCATCGCCCGACCAAGACTGGCCGTAACCCCTTATGGGCCTTAGACTAACCGGCTTCGACGGAGAGGTGCCAGAGTGGTCGAATGGGCCGGTTTCGAAAACCGGTA